>NZ_CP040244.1:4026498-4328148 GCF_005517195.1 Streptomyces vilmorinianum | reverse complement strand
AGAGGTCGGTGACCTGGCTGGTCGGCCGTCCGGGGAAGGCGCGGGCGGCCATCCAGATGGTGAGGTCACGGGCGATGTCGCTGACGCTGGTCGCCGTGGTGACCTCGTGCTCGTTGCGGGTGGTGTGGCGTCGGACGACCTCGTAGCCGCCCTCGTCCAGGACGGCCACCGAGGCGAACCAGAGGGGGTCGTCCTCGTCGGGCTGAATGACGACGAAGGTGTTGTCGGAGTCGTTGAGTTCGCTGATCAGCATGAACAGCGCGTCCTCGGACGGGTCGTCCACGCGGTCGCCGTTCTCGCTGTCGGCGCCGTGGCGCGGCGGTGTCATCGAGGGCACCAACCAGGCGACCCTCCTCCAGGAGGTCGACTGATCCGACCGAGGCCGGCCCCGGCCCGGCCATGATCCGCCGGACAGGCCCTGGCTAGGCGCCCCCTCCCTCGATCAGGCGGTGCAGCAGATCCGCGGCCGCGCGGCCGAACGACGGGTCGTTGAGGTGCGTGTCGATCTCGACGACCTCGACGGCGCTGCCCCTCAGCCCGTCCCGGACCGCGCTGAACAGAGCCTCGTCCACGGCCGGATCGTGGTACGGGCCGCCCGGCGCCCCCAGGGTGGAGAGCCCGCGCAGCGGCAGGCACACCGCCGCCGGGCCGGTGGCGGTCCGCAGTTTCGCCGCGACCCGCGTCCCGAGTTCGGCGCACTCCCCGGCCGTCGTCCGCACGACCGTGATGGACGGGTTGTGCACCCGTACGTCGCGCGTCCGCATGTGCGCCGGGACCGTGTCGGGCGGGCCGAACTTCACCAGGTCCAGCGCGCCCGGGCTCACCACCTGCGGAACCCCCGCGCGCCCGGCGGCGAGCAGTCGGTCGGGACCCGCCGTCAGGATGCCGCCGCAGAGATCGTCGGCGAGCTCACAGAGCGTCAGGTCCAGGACGCCCGCGAACGTCCGCTGCTCCGCCAGCGATTCGAGGGTCCGGCCCCCGGACCCGCTCGCGTGGAAGACCAGCACCTCGTAGTCGTGCTCGGTCAGCCGCTCGCGGGCCGCGTCGACGCCGGGGGTCGTCACGCCCGCCATGCTCGCCGCGATCATCGGCCTGTCGCCCCCGAGGTGGCCGGCCGGCCGCGCCGCCGCGGCGGCGAAACCCCGCGCCATACCGGCGACGGCGGCGACGGCGTTCGCCAGGATCGGGGCCGACAGCCGGTTGACCCCGGCGATGTCGACCACGCTGTACATCATCGTGATGTCCGAGGAGCCGACGTAGCGCGCGACATCGCCCGAGGCCATCGAGGACACCATCACCTTCGGCACCCCGAGCGGCAGCGCCCGCATCGCGCGGGTCGCGATCGACGTACCGCCGCTGCCGCCGAGGGCGAGCACCCCGTGGAGCCTGCCCTCCGCGTGCAGCCGCCGCACGATCTCGGCCGCGCCGCGCGCCATGGCCGTGACGGCGGCGCCGCGGTCCGACTCGTCCCGTAACCGCGTCAGTTCCGTCCCGGCCGCCCGGGCCACCGCGTCGCGCGGGACGTCGGCGGGTATCCGCGCGGTACCGATCACCCCCGTGTCGACCACGAGGACCTCGACCCCGTGGCGCAGCAGCCGCTCGCGCAGCCATCCGTACTCGAGCCCCTTGGTGTCCAGCGTGCCCACCAGCACAACGATCGCCATCCCCGTACTGTCAGCGAAAGTCGGCAGAGCGACAAGACCGTGGCTGCCGGCCGCCAGACGACGCCGCCGCCGTCCGTACGGCGGGACGCCGTCGCCGCGCGCGGGCCGGCTCGGCATACTGACCCCTCTTGATCACCCTGACACCGCAGGAGGAGTCATGACCGCCAGTTTCAAGACCGTCATCGAGGTGGGCCCGGACCATCTCGACCAGGCCCGGGCCGTGGACCGGCTGTTCCAGGAGGCGATCGCCCCGGCGACCGTCAACTTCGACTTCGACAACATCCGGCAGGCCGCCGCCGCCATCCCCGACAGCGACATCGTGAAGATGGTCCGCGGCTGGGGCCTCCAGGAGCACGCCCCCGTCATGGTCATGGTGCTCTCCCTCAAGGAGGCCGTCCGCCAGGCCCTTCCGGGCGAGCTCGCCGACGCCTCCTTCTGGGACACCATCGAGCAGGAGCTCGCCCGCGCGTTCACGGGCCTCGCCGCACAGGAGGGCGAGCCCGGGCTCTCGTACCACGAGGAGGCCACCGACCGCACGAGCTACTACCGCGACCTGTTCTTCGCCCTGCAGGACGAGGAGACCGGCGGGTACCTGTACGCGATCGCCTTCTGTATCGATGTGACGGTCGGTCTGGAGAAGGAGAAGGTGGGCGCCCTGGAGCTCTCGGACGTCGCCCCGTACACGATCCGGCTCAACGCGATCGTCGTGCGCCAGGAGCTCGGCCTCGCCGCCTGAGGCCCCCGCGCCCCCGCCCGAACGTGCGGTGACCCCGCACCGGCCCGCCGTCCCGGGCCGGACCCGCCGGGAACCTAGACTGCCCGCATGGCGAAGTACTTCGACGTACACCCCGAGAACCCCCAGCGGCGCACCATCAGCAGTGTGGCCGACAGCATCCGCTCCGGCGCGCTCGTCGCGTACCCCACGGATTCCTGCTACGCGCTGGGCTGCCGGCTCGGCAGCCGTGACGGCATCGGCCGGATCCGCTCCATCCGCGACCTGGACGACCGCCACCACTTCACCCTGGTGTGCCAGAACTTCGCGCAGCTCGGTCAGTTCGTGCACGTCGACAACGACGTGTTCCGCGCGATCAAGGCGGCGACGCCCGGCAGTTACACCTTCATCCTGCCCGCGACGAAGGAGGTGCCGCGTCAGCTGCTGCACCCGAAGAAGAAGACGGTCGGCGTCCGGATCCCCGACCACGTCGTCGCCCAGGCCCTCGTCGAGGAACTCGGCGAGCCCCTCCTGTCCAGCACGCTGCTCCTGCCCGGCGAGGACGAGCCGATGACCCAGGGCTGGGAGATCAAGGAGCGCCTCGACCACGCGGTGGACGCCGTGGTCGACTCGGGCGACTGCGGTACGGAGCCGACGACGGTCATCGACTTCTCGAGCGGCGAGCCGGAGGTCGTACGCCGCGGGGCGGGCGACACCACACGGTTCGAGTGACCGCGCATGACGGCCATACCCACGAGACTCGCCCTGAGCTTGGCGGCGGCCGCCGTTCTCACCACCGGGTGCGGCCTCGGCGCCGAACTCGACCGAGAGGCCGATCCGGCCCGGACCGGAGCGGGCGCGCGGCCGAAGCCGTCGGTGACCGCTGCCCCGGCCGAGCCGCCCATCACCGGTCCGCGTCCCGGCGCGTCGCCCGCCCCCACGGGCCCGCAGGGCTGCCCGTCCACGGGCGTCCGGGTGACGACCGGCATGGTGAACGCCGCCATGGGGCTGCGTTCCATGCCCGTGACCCTCACCAACTGCGGTGTCCGCGAGCAGCGGTTGAACGGCTACCCCGATGTGCGGGTACGCGACGTGAACCGCGCGCGCATGGACGTCACCGTGCTCAAGGGGCCGGAGCCGATCACCCGGCTCGACGACCCGGGACCGCACCCCGTGACGCTGAAGCCCGGGGAGTCCGCGCGCAGTGTGTTCGTCTGGCGCTACTCCGCCGTCGACGCCGCGAGCCTGCGGGGGAGTGGCGTGTACGTGGAGATCGGCCCGGCCGCCGGGGCGGAGCGCCAGACGGTGGAGCCGGAGGGCGGCCTGGACATCGGTGAGACCGGGCTGCTCGGCACCACGGCGTGGCAGAAGGTCGTCGACTGAGCCGAGCGCCGCCCGGTTCGGCGTGTCCGGCTCGGCGCGTCCTGCTCACTTCCTCCTGCTCACTTCCTCCTGCTCACCTCGTCCTGCTCACCTCGTCCGTCGCAGGCGACCGCCCTTCGCCGCCGCGACCAGTTCGGGCACGGTGCCGAGCTTGACCCGTGGCCGGCCCGCCGCGCGCCCGCGCGCCACCTCGGCCCGGTCGATGGCGGCCAGTCCCCGGGCGTCGACGACCTGCCCGCCGCGCCTGCGCGTCAGGCGCCGAAAGGCCTGGAGGGTGCGGGTCGGCGCGGGCAGGGCGCCGGCGACGGCGTCGGCCAGGAGCGTGCCGATCGTCTCGGCGGCGCAGGTCCGGTTGGCCCCGATGCCGCCCGAGGGGCCGCGCTTGATCCAGCCGACCACGTACGTTCCCGGCATCCCGGCGACGCGGCCGCGCTCGTGCGGCACGGTGCCGGTCGTCGGGTCGAAGGGCAGCCCGGGCACCGGCACACCGCGGTAGCCGATCGCCCGCACGATCAGGCCGGCCGGCACCTCCGACTCCCGTTGACCGTCCGTCACGCGCGCGCCCCGCACACGGCCGTCGTCCCCGAGCAGCGCCACGGGCGCGGAGTGGAACCGGAGCACGATGCGACGAGCGGACGAAGCCGTCGGCGTACGCGACCAGTCCACGGTCTCGCGCGTCACTCCCCGCAGTAGCGCCGCCTTGTCGCAGGGCTCCGCGGCGTCGATCGCCGCGCCGGTCCGCGGATCGTGGTCGTCGACGACCAGCTCCACGCCGGGCAGGTGGGTGAGCGCGAGCAGTTCGGACGCGGTGTACGCGGCGTGCTCGGGGCCGCGCCGCCCGAGCACGACCACCTCGCGCACCCGCGAGGCGCGCAGCGCCGCGAGCGCGTGGTCGGCGATGTCGGTGCCGGCGAGCGTCCGCGGATCCATCACGAGGATGCGGGCGACATCGAGGGCGACGTTGCCGTTGCCGACCACGACGACACGCTCGGCGGACAGGTCGACCGTGTCCGGCGCGACCTCGGGGTGGGCGTTGTACCAGGACACGAACGCGGTCGCCGGGACACAGCCCGCCAGGTCCTCGCCCGGGATCCCGAGCCGGCGGTCGGCGGAGGCCCCCACGGCGTAGACGACCGCGTCGTGGTGCGCGGCGAGCTCCTCCGCGGTGACGTCCTTGCCGATCTCGACGCCCAGGTGCATCCGTACCCGCGGATGGCGGTGGAAGCGGGAGAAGGTGTCGCCCACCTTCTTCGTCGCCGGGTGGTCGGGCGCCACGCCGTAGCGGACCAGACCGCCGGCCACGGGCAGCCGGTCCACCAGGGTGACCTCGGCGTCGGTGTGCAGGAGCAGATCCTCGGCCGCGTACATCCCGGCCGGGCCGGTGCCGACGACCGCGACCCGGAGCGGCGCGAAGTCGGACGGCAGGCTGCGCTCGAAGGCCGGCGCGCCCCAGGCGTGGAAGTTCGGTCCGGGGGTTACGGGTTCGGGCTCCCGGTCCGCGAAGTACGCCGCGTTGATGTCCGCGTACGGCCGCTGCTCCGTGGAGAGGCTGTCCACCGGGAAGATCGCGTCGACCGGGCAGGCGTCGGCGCAGGCGCCGCAGTCGATGCAGGCCTTCGGGTCGATGTGGAGCATCTCCGTGCTGCCGAAGGCACGCTCCTGCGGCGTCGGATGGATGCAGTTGACGGGGCACACGGCGACGCAGGTGGCGTCGCTGCAGCACGTCTGGGTGATGGCGTAGGTCATGTCGTCGGCTCAGCTCGGCTCGATGGGTCGGCTCGGTGGGTCGGCTCGGTCGGTCGGCTCGGGTCAGATCAGGTGGGCGCGCTTGTAGAAGAAGAGCGCGGGCCTGGTGAGGAGCCCGGCCGAGGCCAGGAACTCCATGAGGCCCGAGCAGCTCGAGCGCATCAGCGAGCGATGGTGCTCGTTGGCCTTCGCCTCGGTGACCGCGCGCCGCGTGTCGAGGCCGGCGTACGCGTAGACGTTCCGGTTCACCATGCTGGTGACGATGACGTACGAGGCGACCGCGATCACGAACGCGTTGAGGTGCCGGCGCAGCGGGCCCGCGTGCCGCAGCCGCTTGCGGGTCTCGTCGCGGGCGAACTTCATGTGCCGCGACTCCTCCACGACATGGATGTTGTTGATGGTCCGGACGAAGGGCGCCACCTGCTCGTCGCGCATCCAGTCCCGCTGCATGACGTCGAGGACCTCCTCGGCGACCAGGATCGCGGCGTAGGCGGCCTCGCCGAAGGCGAGGGTCTTGAAGACCCGGCCGAGCTCCATCACCGCCCGGCGCGGCCGGTAGGCCGGGGCGCCCAGCTTCGCCGCGCCGCGCGCGAACATGACGGAGTGCCGGCACTCGTCGGCGATCTCGGTGAGCGCCCACTGGAAGCGCGGGTCGGTGGGGTCCTTGGTGTACATGTCGCGCAGCACCATCTGCTGCAGGATCATCTCGAACCAGATGCCCGTACTGGCCACCGAGGCGGCCTCCTGCCGCGTCAGCTCCTTCTGCTGCGCGTCGTTCAACTCGCGCCAGTACGCCGTGCCGTAGAGCGTGCTCCACTCGGGGCTCGCGCCGTGGAAGTCCTTGTCCAGAGGGGTGTCCCAGTCCACCTCGGCGACCGGGTCGTACGACAGCTGCGCGGCCGAGTCGAGCAGTCGCCGGGCGACCTCCTGCTCGGCGTGCCGGTCCTGGGTCTCCGGCCGGACGGTGCTGCGTGCCATGGTGCGGCTCCTTGAATCGAGACGTCGAGTGCCACCCACGCTTGTTAGACGCGGCGTCTAGCAAGCTGTTAGACGGAACGTATAACAAGAGGGCTGTGGCGGCCTAGACCCGTGGCCGAAATCCACCCCGTCTCTCCACACCCGCCCCCTCTCCCTCCGCCCCATGAGGCAACCCCTGACGCCGAGTTGCCCTCTCCGAGCAGTGAGAGAGGCACCAGGGACACCCGAGGTGCCGCGACGACACCGAGGATGAGGAAGACCGTTTTGATACGTGTCACACGCGTGGTGACCACGGCCGCGGCGTTACTCGCGCTGGCCACGGCGGCGCCGGGACCGGCGTACGCGCAGCCGGACCCCGGCCCCCTGGCGGAGGCGCCGCGGACCGCGGACGCCGAACGCCTCCCGGAGGGCTGGCGGTTCACCGGCTCGGGCTCCGGCAGGGAGCTGGTCTGGACGTCCCCCGCCCCCCTGCCCATGGGAGACGCCCGCGTCGAGTTCTACGCCGGGAACCGGCTGCTCGGACGCCCGACCGCCGCCCCCGACGGGCAGGCGTACCGGCTGAAGGCCGACGGCGTACGGATCGGTTCGCCGGAGCGGCTGCGGGTGATGGTCGGCGGTCGCCGGCTGGACGCGGGCGCGCCGGACCCGGCCCCCGGGGCCCGGCTCCTCGCCCCGTCGGCGCCACGGGAAGCCCCGCTCCCCGTCAACCCGGTCGATCCCGGAGTGCCCGGCGGGTACCGCACCGTCAGCGGCGAATACGACCTGAAATCGGTGAAGTTGCCCGGATATCCGGCCCCGGTGGAGATGCGCGCCACGGTCGTGGGACCTGCCGACGCCCCGGGCAGACGGCCGCTCGCGCTGTTCCTGCACGGCCGTCACGGCACGTGCTACGGCTCAGGGGAGGAGGTGACCGGCGCCTGGCCCTGCGAGGCCGGTACGCGGCCGATCCCGAGCCACCAGGGCTATCTGCGCGCCCAGCGGCTCCTGGCCTCCCAGGGGTACGTGACGGTCTCCGTCTCCGCCAACGGCATCAACGGGCAGGACCACCTCGCGGAGGACGGCGGCGCGCAGGCCCGCTCGTCCCTGGTACGGCACCACCTCGCCCGCTGGGCGGACTGGGCCAAGAACCGCTCCGGCGCACCGGCCGCCGTCCGCGCCACGGCGCCCGCCGACCTGTCGCGCGTGCTCCTCGTCGGCCACTCCCGGGGCGGCGAAGGCGTCAACCGGGCGGCGCTCGACAGCCTCTACCGGCCACCCGCCGACCAGGACGGACACCGGGGCCCGGTCCGCTGGAACATTCGCGGCAACGTCCTGATCGGCCCCACCGTCTTCGGCCAGAACCCGGTCCCGGACGTGCCCTCGATGACGCTCCTGCCCGGCTGCGACGGCGACGTGTCCGACCTGCAGGGCCAGATCTACGTCGACGGCACGCGCGGTGTCAGCCGCGGCTCCGCGCTGCACAGCGCGGTGTACATGGTCGGCGCCAACCACAACTTCTTCAACAGCGAGTGGACTCCGGGGCAGGCGCAGGCGCCGGCCTTCGACGACTTCTCGTCCGAGGACGGTACGGACCCGGTGTGCTCGCCCGGCACCGCGACCCGGCTCACCGCCCCGCAGCAGCAGACCGCGGGCGCCTCGTACATCGCCGCCGCGGCCCGGCTGTTCGTCGCCGGGGACGACCGGGTACGCCCGCTCCTGGACGGCACCGGCCGTCGCGCGCCCTCGGCCGGACCCGCGCGCGTGCTCACCCACGCCGTCGGCGCCCACCGGACCTCGGCCTTCCTGCCGGATTCCTCGGTCACGGTGACCGGCGGCCGCCTGTGCGCCCAGGTCGACCCCGACCCCGCCCGTGCCTGTCTGCCGCCCGACACGAGCGGCCGGTCGCCGCACTTCGCCTCCTGGGAGGCCTCGCCCGAGCCGGGCCGCGACGCGGTCGCGCTGACGTGGGCGCGCCCGGGTGGGACGGTGGCCGTACGTCCCGCGCGTCCCGTCTCCCTGGCGGGCGACGAGGCCCTCGCGCTGCGGGTGATCGTCCCGCCGAACAGCACCGGCACGCAGCTGGACGTCGCTCTCGTCGACACCGCGGGCCGGCGCGCGCACCTCGGCCGGACGCGCGTCGAGGGGGTGCCCGGCAGCGAACGGACCGCCGCACACTGGGGCCGGGAGATCCGCGTACCTCTGTCCGCCGCCCGGTCCGGCTTCGACCTGAAAAGGGTCGCGACCCTCGAGCTGACCCCGCGCAGCGGCTCGGGGCAGGCATGGCTGATGGACGGCTGGGGCTGGCGCCCCGGCACACCGGCCGTGCGCCCGGCCGCGCTGCCCCGCGTCGACATCGGCCGGCTGACCGTCGAGGAGGGAGACGCCGGGGCCCGCACCTACCGTGTGCCCGTCCGCGTCTCCGGCCAGGGCAGCGGCCAGGTCCGGGTGTTCGTCGCCGATCCGGGCACGGACGAGATCACGTACCGGACCGTCACGGTCCGTCCGGGCAGCCGGGACATCGACGTGCCGGTCGTGGTGCGCGGCAACACCCGCTACGGCTACGACGTCTCGCACGAGGTGTTCGTCAAGGCGGTCCGCGGCGCGGTCGTCGGCTCCCACCACGGCGGGGTGACCGCGCGGAACGACGACGCGATGCCCACGGTCACGGTGACCCCGGTCGCCGACGACGTCACCGAGGGCAAGGCGCTGACCTGGCGGGTGACGCTGTCGACGGCCGCCGACGCCGAGATCGGCGGCGCGCTCGCCCTCCTGCCGGTCACCGGCGGCGCCGAGCTGTCCACGGCGGACGTCGAGCGGAGCTGGCTGGAGGAGAACTTCGGCCACGCCCCCGATCCGGCCCTGCCGCTGTCCCGGATCTCGGAAGAGCCGTCTCTCTGGGTGCACGTGCCCGCCGGAGAGACGGGCATCGAGGTGACCGTGCCCACCGTCACGGACACGCTGCGCGAACCGGCGGAGTCCCTGCGCGCCCGCTTGATCACCTACGACGAGGCCTGGGAGCCACGACCGGGCCCGGAGTTCACGGGAACGGTGCGGGACGCCGCGTAGCGAGTGAGCCGCGTCACGCGGAAAGGCCGTCGCCCCCTCGCGCGCGAGCAGTGCTGTGCGCGAGGGGGCGACGGCCTTCGGGTGTCTACCGCCGGGGTGGGCCGGTCAGGCCTTCTTGACCACGCTGGACTTCAGCTGCATCGGACCGAATCCCTCGATCCTGCAGTCGATGTCGTGGCCGTCCACGCCGTCCACCAGGCGAATGTTGCGCACCTTGGTGCCCGCCTTGATCCCGCTCGGGCTGCCCTTGACCTTGAGGGTCTTGACGACCGTGACCGTGTCGCCGTCGGCGAGCACGTTGCCGACCGAGTCCTTGATCACCTTCTCGCCGGTGCCGCCCGCGGCGGCGTCGGCGGCGCCGGGGGACCACTCGTGGCCGCATTCGGGGCAGACGAGGAGCGCACCCATCTCATAGGTGTACGCGCTGGAGCACTGGGGGCACGGAGGCAGGTTCTCGGTCACACGGCCATTCTATTTCAGCCGGTGTCCACCCCGCCCCACCTGGGTTGATCGCGAGCGAGGACGCCGGGGCGGCCGCTGCGCGAGGATGGGCCGATGATCGACGCATCGCTCTCCTTCGAGCTCCTCGCCGGGGACCCGGACTCCCCGGTCCTCCTTCACGTACCGCACTCCTCGCGCACGCTGCCCGCGGCGGTGCGCGAGGGCATCGTGCTCGGGGACGAGGAGCTCGCACGTGAGCTGGACCACATCACCGACTCGCACACGGCGGAGATCGCCGACGCGGCGGCGCGGATCGCCGGCGCGCGGCCGTGGAGGTTCGTCAACCGGCTCTCCCGGCTGGTCGTCGACCCCGAGCGCTTCCCCGACGAACGGGAGGAGATGCGCGCGGTCGGGATGGGCGCGGTGTACACGCGGACGACGCACCGCGCCGAGCTGCGGCCGGCGGGATGCGACGACCGGCCCCTCCTGGACCGGTACTTCACGCCCTACGCCCGGGCCATGACCACCGCCGTCGCCGACCGCCTGGCGGCGGTGGGCCGCGCCGTGGTCATCGACGTGCACTCGTACCCGACCGCGCCCCTGCCCTACGAACTCCACGGCGAAGGACCGCGCCCGCCGATCTGTCTGGGGACGGACGCGTTCCACACGCCGCCCGCCCTGCTGGAGGCGGCGCGGGAGGCGTTCTCCGGGTTCGGCGGGGTCGGGACGGACAGCCCCTTCGCCGGTACGTACGTGCCGCTGGACCACTACGGCCGGGACCGGCGCGTCAGCGCGCTGATGGTCGAGATCCGCCGTGACCTCTACATGCGGGAGCCCGGCGGCCCCGCCGGACCCGGCCTCGAAGCCCTCGCCGAGGCCTTGGCGCGGCTGGTCGACGCGGTCCGTGACCGCACTCACGTGGCACCCCTTGATGGAGCGAACTGAGGTGGGGTTAGCATATGAGCGCCGCCTAGCTCGAAAGATAATCCTGTGACTGTCAATGACGACTCGTTCACCAACTGGAAGAACCGCGAAGAGATCGCGGAGTCGATGATCCCGATCATCGGGAAGCTGCACCGGGAGCAGGACGTGACCGTCCTCCTCCACAGCCGTTCCTTGGTGAACAAGTCGGTGGTCAGCATTCTGAAGACTCACCGATTCGCCCGGCAGATCGCGGGTGAGGAGCTCTCGGTCACCGAGACGATGCCGTTCCTGCAGGCCCTCACCACGCTCGATCTCGGCCCTTCGCAGATCGACATCGGCATGCTCGCCGCGACGTACAGGACCGACGACCGCGGTCTGTCGGTCGAGGCGTTCACCGCCGAGGCCGTCGCCGGCGCCACGGGCGCCAACAAGATCGAGCGCCGTGACGGCCGCGACGTCGTCCTCTACGGCTTCGGTCGCATCGGCCGGCTCGTCGCCCGCCTGCTCATCGAGAAGGCCGGCTCCGGCAACGGTCTGCGGCTGCGCGCCATCGTCGTCCGCCAGGGCGGGGACCAGGACATCGTGAAGCGCGCCTCGCTGCTGCGCCGCGACTCCATCCACGGGCAGTTCCAGGGCACGATCACCGTCGACGAGACGACCAACACGATCATCGCCAACGGCAACGCGATCAAGGTGATCTACGCCAACGACCCGTCCGAGGTCGACTACACGGCGTACGGCATCAAGGACGCCATCCTGATCGACAACACCGGCAAGTGGCGTGACCGCGAGGGCCTGTCGAAGCACCTGCGCCCCGGCATCGACAAGGTCGTCCTGACCGCCCCCGGCAAGGGCGACGTGCCCAACATCGTGCACGGCGTCAACCACGACACGATCAAGCCGGACGAGCAGGTCCTGTCCTGCGCCTCCTGCACCACCAACGCGATCGTCCCGCCGCTGAAGGCCATGGACGACGAGTTCGGTGTCCTGCGCGGTCACGTGGAGACCGTCCACTCGTTCACCAACGACCAGAACCTGCTGGACAACTACCACAAGGCCGACCGCCGCGGCCGCTCCGCGCCGCTCAACATGGTCATCACCGAGACCGGTGCCGCGTCCGCCGTCGCCAAGGCGCTGCCCGACCTCAAGGCCCCGATCACCGGCAGCTCGATCCGCGTGCCGGTGCCGGACGTCTCGATCGCGATCCTGAGCCTGCGCCTGGGCCGCGAGACCACCCGCGAGGAGGTCCTCGAGTACCTCCGCGACGTCTCGCTGCACTCGCCGCTGAAGCGCCAGATCGACTTCACCACGGCCCCCGACGCCGTCTCCATGGACTTCGTCGGCTCGCGCCACGCCTCGATCGTCGACGCCGGCGCGACCAAGGTCGACGGCGACAACGCGATCCTGTACCTGTGGTACGACAACGAGTTCGGCTACTCGTGCCAGGTCATCCGCGTGGTCCAGCACGTCTCCGGGGTGGAGTACCCGACCTACCCGGCCCCGCTGGTCTGATCCCGGCTGATCCCGGCCGAAAGTCCGCTCCGGCGCCCCTCCACAGAGGGCACCGGAGCGGACTTTCGCGCGTTTCGGGGTGGCTCAGCCGTTCGAGGAGGAGCCGGCGGCGTCACGCCAGACGGTCAGGTCCAGCGTCAGGTAGGTGCTGGGGGAGTCCTCGGCGGAGAAGCCCCGGACGGTGACCAGCCCGATGTGCCCCGTGCCCGTGGTGACACAGACCTGACGGCCCTTCGACAGCTTGTCCACATAGACCTCCTGGGTGTAGCGGGTGTCCGCCCGGCAGGCGGCGAGCGACCCCTCCTGTCCCGCGTCGAGCAGGACGAGGCTCCCGCCGCTGCTCTCCGCGTCGAGATAGCCGCCGGTGTCGTACGAGAGCTCGTACCCGCCGTCCTCGCCGTCCTGGGGCCGGACGTCGTCGTCCCCGAGCGTCAGGTGGTACCCGGCGGTGAGGTCGATCCCCTTGTACGCGGCCGGCTTCGGCTGGGGCCTGGCGCTCGGCGTCGCGCTGGGCCGCGCGGACCCGGTGCCCTTCTGGTCGCCCTGCGGCGCGCCGCCGCCCTGCGTCTGCCGCCCCTGGTCCTTGTCCTTGTCCTTGAGCAGGACGTACGCCGTCGCACCCCCGGCGACACCGAAGACGAGCGCGGCGGCGAGGGCGATGAGCACACCGCGCTTGCCCGCGCTCGCCGACGGCCGGGGCGCGGGCCCCGGGGGCACGGGCGCGCCATAGGGGTACGGCCGCGCGTGGACCGGGGTCGCGGGCGCGGTGGGGAAGAGGCCGGGTGCCGGCACCGGCACCGGCACCGGCACCGGCGTCGGGGTGGCCGGTGCCGTCGGGGAGTACGCCGCGGAGGGGATGGCCGGCGCCGTGGGGGAGTACCCCGGGGGCGGCGGGGTCCGGTCGGGGGCCGGGGCTGCCGTACGTACGGTGATGTCGGCGGCCACCGTGCTCGGCAGCCAGTCCTCGGGGCGGCGCAGCACCGTCTCCGCGTTCGCGGACTGGCACAGGGCGATGACCTCGGCGACCGACGGCCTGGCCTCGGGGTCCTTCGCGAGCGTGCGGGTGACCAGCTCCGCCAGCCGCTCGGGGACCCGGCTGAGATCCGGCTCCTCATGGACGATCCGGTAGAGCACGCCGTGCGAGGTCCCCTCGCCGAACGCCGGCGTGCCCGTCGCCGCGTACGCGGCCACCTGCCCCAGGGCGAAGATGTCGGTGGCCGGGGTCACCCGGCGCCCCGCGGCCTGCTCGGGGGCCATGAACGACGGCGTACCGATGGCGACGCCGCTGCCCGTGAGGGAGGTCGCGTCGGCGGCGTAGGCGATGCCGAAGTCGATGACGCGGGGCCCGTCGGCGGCGAGCAGGACGTTGGACGGCTTGAGGTCACGGTGCACGATGCCCGCGCCATGGATGACCTGCAGGGCCTCGGCCATGCCGGCGATCAGCAGCAGGACCGTCTCGACCGGCAGCGCGCCATGGGCCACGACGGCGTCGGCGAGCGAGGGCCCGGGCACGTACGCCGTCGCCAGCCAGGGCCGCGGGCCGTCGGTGTCCGCGTCGATGACCGGCGCCGTGAACAGCCCCTGCACGCGCTGCGCCGACTGCACCTCCTGCGCGAACCGGCGCCGGAACTCCGGGTCGTCGCCGAACTCGGGGCGGATCACCTTGATGGCGACGGCCCGCCCACCGGGCGTGTACGACAGATACACCTTGCCCATGCCGCCCGCGCCGAGCTTCGCGGCCAGCCGGTAGCCGGCGACGGTGGTCGGATCGTCCCCGGCCAGTGGCTGGAAGATCTGCGAGGCCCCGCCCCGGTCCGGCTGCTGACCACTCATCAACTCATGTCTCCCACGCGCAGAACGCCGATGTCGACCGGCACCCTATCGAGCCGGGACGCCGCCGGTCCCGGCCGTCGCGGGCTACGAACCGACCTTGCGCTTGTTCCACACGTCGAAGCCGACCGCCGCGAGCAGCACCATGCCCTTGATGACCTGCTGCCAGTCGGTGCCGATCCCGACGAGGTTCATGCCGTTGTTGAGCACACCGAGCACCAGACCGCCGATGATGGCGCCCAGGACCGTGCCGACGCCGCCGCTCATCGACGCTCCGCCGATGAACGAGGCGGCGATCGCCTCCAGTTCGAAGTTGATGCCGGCCTTGGGCGAGGCCGCGTTGAACCGGGCGGCGAAGACCAGTCCGGCCAGCGCGGCGAGCATGCCCATGTTGAGGAAGACCAGGAAGGTGACCTTCTTGTCCTTCACGCCGGACAGCTTGGCCGCGGGCAGGTTCCCCCCGATCGCGTACACATGACGTCCCACGATCGCGTTGCGCATGACGTAGCCGAAGCCGACGAGCAGCGCGGCGAGGATCAGCAGCACCACCGGCGCGCCCTTGTAGCTGGCCAGCAGCAGGGTGAAGACCAGGACCGTGGCGATCAGCGCGCCCAGCTTGAGCGCGAAGAGCCCGGCCGGCGGCACCTCGAGAGCGAACTCCCGCTGGCGCCGGCGGTCGCGCACCTCCTGCCACACGACGAAGACCATCAGCGCCAGGCCCAGGAGGAGCGTCAGATTGTGGTAGTTGGTCCGCGGCCCGACCTCCGGGAGGAAGCCGTTGGAGACCGTCTGCAGCCCGTCGGGGAACGGCCCGATCGTCTGGCCCTTGAGGAAGATCTCGGTGAGACCGCGGAAGAGGAGCATGCCCGCGAGGGTCACGATGAACGACGGTATGCCGAGATACGCGATGAAGAAGCCCTGCATCGCGCCCGCCGCCGCGCCCAGCAGGAGGACGAGGACCACGGCCAGCGGCCACGCCATCCGGTGTTCGACCATCAGCACCGCCGCCAGCGCGCCGATGAACGCGGTGAGCGAGCCGACCGACAGGTCGATGTGGCCCGAGATGATGACGATCATCATGCCGATGGCCAGGATCAGGATGTAGCTGTTCTGCAGGACCAGGTTGGAGACATTGCGCGGCAGCAGCAGATCGCCGCCCGTCCATACCGCGAACAGGGCCACGATCAGGCCGAGCGCGATCAGCATGCCGTACTGCCGCATGTTGCCGCGCAGTCCGTCGAGGATCAGCCGGCCGACGCCGGGGCCGGAGCCCGCGGGGTCACCGGGCGAGGGGTCGGCCTTCGGCCCGGCCGTGAGATCGGTGCTCATGGGTGCTACCTCTTGTTCCTGTCCTTCGGGGACACCGGGGAGACGGTGTCCTTGGTCATGTGCCGCATCAGCAGCTCCTGCGTCGCCTCGGCGCGGGGCACTTCACCGGTGAGCCGGCCCGCGGCCATGGTGTAGATGCGGTCGCACATGCCGAGCAGCTCGGGGAGTTCCGAGGAGATGAAGAGGACCGCCTTGCCCTCGGCGGCCAGCCGGTCGACGACCGTGTAGATCTCGTACTTGGCACCCACGTCGATCCCGCGGGTCGGCTCGTCCAGGATGAGGACATCGGGACCCGCGAAGATCCACTTGCTGAGCACGACCTTCTGCTGGTTGCCGCCCGAGAGCTTGCCCACCGGCTCGAAGACGGTCGGCGCCTTGATGTTCATGGTCCGGCGGAAGCCCTCCGAGACCCGGCGCTCCTCGTGCTCGTCGACGATGCCGCGCCGGGCGACCTTGGGCAGGGCGCTCAGCGAGACATTGCGGTTGATGGTGTCGATCAGATGGAGCCCGTAGTGCTTGCGGTCCTCGGTGACGTACGCGATGCCGTGCCCGACCGCCTCGGGGACCGTACGCGTACGGATCTCCACGCCGTCCTTGAGGACCGTGCCGCCCCCGTACCGGCCGTAGCTGCGCCCGAAGACGCTCATGGCCAGCTCGGTGCGGCCCGCGCCCATCAGGCCCGCGATGCCGACGATCTCCCCGCGCCGCACGGACAACGACACGCCGTCGACGACCTTGCGGTGCTGGTCGATCGGGTGGTGCACGGTCCAGTCCCGGATCTCCAGGGCCGGTGCCGCGCCCCTCTCCGGTGTGTGCGGGGTGCGCTCGGGGAAGCGGTGGTCGAGATCGCGGCCCACCATGCCGCGGATGATCCGATCCTCGGTGGTCTCCGGGGCCTTCACATCGAGGGTCTCGATGGACCGGCCGTCCCGGATGATCGTCACCGAGTCCGCGATCCGCGCGATCTCGTTGAGCTTGTGCGAGATGATGATCGAGGTGATGCCCTGATCCCTCAACTCCTCGATCAGGCCCAGGAGTTTGCCACTGTCCTCGTCGTTGAGCGCGGCCGTCGGCTCGTCGAGGATCAGCAGCTTCACCTCCTTGGCGAGCGCCTTGGCGATCTCCACCAGCTGCTGCTTGCCGACGCCGATGTCGGCGACCCGGGTCTGCGGATGCTCGTTCAGGCCCACCCGTCGCAGCAGCGCCGCCGCGTGCTCCAGTGTCCTGTCCCAGCTGATCATTCCCCGGGTGGCGTGCTCGTTGCCGAGGAAGATGTTCTCCGCGATGGAGAGGTAGGGCACCAGGGCGAGCTCCTGGTGGATGATCACGATGCCGCGCTTCTCGCTCGCCCCGATGTCCTTGAACCGGCACGGCTCGCCCTGGAAGAGGATCTCGCCCTCGTAACTGCCGTGCGGATGAACGCCACTGAGGACCTTCATCAGCGTCGACTTGCCGGCGCCGTTCTCCCCGCAGATGGCGTGGACCTCGCCCGCACGGACGGTGAGGGAGACGTCCGACAGCGCCTTGACGCCGGGAAAGGTCTTGATGATCGAACGCATTTCCAGGACGGGTCCCGCCATGGTCGTGCCTGCCAATCTGCTAGTTGAGGTCGCTGGCCTTGATGTAGCCGGAATCCACCAGCACGCTCTGGTAGTTGCTCTTGTCGACGCTCACCGGGTCCAGGAGATAGGCCGGCACGACCTTCTTCTCGTTGTCGTACGTCTCGGTGTCGTTGACCTCGGGCTTCTTGCCGTCGAGCAGCGCGTTGACCATCTGCGCGGCGACCTTGGCCAGTTCGCGGGTGTCCTTGTAGACGGTCTGGGTCTGCTCGCCCGCGATGATCGACTTGACCGAGGCGACCTCGGCGTCCTG
This sequence comes from Streptomyces vilmorinianum, assembly GCF_005517195.1. Lineage (NCBI taxonomy): Bacteria > Bacillati > Actinomycetota > Actinomycetes > Kitasatosporales > Streptomycetaceae > Streptomyces > Streptomyces vilmorinianum. The sequence goes on along the minus strand of NZ_CP040244.1, from coordinate 4,310,712 downwards.
CCCCGTGACCAGGGGGAGCGGCTTGCTCGCGCTGCCGTAGTCGTCGGACTTCAGCGCCGACAGGATGCCGATGGAGATGCCGTCGTACGGCGAGAGGACGGCGTCCACGCGGTCCTTGGCGTACGACGAGGTGAGCAGGTCGTCCATGCGCTTCTGGGCGGTGCCGCCGTCCCAGCGCAGGGTGGTGACCTGGTTGAGCGCGGTCTGGCCGGACTTCACGACCAGCTGCTTCTTGTCGATGTACGGCTGCAGGACGTTCATGGCGCCCTGGAAGAAGTAGCGGGTGTTGTTGTCGTCGTTCGAGCCGGCGAACAGCTCGATGTTGAACGGCCCCTTCTTGCTGCCGTCCTTCAGACCCAGCTTCTCGACGAGGTAGCCGCCCTGGAGCTCGCCGACCTTCTCGTTGTCGAAGGAGGCGTAGTAGTCGACGTGGGGCGAGCCGAGGATCAGCCGGTCGTAGGAAATCACGGGGATCTTGGCGTCCGCCGCCTGCTTCAGCACATTGGCGAGCGCCCGGCCGTCGATGGCCGCGACCACCAGCGCGTCCACCCCCTGGGTGATCATGTTCTCGATCTGCGAGACCTGCTGGTCCGGGTCGTCCTCGCCGTACTGCAGCGAGGTCTTGTAGCCGTACTTCTCCAGGCTGGCGACCATGTTCTTGCCGTCGGCGATCCAGCGTTCGGAGGACTTGGTGGGCATGGCGATGCCCACCGTCAGGTCCCCGGCGTTCTTCTCCTCCTTGCCGCCGCCCGCGCCGCTCTGGCCGCAGGCGGTGAGGGCGAGGGCGAGGAAGGTCGCGAGCGCGGTGGTGGTGGCGGTCGTGGTGGCGGCTCTGCGGATGCGCATGGTGATCAGTCCTTGTCGGTGGGGTGGATGCGGTCCGGGAAGCGGTTCAGGGGGCCGGGCAGCCGGGAGCCGAGCGGCGACATGCCGCCGTCCGCGCCGTGCCGGGCCAGCAGGTCCAGGGCGAGCCGGCCGCGGCGCACCCGCTCGCGCGCGGTCGCCAGGACGGTCTCGCGCAGATGCAGGCCGGAGGGGTAGATCGACGGCGCCTTCGCCAGGCCGAACTTCAGATACAGCGGGGCGCCGCGACGGATCAGCTCGGCGACCTCGTACATCCGGACGTAGCCGCCGAGGTCGTCGGGTGCCTCGATGTACATGTCCATCGGCGCGGCGCTGACCCGGCGGATCTCGGTGAGATGGGCGAGCGTCAGATCGCTCGGCACGTTCACCGAGTCGGCGCCGAGGCGTTCATGGACGGCGTACGCGGCCGGGTTGACCGGACCGATCAGCGCCGAGACCTTGAGGGTGGTGTCCGCCGGGAGGATGCCCTGGCAGCGCGCCCGGTGGAGCGTCCACAGCACGCCCTCGTCCGCGACCAGCAGGCAGCGCACGCCCAGTTCCGTGGCGCGTACGGCGTCCTCGACGCAGCCGGCGACCGCGTCGTGGCCGCGGGCGCGCAGACCTCCGCCGCGCGAGTCGGTGCGGACCGAGCCGCCGATGTCCCAGGTGCCGCGCGGGCCGGTGAACAGACAGACCTCGATGGAGCGTTCGGCCGCCGCCTCCACCATCTCGGTGATCTCGGCGTCCGTCAGCATCCAGACACCGCTGCCCTGGCTGATCCGGTGGACGGGCACGTCGAGCCGGACGGACTCCTTCAGGACGGCGTGGAGCGCCTCCGGGCCCTCCACGGAAGGGACCTCGGTACGCCAGGTGCCGCCGTCCGGGAAGGAGTGCGGCGAGGTGTCGGCGGAGGAGGGCGCGGGGGTGCCGAGGCCGAGGGCGGCGAGCGCCTGTTCCCCGGGGCGTCGGGGAGGGGGAGAGGGAGCGTCGGTCACGGGCAGTCCTTCGTGTTCGATATTTCGGACAAGGTTCGAGTCGTGGAGTGCGCGCCGGTACGGGGCCGGTCAGGCGGCTCCGTACCGGCGCGCGGATCAGGGCCGCAGCAGCACCTTGCCGACCTTCGGGTCACCGGATCCCACCAGCTCGATCGCCCGGGGGAACTCGGTGAGCGCCAGCTCGTGGGTGACCAGCGGCGCGAGGTCGAGCAGGCCCGCGGCGAAGGCCCGTACGGCATGGGACCAGGCGGCGGGCGGCGCGCCGAAGACGGTGTGCAGGGTCAGGCGATCGGTGACGAGGGACGCCGGATCCAGGCCGAGCGCCCCGGGGGCGGGGATCCCGGTCAGCACGACCCTGCCGCCGCGCCGGGCGAAGCTCGTGGCGGCGCGGGCGGAGCCGGCCGCCCCCGCGGCCTCGAGGACCAGATCGCACCCCTGGGCGCAGCCGGAGCCGGCGAGATCCTCCGGACCGGTCACCGCGGTCGCCCCGAACTCCCGTGCCAGCGCGGCCCGTTCCGGGCGGGGCTCGACCACGTAGAGCTCGGCGGGCGACGAGGCGGCCAGCAGCTGGACGGCGATCAGACCCAGCGTCCCGGCGCCGATCACGGCGACACGCTCACCCGGCCGCGGCGCCCCCACGAGCGTCGCGGCCGCCACGCAGGCGGCCGGCTCGAGGAGAGCCGCGGCCGTCAGATCGACGTCGTCCGGCAGCGGGTGCAGCAGCCGGGCCGGCAGGGTCAGGGTCGGAGCCATCGCGCCCGGCAGCGTGAACCCGGTCTCGTCGTACCCCGCCGTGCACAGCGTGGTCTCCCCGGCGTGGCACCGGTCGCACACCTGGCAGTTGCGGAACCCCTCGCCGACCACCTTCCTGCCCACGAGCTCCGGCGGCACCCCGGTGCCGACCGCGGCGACGGTCCCCGACCACTCGTGGCCGGGGGTGAGGGGATAGCGCACGTACCCCTCGGGCCGGTTGCCCTGGTACACCTCGCGGTCGCTGCCGCAGATGCCGCTCGCGTGGACGCGGACCAGGGCCTCACCGGGACCGGGTGGGGCCGGCTCGTGGGGGGCGAGCCGGTGCCGCCCGGGAGCGTCGAGGACGACCGCGTACCCCGTACCGTCCGGCGCGCCGCTCACCTGTCGCCGCCCTTCGCCGGGGCACGCTGCTCCCAGCCGTCCGCCCACAGGTCGAAATGGGCCTGCTGCTGCGGGAACTCGGCCGCCGCCTCCGCGTCGAACTCGACGCCCAGACCCGGCGCGTGCGAGAGGTGGAAGAAGCCGTCCACCACCTGGGGGGCGCCCTTCACCACCTGCTTGATGTCGGCGTCCGCGAAGTCGTTGAAGTGCTCCAGGATCTTGAAGTTCGGGGCGGTGAAGCCCACTTGGAGCGAGGCGGCGGTGAGCACCGGGCCGCCCACGTTGTGCGGGGCGACCAGCATGTAGTGGGTCTCCGCGGTCGCCGCCAGCTTGCGCGTCTCCCAGATGCCGCCGAGATGACCCACGTCCGGCTGGATGATGTCGGCGGCCTGGCTCTCGAACAGCTCGCGGAACTCGATCCGGTCATGGATCCGTTCACCCGTCGCGACCGGGATGTCCACCTTCGCGGCGACCTTCTCCAGCGCCTTCAGGTTCTCCGGCGGGACCGGCTCCTCCAGCCAGGCGGGCCGGAACGGCGCGAGCTCCCTGGCCAGCCGGATCGCCGTGGCCGGCGAGAACCGGCCGTGCATCTCCAGCATCAGCTCGGCCTCCGGCCCGATGGCGTCCCGTACCGCCTCGATCAGCGAGACCGCGTACAGGGTGTCCTGGTGCGACAGCTCGAACTGTCCGGTGCCGAACGGGTCGATCTTCAGCGCCTGATAGCCGCGCTCCATCACCGCGCGGGCGGCCTCGTGGTACGCCTCCGGGGTCCGCTCGGTGGTGTACCAGCCGTTGGCGTACGCCTTGACCTTGTCGGTCACCTTGCCGCCGAGCAGCTGCCAGACCGGCACCCCGAGCGCCTTGCCCTTGATGTCCCAGCAGGCCATCTCCACCACCGCGATGCCCGACATCACGATCTCGCCGGCCCGCCCGTAGTCGCCGTACTTCATGCGGCGGACGAGATCCTCCACCGCGAACGGGTCCGATCCGGCGATGTGGTTGACCTCGGCCTCGCGGAGATAGCCGAGCAGCGCGTCGGTGTGGCCGAGCATGCGGGTCTCGCCGACACCGGTCAGTCCCTCGTCGGTGTGGACGAGCACATAGGTGAGATTGCGCCAGGGAGTTCCGACGACATGAGTGCTGATTCCCGTGATGCGCACGGCGCTTGCCCCTCGATCTCGTTCGATATTTCGTCACACGTTCGAAATGTAGGCGTGACCGTAAGGGCTGCTCGGGAGCGTGTCAACGGATCGCGCGACCATTGCCGTGCGGAACGGCGTGCGGTTAGCCTGTGTTCGCCATGCCGGTCGCCGGCCGGAATCTCGAACACGCTGAGACAAGAGGGTGGGTGAACGGCGATGGGACGCCTCGTTCCCGCGGTGACCAGGGCCATGGACATACTGGAGCTGTTCCTGTCGGGCGAGGAGGCGCTCTCCGCGCCGGACGTCGTCCGCAGGCTCCGGCTTCCGCGCACCACCGTCCACGAGCTGCTCACCACACTGGCCGCCCGCAACTACCTCGTGGCGATCCCCGAACAGCCCGGCCGCTACCGCCTGGGCGTCCGCACGTACCAGCTCGGCAGCCGGTACGCGGAACAGCTCGACCTCGCCGCCGAGGGCCGCGAGGTGGCCCGCGAGGTCGCCGAGACCTGCGACGAGACCGTCCATGTCGCCCTCCTCGAGGACACCGACGTCATCTACGTCGCCAAGGTGGACTCCACGCACGCCGTCCGCATGGTCTCGGCCGCCGGCCGCCGGCTCCCCGCGCACTGCACCGCCGTCGGCAAGATGCTGCTCGCCTCGCTGCCGCCCGGCGAGCTCGACAGCCGTATCGACGGGTGCGAACTCGTCGCGATGACCCCCAACAGCATCACCGATCCCGACGCGCTGCGCGAGGCCCTCGCCGCGATCCGCGAGCGGGGGATCGCGACCGAACACCAGGAGTCCAACCCGGACGTGAGCTGCGTCGCCGCACCCGTGTACGGCAGTGCCGGACGCGTCGTCGCCGCCCTGTCCGTCTCCGTCCCCGTGATCCGGTGGAGCGAGGAGCGGGAGAGCGAGCTCACCGAGCTGGCCGCGAAGGGCGCCGCCGACCTCTCCGTACGGCTCGGCCACCGAGGCACCCGATGAGGATCGAGGTCGCCGTCCGCGAACAGGCCGACCTGGGCGAGGGACCCACCTGGGACCCGGCCGCCGGGCGGCTGATCTGGGTGGACATCCTCGGCTCGCGCGTGCACACCTACAGCCCGTCGAGCGGGCGGCGCACCGTCATGGCCACCGAACAGCACGTCGGCGCGGCGAAGCCGCGGGCGGGCGGCGGTCTCGTGGTCAACCTCAGGGACGGCATCGGCCGGTACGCCGAGGACGGGACGTTCTCCTGGCTGCTGCGCGACCCCGTGCCGGGCCGCCGGGGCAACGACGCGGCCGTCGCCCCCGACGGGGCGCTGTGGGCGGGCACCATGCGCTACGACGAGGCGCCCGGCGGCGGGAACCTCGTCCGCCTCGCCCCCGACGGGACCGCCGTCGAGGTCCTCCCCGAGGTGACGGTCAGCAACGGCATCGGCTGGAGCCCGGACGGCTCCCTGCTCTACTACATCGACAGCCCCACCCGCCGCATCGACGTCTGCCCCGCCGACGCCGAACTCTCCACCCACCGGCGCCCCTTCGTCACCCTCGAGCCGGCCGCCGGCTTCCCCGACGGGCTCACGGTCGACGCCGACGGCTGCGTCTGGGTCGCCCTCTGGGACGGCGCCCAGATCCGCCGCTACACCCCGCGCGGCGAACTGGACCGCACCCTCACCCTCCCCGTACGGCGCCCCACCGCCTGCGCCTTCGGCGGCCCCGGCCTCCGCGACCTCTACATCACCACGGCCCGCACCGGCCTGACGCGCCCCCACCCGCTCTCCGGCTCCCTGCTGGTGCTGCCGGACGCGGGCCAGGGCCTGCCGGGCACCCCCTTCGGAGGCTAGGGGGCGTCCGCCGGGCTCCGCCGGTGAGAAGGCCCGGCGGGGCGTGCGCGCCCGCCGGAAGGGACGCGGTGCCTCGGGCCCCGATCGCCCCACGCCCCACTCCACCGAGAGGAACACCATGCCCCGTTCCGCCCGTTCCGCCCGCTTCACCCTTCATCCCGACTTCTCCGTCGGCCCGGTCGACCCCCGTCTGTTCGGGTCCTTCGTCGAGCACCTCGGCCGGTGCGTCTACACCGGGATCCACGAGCCCGGCCACCCCGCCGCCGACGAGGACGGGCTGCGCACCGACGTCCTGGAGCTCGTCCGTGAGCTGGGCGTCACCGCCGTGCGCTACCCCGGCGGCAACTACGTCTCCGGCCACCGCTGGGAGGACGGCGTCGGCCCCGTCGACGAGCGGCCCCGCCGTCTCGACCTCGCCTGGCGGTCCACCGAGACCAACCGCTTCGGGCTCTCCGAGTTCATGGCCTTCCTGAGGAAGCTCGGCCCGCAGGCGCAGCCGATGATGGCACTCAACCTCGGCACCCGCGGGGTGGCCGAGGCGATGGAACTCCTGGAGTACGCCAACCATCCCGCCGGCACCGAACTCGCCGAGCGCCGGATCGCCCACGGGGACAAGGACCCTTTCGGCATCGGCCTGTGGTGCCTCGGCAACGAGATGGACGGCACCTGGCAGATCGGCCACAAGACGGCCGAGGAGTACGGCCGCCTGGCCGGCGAGACCGCCCGCGCCATGCGGCTGATCGACCCCGGCCTGGAACTCGTCGTCTGCGGCAGCTCGAACCGGGCGATGGAGACCTTCGCCGCGTGGGAGGCCACGGTCCTCGCGGAGACGTACGACGCCGTCGACCACATCTCCCTGCACGCCTACTACGAGGAGACCGACGACGACCGGGACTCCTTCCTCGCCTCGGCCGTCGACATGGAGGCGTTCATCGAGGCCGTCGTGGCCACCTGCGACCATGTCGGCGCCCGGCTGAAGACCAGCAAGAAGATCACCCTCTCCTTCGACGAGTGGAACGTCTGGTACCAGCGCCGACCCCACCCGCACCCGGTCGAGGACTGGCAGGAGGCCCCACGGCTCCTGGAGGACGTCTACACCGTCACCGACGCCGTCGTGTTCGGCTCGCTCCTCATCGCCCTGCTGCGCCACGCCGACCGGGTCAAGGTGGCCTGCCTGGCCCAGCTCGTCAACGTCATCGCCCCGATCATGACCGAACCCGGCGGCCCGGCCTGGCGGCAGACGACCTTCTTCCCGTTCGCCCAGGCCTCCCGGTACGGACGCGGCGAGGTCCTGGACGTGCGGGTGGACGCGCCGGCGTACGAGACGCGCAGGTTCGGGGAGGTGCCCCTGCTGCACGCGACGGCCGTACGGGGCGAGGACGGCGCGGTGACCGTGTTCGCCGTGAACCGCGGTCGGAGCGAGGCCCTGCCGCTCGACGTGACCCTGCACGGCCTCGGCCTGAGCCGGGTCGTCGAGCACAGCGCGCTCGCCGACGCGGACCCCGAGGCCCGCAACACTCTCGCGGAACCCGAGCGGGTCACCCCGCACGCCGTGGACGGCACCACGCTCAGGGACGGCTCCCTGCACGCCGTCCTGGAGCCGCTGTCCTGGAACGTCATCCGTCTCGCCTGACCCGCCAGTTGAAACGCTTCGAAAGATCTGTCTGAAGCGTTGACTCGCTGTACCAGGGTCCTTACCTTGTCTCAGCAAGCGCTTTCCTAAAACGTTTCAATCGCGCGGGAGGACGAACTGTGCGTACTCAAGGCACCGTCGACCGACGAGGGCTGCTGAAGTTCGCGGGCGGCTCGATGGCGGCTCTCGGTCTGACCGCGGCGGGATGTGGCGGCGGGGGCGGTTCCGGCGACGGGACCGTCACCATCCGATACGCCTGGTGGGGGTCCGACGACCGCGCCAAGCGGATCAACCAAACGATCGCGCTCTTCGAGAAGAAGTACCCGAAGATCAAGGTCAAGACGGACTTCCAGCCGTACCCGGACTTCTGGAAGAAGTTCAACACCCAGGCCTCGGGCGGCAATCCGCCGGACGTCTTCCAGAACGCGATCGGCTTCCTGCGCAAGTACGACGCCAAGAACGTGCTCCTCGACCTCAGCGAGCAGGTCAAGGCGGGCCACCTCAGCACCGCGAACTTCCGCGCGGGCCTGGAGAAGTTCGGCGAGGTCGACGGCAAGCTGCTCGGCATACCCGTGGGCAGCAACTCCATGGCCCTGGTCATCGACAAGAACGTCTTCACCCGGGCGGGCGTCAAGCCCGAACAGGGCTGGACCTGGGACGACTTCGACGCGGCGATGAAGAAGATCCGCGACAAGGCGGGCCGGGCCGGCGACAGCGGCATGTACGGCGTGATGTACCTCTACGACCTGTACCTGCGCCAGCACGGCAAGGCCTTCTTCACCGAGAAGGGTCTGGGCTTCACAGAGGCCGACCTGACCGAGTGGTGGACCAAGGCGAAGCGGGGCAGCGAGTCCGGCGTCGTCGCCGACACCAAGAAGGTCGTCCAGGCCAAGCCCAAGTCCGCGGTCACCGCCGAGCTCGCGGCCGGCGAGTTCACCTGGGACAACTTCACCAACCGCTACACCGCCGAGGGCAAGAGCGAGTACGGTCTCGCGCCGATCCCCACCACCGACGGCAAGAGGACCGGCCAGTACCTCGGCTCCCTGATGCTCAGCGCCTCCAGGCGCACCAAGCACCCCAAGGAGGTCGCCCAGTTCATCGACTTCATGGTCCACGACCCCGAGGTCGCCAGGATCATGGGCTTCGACCGGGGCGTCCCCGCGACCGTCGAGCAGTACGAGGCGTTCGTGCCCTCCGACCCGGTCGCCAAGGAGATCGCGGCGTACGAGCAGTCGCTCGTCGACACGGGCGTCCTCGAACCCATCACCCCGCACCCGGCGGGCGCCGACATCTGCGAGTCGGCCTTCCTGCGCCTCGCCGAGGAACTGGGCCTGGGCACACGGTCGGTGGACGACGCGGTCAAGCAGTTCTTCACCGAGTCGAAGACGGCTCTCGGCAGCTGATGGGAACGACCGTGACCCACGCGCCCGCCACGGGAGTGAGCGGCCCCGTCGCCCAGGGCTCCGGGCCGCCACCGCCCGCACCGGCCCCCTCTCCGCGTCCCGCCGCCGGCAGGCGGCGGGACCGCCGGGAGAACCTGGCCGGCTATCTCTTCATGTCGCCCTGGATCACGGGGTTCCTGCTGCTGACCGCGGGCCCGATGACCGCCTCCCTGTACTTCGCGTTCACCGACTACAACCTCTTCGACGCCCCGAAGTGGATCGGCTTCGGGAACTTCACGGAGATGTTCGGCGACCCCCGCTGGCGCCACTCCGTCTCCGTGACCCTGTGGTACGTCGCCATCGGTACGCCGCTCAAGCTGGCCCTCGCCCTCGGCGTGGCGCTGCTGCTCGCCCAGAGCAGGCGCGGGCAGGGCTTCTACCGGGCCGCGTTCTACGCTCCCTCGCTGATCGGCGCGAGCGTGTCCGTGGCCATCGTCTGGAAGGCGATCTTCTCCGACGGAGCGGTCGTGGACCGGGCCCAGAGCACGCTGTTCGGCCTGGACGTCGGTGGCTGGATCGGCGATCCCCAGTGGATCCTGTACGCCCTGGTGGCGCTGACCGTCTGGCAGTTCGGCGCCCCCATGGTGATCTTCCTGGCCGGCCTCAAGCAGGTTCCGCAGGAGCTGTACGAGGCGGCGGAGGTCGACGGGGCCGGGCCGTGGCGGCGGTTCCGGAGCATCACGCTCCCGATGATCTCGCCGGTGCTCTTCTTCAACGTCCTGCTCGAGACCATCCACTCCTTCCAGATCTTCGCGTCGGCGTACATCGTCGGCGGGGGAGCGGGCGGCAACGCCTGCGGCCCGGCGGACGGTTCGCTCGTCTACACCTGTTATCTCTACGTCCAGGGCTTCGAGAACAGCCGGATGGGCCTGGCCTCGGCCATGGCGTGGATGCTCCTCCTCGCCGTCGCGCTGGTCACGGCGGCGCTGTTCTGGTCCCAGAAGCGCTGGGTGCACTATGAGGAGGCGGCCCGATGAAGACGCTGAGCACAGTGCCCACGGTGCCCACCCGGGCGGCGGTGTCCGGCGCCCGGCGTCGCGGCGCGGGTTCGCTCGCCTGGCACCTCGGCTCCCTCGCCGTCCTCGCGGTGGTGCTCTATCCCGTGGTGTGGCTGCTCGGGGCCTCGTTCAAGGAGGGCGACGAGATCGTCGGCAGCCTGGAGCTGCTGCCCACCGATCCCATCGCCAGGAACTACACCGGCCTTGCCGACGGCATCGCCGACATCCCGATCTCCACCTTCTTCCTCAACTCCACCTTCCTCGCGGTCGGTTCGGTGGTCGGCGTGCTGCTGTCCTCCTCGTTGACGGCGTACGCCTTCGCGCGCATCCGGTTCGCGGGACGCAATGTGCTGTTCGCGCTGATGATCGGCACGCTGCTCCTGCCGTACCACGTGCTGCTGATCCCGCAGTACGTGCTGTTCCAGAAGATGGAGCTCATCGACACCTACACGCCGCTGCTCCTGGGCAAGTACCTGGCCGTCGACGCCTTCTTCGTCTTCCTGATGGTCCAGTTCATGCGGAACCTGCCCAGGGAGCTGGACGAGGCGGCCCGGCTGGACGGCTGCGGTCACCTGCGGATCTACTGGTCGATCATGCTGCCGCTGTGCCGGCCGGCCCTCATCACCAGTGCGATCTTCACGTTCATCAACACCTGGAACGACTTCATGGGCCCGCTGATCTACATCAACACGCCCGAGAAGTACACGGTGGCCCTGGGACTGAAGATGTTCGTCGACCAGGAGGGGCTGGCCGACTACGGCGGCATGATCGCGATGTCGCTGGTCGCGCTGCTGCCGGTGCTCGTCTTCTTCCTCGCCTTCCAGCGGTATCTGATCGACGGCATGGCCACGTCCGGCCTGAAGGGCTGAGGAGGCGCGATGAAGCCGCACGTCCGTGCGCGGTTCGGGGTGTTCGCCGAGTGCCTGCTGGTCGGGGTGTGGATCGCCGTCGCCTCCGTGCCGGTGGTCACCCTGCCCGCGGCGCTGGCCGCGGGGGCGGCGCATCTGCGTCGCTGGACCGGAGAAGTGGAGGGCGGGTGGCGGGAGTTCGCCGCCGATCTCCGCTCGGCCGCCCGTCGGGGCTGGCTGGTGGGGCTCGCGGGCCTGGCGGCCCTCGCCCTGCTGTGGACCGATCTCGCGATCGTACGGGCGGGGCTGCCGGGCGGCCGGTTCGCCGGCACGGTCGGGGTCCTCGCGGCGCTCGCCCTGACCGTGACCGTCCTGCGCGCGTGTACGGCCTGGTGCCCGGGCGCCTCCTGGCGCGTGCTCCTGAAGGCCGCCGCCCGCCGCACCCTCGGCGACCCCGCGGGCTCCCTCCTCGTCGTCTGCGGCCTCGCCGTGATCGCCGTCTCCGCCTGGTTCGCCGCACCCCTGGCCGCCCCGGCCCTGGGCATGCTCGTGGCGGCCACCCTGGCGGCCGAGCGCCGCGTCCTGACCCGCTGACCCCGAGGCCCCCTGGCCCCCTGACCCCCCGGCCCCCTGACCCCCCCCGGCCCTCCGCCCCCTGACCCCCCCGGCCCTCCGCCCCCTGATCCCCGCTCCCTCGCCCCGTCCGTCGCGCCTGGGGCGAGGGGGCGGGCCCACCCCGGTCGCGCGCGGGAGGGGAGCGCGCGCCGGGGCCGGGGTCCTGCCCCCGCCGCGCCGTCCTGCCGGACGGCCCGACCGCACTCTGTCATGAGCATGAAAGGTATATGCGCCATGTCCTCGATCCCCCGAAGGTCCCTGCTCAAGGCCGCCGCCGTCGCGGGCGCGGCCGCCCAGTTCAGCTGGGCGCTCGGGCGCGGTGACGCCCGCGCGGCGGCCCCCGCCGAGACCCCCGACGCCGACCGCCCGGCGACCGTCACCTGGCTGGAGCCCGGCGGCCTCGGAGCCGCGCCCGGCTCCACGTTCGGCGTGCCCTGGCCCAAGGGGGTCCACCCCGCCGACCGTACCTTCGCGCTCACCGCCGCCGACGGCACCGGCATCCCCGTCCAGACCTGGACCACCGCCCGCTGGCCCGACGGCTCGCTCAAGTGGACCGCGCACGCGGTCGGCCCCGAGGCCGCCGGCGCCGAGCGCTTCACCCTCGCCCCCGGCACCCCCGCCATCGCCGGGCCGCGGATCACCGTGACCGAGACCGACCGCCGGATCACCGTCGACACCGGCACCATCAGGGCCGTCCTCTCCAAGGACGGCGAGAAGCTCGTCGAGTCCGTCACCCGTGGCACGACGACGATCGCCACCGACGGACGCCTCGTCCTGCTGCGCCAGAGCGACCTCGACGACAGCGACCAGGGCAACGCCAAGTGGGAGCGGTTCGACGGCGAGATCTCCGGCGCCACGGTCGAACAGCGCGGGCCCGTGCGCGCCGTGGTCCGGATCGACGGCAAGCACCGCAAGGCGAGCCGCAGTTGGCTGCCGTTCTCGGTACGGCTCTACTTCTACGCGGGCTCCGAATCCTTCCGGATGGTGCACACCATCACGTACGACGGAGACCAGGCCTCGGACTTCATCCGCGGTCTCGGGGTCCGCTTCACCGTCCCGATGCGCGACGCCGCCTACGACCGCCACATCCGCATCGCGGGCGAGGGCGAGGGCTTCCTCACCGAGGCCGTGAAGGGCATCACCGGACTGCGCCGCGACCCCGGCGCCGCCGTCCGCGCCGCACAGGTCAAGGGCGGGAAACTGCCCGACCCCGCCACCTGGGACCAGCGGGTCACCACCCGTTTGCAGTACATCCCCACCTGGAATGACTACACCCTCTCCCAGCTCTCCGCCGACGGCTTCACCCTGCGCAAGCGCACCCAGGCCGGCCACGGCTGGATCCCGGCCGGCGGCGGAGGCCGCGCGAACGGCTTCGGATACGTCGGCGGAACCACCGGCGGCCTCTCCTTCGGGCTCCGCGACTTCTGGCAGAAGCACCCCGCCCAGCTCGACATCCGCGGCGCCGCCACCGACGCCGCCGAGGTCACGCTCTGGCTCTGGTCCCCCGAGGCCCAGCCCATGGACCTGCGCTTTTACCACGACGGCATGGGCCAGGACACCTTCCCCGAACAGCTCGAAGGCCTCAACATCACCTACGAGGACTACGAGCCCGGCTTCGGCACCCCGTACGGCATCGCCCGCACCAGCGAGCTGATGTTCTGGGCCAACGCGGCCACCCCCACCGCCGACACGCTCGTCGCCCAGGCCGACGCCGTCCGCACCCCGCCCCAGCTCGCCGCGAGCCCCGAGGACCTCACCCGCGCCAAGGTCTTCGGCGGCCTCTTCGCCCCCGTCGACCGCTCCACCCCCGCGAAGGCACGGATCGAGGACCACCTCGACTATCTCTTCACGTACTACAAGGATCAGGTCGAACAGCGCCGATGGTACGGATTCTGGGACTATGGCGACATCATGCACACCTACGACGAGGACCGGCACCAGTGGCGGTACGACGTCGGTGGCTACGCCTGGGACAACTCCGAGCTGTCTCCCGACCTCTGGCTCTGGTACGCGTACCTGCGCTCCGGCCGCTCCGACGTCTTCCGCTTCGCCGAGGCGATGACCCGCCACACCGGCGAGGTCGACGTGTACCACCTCGGCCGGTGGGCCGGCCTCGGGACCCGCCACGGCGTCCAGCACTTCGCGTGCAGCGCCAAGCAGCAGCGGATATCCACCGCCGTCTACCGCCGCCCCTACTACTTCCTCACCGCCGACGAACGCGTCGGCGACCTCATGCACGACCTCGTCGACTCCGACGAGACCTTCCTCGTCCTCGACCCCATCCGCAAGATCCGCACCGAGCCGTACACACCCGACCGCCACGCCTTGTCCATCGGCTTCGGCACCGACTGGAGCGGCCTTGCCGCCGCCTGGCTCACCGAGTGGGAGCGCGGCGGACCCAAGGCGGCGAAGGCGGAGGCGCGGCTGCGCTCGACCATGGAGACCATCGCCGCCCAGCCCAACGGATTCGTCCAGGGCACCGGCCTGTACGACCTCGACACCGGCCGCTTCGCGGTGGCGACCGAGCCCGTCGTCGGCGTCTCCCACCTCTCCGCGATGTTCGGCCTGGTCGAGATGTGCGCCGAACTCATCGATCTCATCGACATGCCGGCGTTCAAGCACGCCTGGCTCGACTACTGCCGCTACTTCAACGCCACCAAGGCCGAACAGGCCGCCCGCTACGGCAAGAACTTCGGCACCCTGCTCCTCTTCCAGGGACACTCACGCCAGGACGCCTACGCCGCCGCCCAGTTGAACGACCCGAAGCTCGCCGCGCGGGCCTGGCAGAAGTTCCACAACAGCGACGGCTACACCTCCGCCATGGTCTGGGACAAGACGCCCGTCCAGGGCCCCGCCGCGCTCGAACCCGGCTACGAACACCTGTGGATCAGCACGAACACCACGGCCCTGTTCGGCCTCGCCGCCATCCAGAACCTCGCCCTCGTCGGCGACAGCCTCCCCGCGTGAGCCAAGGAGAATCACCGATGAGACGCACCGCGCTCCTGACGGCCGCCGTGACGGTCGCCGCCGCACTCACCGCCGCCCCGGCCCATGCCGACGGCCCCTACGGCCAGGGCGGCCTGGAGCACTGCACCGTCACGGCCGGCGGACCGCTCGTGTGCCATGTCGACGTCGCCCCCGGCACGTACGACGTCGCCGTCACCCTCGGCGGGGACACCGAGGGCTCCACGTCCGTCACCGGCGAGACCCGGCGTGCCCTGCTCGCCGAGACGGCCACCGCCGCGGGGGAGAGCGTCCGGCGCTCCTTCACCGTGGACGTCCGCACCCCGGAGGGGGAGCCGACCGGGCCCGCGGGAAGTCCCGGTCTCGACCTGACCTTCGGCGGGGCCGCGCCCCGCGTGACCGGCCTGCGGGTCACCCCGGCCCCGGCCGCCCCACGCCTCTTCCTCATCGGCGACTCCACCGTGTGCGACCAGCCGGGCGAGCCGTACACCGGCTGGGGCCAGCAGCTGCCCGCACTCCTCGACCGGGGCATCGCCGTCGCCAACCACGCCGACTCCGGGGAGAGCACGGTCAGTTACCTGGAGAACCCGGCCCTCTTCGCCACCGTCCAGCCGCTGATCCGGCCCGGAGACCCGGTCCTCGTCCAGCTCGCGCACAACGACAAGCAGACCGACGCGGCGACCTACCGCGCCAACCTCACCACCCTGGTGGAAGGGATACGGGACCGGGGCGGACGTCCCGTCCTCGTCACCCCGATCGTCCGCCGCTGGTTCAACGCCGACGGCACCCTGAACAACGGGGTCGCCCTGCTCGTCAACGGCCTCGGCGTGGACCACCCGGCCGAGATCCGCGCCCTCGCCGCCCAGCTCGACACCCCGCTGATCGACCTCACCGCCCTGACGAAGGCGCGCGTCGAGCAGCTCGGCCCGGAGGCGTCCAAGGCCCTCTACCTGACGACCGAGAAGCGGGACAACACCCACACCTCGGTCCGGGGGGCCACCGAGTACGCGACCCTCGTCCTCGGCGAACTGCGCGCCCAGGGGATCGTCCCCGAGCGGCTGATCCGCTGAGCACACCGGCCGGACCGGCCGGACCGGCGGGGCGCGCGCCCCGCGCTCACCCCAGGGCGCCGGACCGCGCGCCCCGCCGGGCCAGCCACACCGTCACCACCAGACTCGCGGCGGACAGTGCCGCGAGGAGCACCGGGACGGCCCGGATCCCGGCGGCTTCGATCCCCGCACCGAGCAGCGGCGGGGCCGCCACCCCGGCGGCCATCGACGCCGCGATCACCAGGGCACCGCCGCGCCGGGCGTCCGGCAGTGCCCGGTGCAGCCAGGGCAGCCCCGTCGGGAACACCGGGGCGATGAACAGACCCACCCCGGCGTAGGCCACGGGCGCGGCCCCGGGGACCAGCGCGAGCAGCAGACACACCGTCATCCCGGCCGCGCACACCGTCAGGATGCGTTCCGGCGACTGCCGCAGGGCGAGCGGAACGACCAGGAACCGGCCGGCCGTCATCATCAGCCAGTACACCGAGGTCGCCGACGCGGCCACGGCCGTCGTGTACCCGACGGTCTCCAGATGCGTGGGCTCCCAGCCGCCCACACCGGCCTCGACGCCCACGTTGAGCACGTACAGGAGCACGGAGCCGAGCAGCACGGGCGAGAGCCGGGTGAGGGCGGACGCGGGCCGTGTGCGTGGGCCGGGCTGGGGGCCGTCCCGGGGGCCGGGCGCCTCGTCCCGTACCCCTCGCGTGCCCGCGATCAGCAACACCGACGCCGGCGCACAGCCGAGGAAGGCGTACGGATAGCGCTCCGGGCCCAGCGCGGCGAGGAGGGCGGGGCGAGGACCGCCCCGATGCCGAAGTGCGCGTTGAGGATGTTGAGCATCGCCGGGGACCGCGTGCCGAAGCCGCCGGCGAACAGCTGGTTGAGCCCGTAGTCGAACCGCCGAAGCCGAGGCCGCCGAGGAACGCGGCGACCAGCGCGAGCGGCCATCCGGGGGCGAGCGCGAAACCGGCGGCCCCCGCCGCCGTCACCGGGTAACTCACCGTCAGCAGACGGCGGTTGCTCAACCGGGTGTGGACCGCGTCGAAGGCCACGACACCCGTGACCCCGCCGGCGACGTGCAGGCTCAGGGCCCGTACAGCGCCTGGAGCGCGCCGATCAGGACGAAGGCAACGCAGGAGGCGGCCGCGGCCGGCCGGCTGAAGAGCCGGCCGGTCACGGGCCGCATGGCCGTGTCGGTCACGCCGTGTCCTCGGTGAGCGCCGTGAAGGTGAAGGAGAAGGTGGCCGGGGCGGCGTCCAGGCGGTAGGCGGGCAGCACGCCCGGGCCGCAGGACTGGGAACCGATGCCCTGCTGGGCGTGGTCCAGGTTCAGCCAGACCGTGTCGCCGGGGACGAGATCGCTCCGGTGGCCGGCCGCGTCGAGCTGCTCGCTCGTCCAGCGCCGGGCGGTGAACGAGAACGCCGGGTCGCCGTCCACCCGCAGACCGCCGGTGGCGCCTGTGCCGCCCGTGCCGCCTGTGCCGCCCGTGGCACCCGTGGCGCCTGTGCCGCCCGTGGCACCCGTGGCGCCTGTGCCGCCCGTGGCGCCTGTGCCGCCCGTGCCGCCCGTGCCGCCCGTGGCGCCTGTGGCGCCCGTCAGCCGGAGCCACCGGGTGCCGATCCGGGCCCCGTTCTCCTGGGGGCGGACGTACGGGGTCTGCAGCCCGTCCACCGTCGACTCCCAGCGACCGAGCCGGGCCGCCTCCCGGGTGTCCGGATACGCCTCTCCGGGCCCGCCGCCGAACCAGACGGCCCGGTCCAGCGCCGCCGGAAGGCCGAGCCGCACGCCGAGGCGAGGGAGCGGCAGCCGCCAGTCGCCCTCGGGGACGACGGAGACGTTCAGCCGCAGTCGGGTGCCGTCCGAGGTCCAGCGGTACGCGGTGCGCAGCCCGAGGTCGTGCGCGGCGGGCGCCACCCGGGTCCGTACCGTCAACGCGCCCCCGTCCCGGTCGATCTCGACCGCGTCGGTGCGGTGCCGCATCCGGTGCAGCCCCAGCTCGCGCCAGAGCAGCCCGTACCGCTCGTCCGGCTGCCAGGCCGCGCCGTTGTCGTTGTCGGTCGGCGCCCGCCAGACGTCGAGCCGGAGCCCGGACACCGGGAGGCCGCCGATCGCCCGCGGCTCGCCGGTCCGCGCGTCGAAGACGCCGGGGCCGAGCGTGATCCGCCCGGCGTCCTCGGCCGGCCGTACGCCGGCCGCCACGGTCGGCGCGACGCTGCCCGGGACGGCGAGCTGCCCCCAGGCGACCTCGTGGCCCGCCGCCGCCCACGCGGTGTCCCGCGCGAGCACCGCGCGGACCGTCCAGAACGTCTCCCCGGCCGCCACATCGGCGGGCGGCGGGGGCAGTTCGACCTCGGCGCTCTCGCCGGGCCCCAGCGCCGGAACGGACAGCGGGCCGCCCGCGACGGTCTCGCCGTCGACCGCGTACGCCCACACGAAGGCGAGGTGGGCGAGGTCGGCCACGTCGTGCCCGTTGCGGATTCGGACCGTCCCGGGAGCTCCGCCCTCGATACGGACCGGTTCGATCACCTTCTTGTACTCGACCAGGCCGGGCGAGGGGGTCCGGTCGGGGAACAGCAGGCCGTCGCAGACGAAGTTCCCGTCGTGCAGCTCCTCGCCGAAGTCGCCGCCGTAGCCGTACCCGTACTCCGGGTGGACGATTCCGTGGTCGATCCATTCCCAGACGAACCCGCCCTGGCAGCGTTCGTACGTCTCGAAGAGCCGCTGGTAGTCGGCGAGTCCACCGGGGCCGTTGCCCATGGCGTGCCCGTACTCGCAGAGGATGAAGGGGAGCGCGCGCCGCGCCGCGGGCCCCTCGTCCTCGCGGCGGCCGATCCGCTCGACCTCCGCGTGCGGGGCGTACATCCGTGAGTAGACGTCCGTGTCCCTGCAGGACGGATCGCCCTCGTAGTGGACGAGCCGGGAGGAGTCGCGTGCGCGGATCCACCGGGCCATCGCGGAGAGGCCTTCGCCCGTGCCGCACTCGTTGCCGAGGGACCAGACGATCACCGAGGGGTGGTTCTTGTCGCGCTCGACCATCCGCGCGGCGCGGTCGAGCAGCGCCGGGGTCCAGCGGTCGTCGTCCACCGGGTTGGCCCGCCAGCCGAGATCCTGGAAGCCGTGCGTCTCCAGATCGCACTCGTCGATCACCCACAGGCCGTACGTGTCGCACAGGTCGAGGAAGGCGGGGTGCGGGGGGTAGTGGGAGGTGCGGACCGCGTTGACGTTGTGCCGCTTCATCAGCTCCAGATCGCGGCGCATGGTCGCCAGGTCCAGGGTGCGACCCGTCTGCGGGTGGAACTCGTGCCGGTTCACGCCGCGGAAGAGCACGCGGGCACCGTTCACCCTGATCACGCCGTCCTCGACGACGACCGTGCGGAAACCGACGCGCAGCCCGATCCGCTCGCCCCCGGCGACGAGTTCGCCCTCGTACAGCCGGGGGATCTCGGCGCTCCACGGCTCGACCGGCACCGCCGTCTCCTCGCCCGCCGCGATGTCGACGCCGAGCTCCGGGACGGCGACGCGGCCCGGCACATCACACTCCACCCGCAGGGTGCCGGTGCCGGTGGTGTGGTCGTACGCGGCGTGGACGAAGAAGTCGCGGGCCGCGCCCTCGGGACGGTGCAGCAGGGTGACGTCACGGAAGATGCCGGGCAGCCACCACTGGTCCTGGTCCTCCAGGTACGAGCCGGACGACCACTGGTGGACGCGGACGGCGAGGACGT
Organism: Streptomyces vilmorinianum; assembly: GCF_005517195.1. Lineage (NCBI taxonomy): Bacteria > Bacillati > Actinomycetota > Actinomycetes > Kitasatosporales > Streptomycetaceae > Streptomyces > Streptomyces vilmorinianum. Next base: position 4,291,501 of record NZ_CP040244.1, on the reverse strand, counting down.
TGCCGCGCTCCTCGAGGAGGTCCCCGACCGCGAACTCGTGCGGCAGCCGGGAGCCCTTGAACGTGCCAAGTTCCCGCCCGTTGAGCCAGACCCGGGCCGCGGACTCCACCCCGCCGAAGCGCAGCACGGCGTCCCCCGTCCGCGGCCAGCCGTCGGGCAGGTCGAAGTGGCGCAGATGGTCTCCGGTGGGGTTCTCGTCGGGCACGCGCGGCGGGTCGACCGGGAACGGGTAGACGACGTTGGTGTACGCGGGGGCGTCGCGGTCCTTGCCCTGGAGCACCCAGTGACCCGGCACCGCGACCTCGCCCCAGGGCTCGGCGTCGTATCCCTGGTATCCCTCGGCGGCGAAGGACTCGTCCTCGGTGTCCGCGGCGGGCGAGAGACGGAACCTCCACGCCCCGTTCAGGGAGAGCGAGGCGGCGTCCGAGCGGGCGTACCAGGTACGGGGCGGCAGGCCACCGGAACCGGGGGAGACGTCTTCGTACCAGGGGAGGGCGGACATGGGACTCCTGTCGGAAGGAAGGCGCGGGGAGGTCCGGCGGTCCGGGGAGGTCAGCAGAGTAGAAATCGCTTTCCCGGTGCTTCCATCCCATCGCGGCGTCACTCCCGCGCACAACCCCGGAGGACGACCGGACAGTTGGACATTTCGCGCGCCGGTTGGACCGAGATTTCTGTTATCCGGAGGAGCTCCGGGCAGGGGTACGGGCAGCACATGCACGAGAGCCTGATACGCGACCGGGCGGAGGCCCACCGGCCGGGGACCCGGCGGGCGGTGGACGAACTCCTCACCGCGCACCTGCCGTTGGTGTACAACGTGGTCGGTCGGGCGCTCGACGGGCACCCGGACGTCGACGACGTCGTGCAGGAGACGATGGAACGGGCCGTCGCCGGGGTCGCGGAGCTGCGCGATCCCGGAAGCTTCCGCCCGTGGCTGATCGCCATCGCCATGCGCCGGATCAAGGAGCGCGGCCGTTCCCCTGCGACCCGACGCGTGACGGCCGTCCCCGCCGACCGGGACCGGATCACCGAGGACGTGCGGCAGCCGCCGGACCCCGCGCGTGACATCGTCCGCTACGGATACGTCCGCGACACGGGAACTGATGCCGCACCCGTACCGCGGGACATCGTCTCCTGAGCCCCCGCCGGGGGAGGTCTGCCTGGTGGTGCCACCACCACGACAGACAGACACTCCCTCCCTCCGCCCGGGCCTTCGACACTGCTGTCATGAACAAGATCTCGCTGACCGCGCTGGTCGCCTCCGCGGCACTGACCGCGACCGTCCCGGCCCTCACCCTCACCCTCACCCTCGCGCCCGCGCCTGCCGCCTCCGCCGCCCCGCGCGCACCCCTTGCCGGGCCCACCGTCGCCGCACCCGAGCAGATCACCGGCCACGCCCCGTCCCTCCACCCCGAGGGCATCGCCTGGGACCCCACCCGGCGCGCCTTCCTGGTCTCCTCCGTGCGGCACGGCACCGTCTCCGTGGTCCGCCCGGACGGCAGCACCCGCACCCTGGTCAGCGACTCGCGGATCATCTCCACGTACGGAGTGCACGTGGACCGCGCCCGTGGCCGCCTCCTCGTCGCGTACGCCGATCTGGGCGTCGCCGAGAAGTCGACGGAGCGGACCGCGCACCGCACCGGCGGGCTCGGCGTCTTCGACCTGGCCACCGGCCGGGCGCTGCACGTCGTCGACCTGACGCACCTGTCCCCGCGTCAGGGCGCCTACGCCGTCAACGACGTGGCGATCGGACCCGACGGCACCGCCTATGTCAGCGATGTCAGCGGAGACGCGATCTACCGCGTGGACCGGCACGGTCGGGCCTCCGTACTGATCCGGGACGCCCGGCTGACCGACGGCCACGGCGTCGGCGTCAACGGCCTGGTCCTGCACCCCGCGGGCCATCTGCTCGCCGTGAACTACGGCGACGGGCGGCTCCTGCGGATCCCGCTGCGCCACCCGGAGCGCCTGACCGAGGTGGCCCTCGACGCGCCCCTGCACGGCGGCGACGGCCTCGCCCTGCGCCCCGACGGAGCGCTGGTGGCCGTCACCAACAACCTGGCGAACCCGCGCGGCACCGACGCCGTCCACGTCCTGCGCTCGACGGACGGCTGGCGCACGGCACGAGTGGCGGCCTCGCGGACACCGTGGCCGGTACGGGGGCCGTCGACCGTCGCCCCGACGCCGTACGGGGACTACGTCGTCAGCGGCCGCCTCGAGGTGGTCTTCGCCCCGGGCACTCCCACGACGGACGACTTCGTGATCCACCGGACCACGACCGCCGGGTGAACTCGGCTGTCCCGCGATCGAAGCCGGTGCGTGCCGGCCCAGAGGTTGGATGCGTCGGGAGGCCTGGCGGCGTTCAGGCGTCAGTCGCCGCACCGGCTGAGTACGATCACCTGTGCCGGTTGAGTACGCGAGCGGTTGCCCGCCGCGCACGGCGCCGGAAGGGTGGACACATGCGCCGACTGCTGCTGCTCGCCCCGCTGTTGTTGTTCACCGCCGGCTGCGGGGTGGTGCAGTCCTCCGAGGACGAGGCGACGGACGCCGCACGGGAGGCGGCCAGGAAGGCGGGCGAGCGGCTCTACGGCCAGCGCCCGCGCACGGCGGAGGAGGTCGGGCGCTCCGCCTCCGGCATCGACGGGGTGGAGGTACTGCGGGTGACGGGTACCTCGACACACGACGAGGGCGGCATCGACGTGGTCGTCCGCACGTCCGGCTCGGCGTACGACGGATGGCTCGACCCAGAGGAGGTCGACGTACGGCGCTGTTTCGCGGTACGGGTGTCGCCCACGTCGGAGTGGCGTGAGGATCCCCGTGACGTGGACTGCCCGGACGGCCCTCCGCTGACCTTCCCCCCGCCACCCGAACCGCCCCGGCTGCCGCACGAGGAGCTCCGCGCGAAACTTCCCCGGGTGCCGAAGGGCGGCCGTGCGGACGAGGCCGAGGTGCGCCGTACGCTCGCCGCCCTGGACCTGGATCCGGCGATCCGTACCGAGGTGAAGGCGGACGGCGGCCGGGTCGGCGTCCTCCTGTCGGTACAGGGCAACGGCTTCGACGCGCAGGACTGCCTTCTCGCTCGCGTGGGCCCCGGCGCCACCGAGGTGTGGGTGCCGTCCCGGATCCAGCGGATGCCCGGAGAGGGCGGCTGCACCGTCGGCAACGCCCTGGACCCGCAACCGCTACCGCACTGAACGGGGTGCCTGGCACCTCGGGCCACAGGCCCGCGTGCCGTACTCACGCGGCGCTCGGCGGCGATCTCGAAGGCCGGAGCGTACGCGGGCGAGGCCCTAGTCCGGTCCCGCCCAGTCGAAGGTGATGTGCTTGCTCGACTGCCCTTCGCGGCTCCAGTTGAAGCCGAACGCGTCGGCCCGGTCGGCCGTCGCCCGGCCCCACGTCGCGGTCTGGCCGGGGCCCGTCTCCGAGCCCGGCAGGTTGGTGGACTGGACCCGTGCGCCCGCCGGTGTCGTCGGGCCGTCGAGGGCCACGGCGCCGGCCTCGACCCGGCCGGGAATCGCCGCGCGCCAGCTGGCGAGGTCCTCGTCGACCTCCACCGCGATCGGGGCGAAGTCCATCCCGCGCATCTCGGGGCCGAACATGCTGATCATCTCGGCCGGCCAGCTGCCGGCCTGGCCGCTGAAGATCGTCTGCAGGGCCGCGCGCTGCGCGTCGTCGGCGCGCTCGTCGAAGAAGACCGCCGCGTAGGCGTCGGAGTGCTCGGCCCACACATTGCCCACGAAGGAGGAGACCATCAGCACATTGAGGCCGTCCAGCGAAACGTCACCGTATCGGCCCTCGCGGACGTGCCAGACCAGGATCCCCTCGCAGTCCCCGTACGTCGGAGGCTGCGCGAACGAGCACGGGCACGGCACATTGCATTTACAGGTATCGAACCAATCGCCGGATACATGCCACTTAGGAACAGTCTCTGCCGGCGCCGACATGTCACCGCCTCCTCATGAACCCGCCCGCTGAACCCGCCCCGCGAACGGCTGCGCGGCTCCCTTCTCCCATTGTCCTCCTGCCGCGCCGCAGGGGCACGCCCCCGCCACGCCCCCGCCCGCGCCGCCTGTACACCCCTCGCGCGCGGGCCTAGCCTTGAAGGAGAAAGGGTCGTCACGGGGCCGAAACACGTGCCCGCGCGGTGAGCCGATCATGGAAGCACTTCCTGTCCACGGCGGCGTCCCGTCCGCTCGCTCGCCACCCGGTCGCCGATCCCACCGCGACGCCGTCCGCGCCGGCGGACGGTGACATGGGTCGAGCGACAGGGAGCAGTCATGACGTGGACCATCTCAGGGAACTACCTGGCGGGTTGCTCATGCGCGATGGTGTGCGGATGCGCCGTCGACGCCAACCCGCGCGATCCGCATGGGCGTGAGGAATGCCTCGGGTGCAATGTCTTCCACGTGGCCGAGGGCCGCCTGGACGATGTGGACCTGTCCGGCGTGGACTTCGCCCTCTACAACCACTTCCCGTCCCATCTGACCGCCGGGGACTGGAAGATCGGTGTCGTCGTCGACGAAAAGGCCAGCGACGCCCAGGCGGACGCCCTGGAGCGCATCCTGTCCGGGCGTGAGGGCGGCGCGTTCGGCGAACTGTCGCAGTTCTACGGCGAGTACCTGGGTCTGGAGCGCGCGCCCGTCTCGCTGACCGACGGAGAGAAGGCCCGGGTCAGCGTCGAAGGGAAGAGTGAGCTCACATTCGAACCCCTCCGTGGTCCCGACGGTGGCCCCACGACGATGAAGAACGCGATGTTCGGATTCGCCCCGGAGTTCACGCTCGGCCGCACCACCGGGCGTTCGAGTGCGTTCGGCCTGTCCTTCGAACCGTCCTACGGGGAGCAGGGCGACTTCACCTTCTCGAGCGAAGCGCCCGAGGGAGCGCCGATCGGCCGGTAGTCCATCGCCGGCCCGGCTCCGCCGAGTCCCGCCATGACCACGGGAGGAGGTACGACGTGTCTCCTCCCGCGGAGGGGCGGCCACGCCTTCTGGCCACGGTGTTCTCGCGCGCCTCGCTCTCCCGCTGCGTGCCGATCGCGATCGTGGTCGGGGTCCTGCTGTCCTCGGTGAACCAGGGATCGGTCATCGCGTCGGGCGAGGCCGGCGCGGCGACGGCGGTGCGCGTCGCCGTCAACTTCGTCGTGCCGTTCTGCGTGTCGAGCCTCGGCTTCCTCAGCTGCCGTCGGGCCGCCTGGCGGGCGCGCGGCACGCCGCTCACGGAAGCGGAAGCGGGAGCGGGAGCGGGAGCCCCCGCATCTCCATCTCGCCCATCCCCGGATCCGACGTCTCCAGGCCCGGCAGCAGCCAGTCCTGGAACGGGGCGAGGACGGCCAGGACGAGGAACGCGATCCCGACGGCCCAGGTGAGCCAGGGCCCTTGCCGCCACAGCTTCTCCAGGAAGATCACCGCCGCGAGGCCCGCCATCGCGGCCACGTTCATGACGCCCAGCGGGATCAGGACGATCATCAGGCCCCAGCAGCAGCCGACGCAGTACAGCCCGTGGTGCGCCCCCACCCGGAGGTCCTTCGCCCAGGGCCGGAATCGCGCGTATCTGACCAGCTGGAACATGGGACTGCGGCAGTGCCGCAGGCAGACGCGCTTCAGCGGCCCCAACTGCTGCAGCCCCGCGAGGAGGAAGGCCGCGGCGCCGATCCAGCGCCCCGCCTCCGGCCGCTCGTCCACCAACTGCCCCGTCAGGGCCAGGGCGACGTAGATCAGGACGCCGAACGCGGTCCAGGTGAGGAGATAGCCGCCGATGAACTCGGCGGTCCGCCCGGCCCGTACCCACCCCGTCGACGTCCTGCGGATCCCCTGCACCCACGTGAGCGCCACGGGCGCCACCGAAGGCAGCATCATCGCCGCCATCATGACCACCCACAGGCCGAGGAAGAGCGGCAGAGCCAGTCCCATGGTGCCCGGCTCCATCCCCATGTCACGGGACTGGCCGACCGTGAGGATCCAGGCCAGAACGGCCAGCAGCACGAGCAGAAGCCAGGCGACCACCAGATCCCGGGCCGGCAGAAGGACCCCGGGCCGTGTGGGCGCCGGCGGGGCAAGGCGAGGGTGCGCCATGGTGCCCTCCCAGAGGGGCGGCAGCCGCCGCGAGCGATCCGGCGTCACCTCCAGCACAGCACACAACCCCGCCACGGAAAACTCGGGGAACCACCGCCGTTGAAACGATCACTGTGGCGCAAGGCCTGGCCAAAGGCGGGCCGCGTGCGCGAGGATCACGCCCGCACCAACGCCATCCCCGCGCACCACGTCCCACAACTGGAGGATGTTCATGGCCCGCCGCACACCCCGCGGCCTGATCGCCGCGGCCACCGCCACCGCGGCTCTGCTCGTCCCGACCGGAGCGGCCTCGGCCTCGGGGGCCGCCCCCGCCCCGGCCGGACCCCAGGCCCGCATCTTCATGGTCAACCCCGTCCAGTCCTCGGGCGACCAGTCCCTCACCGACGCCAAGGACTCCGTCGGCGCCGTCCCCGCCTCGGCCTACGCCTCCGCCGCCTTGCGCAACCTCGACGGCAGCGGCGGGCTCTCCGGCCGCTGGGCCTACGTCAGGTCGGACACCGGCGCCTCGGCGAAGACCGCCGACGCCGGCGGCTACAGCCGCGACGCCGACCAGTTCGAGCAGGTCATGGCCTACTTCTGGGTCAACGAGGCCCAGGAGTACCTGCAGAGCCTCGGCTTCGGCAGCGAACTGCCCGGCGCCAACGACCGCGTGCAGCCCGTCCGTATCAACCAATGGGGCGCGGACAACTCCTACTTCACCGACAAGAAGGCCGAGATCCGCTTCGGCAAGGGCGGCGTGGACGACGCCGAGGACGCCGAGGTGATCGTCCACGAGTACGGCCACGCGGTGCACCACGCCCAGGTGCCCGGCTTCGGCACCTCCGTGGAGGCCGGGTCGATCGGCGAGGCCTTCGGCGACTACCTCGCGGTCGAGGTCGGCGTCCACGCGGCCGCCCGCTACGGCTGGCCCCTGAAGGCGGATCCGGCGTGTGTCGCCGACTGGGACGCCGTCAGCTACAGCGCCGCCCCGCACTGCCTGCGCCGCATCGACGAGAACAAGGTGTACGGGGACCGGGTGGGCGAGGTCCACGCGGACGGCGAGATCTGGTCCCGCGCGCTCCTCGACATCCGTGGCGCGCTCGGCGCCCGGGTGGCCGACCGCATCATCGTCAACGCCCAGTTCGGCTTCGCGCCCGACACCAGCTTCCAGGACGCGGCCCTGACGACGATCGCGACGGCGCAGCGCATGTACGGCCCGAGCGCGGCGGACGCGGTCCGTGCCGCCTTCAAGGCCCGGGAGATCCCCGGCGTCTAGGGGCTCGCGCGCCCCGGGTCAGCGCAGTTGGCGGCGGACCAGTTCGTGGAACAGGCCGTTCGTGTCGGCGAGGAGTTCGGCGGGCGTGCCCTGTTGGACGACGCGTCCGTCCGCCATGGCGATCACCCGGTCGGCGTCCATGATCGTGGACAGTCGGTGGGCGATCACGATGCGGGTGGTCCGCAGGGCGCGGGTGGATTCGATGACCACGCGCTGGGCCTCGTTGTCCAGCGCGCTGGTGGCCTCGTCGAAGAACAGGACGCGCGGCCTGCGGATCAGGGCCTGGGCGATCATCAGCCGCTGGCGCTGGCCGCCCGAGATGGTGCCCCCGCCGTCGGACAGCATGGTGTGCATGCCCATGGGCATGGCCTTGATGTCCTCGGCCAGGCCCGCCATCGTGGCGGCCGCCCACGCGTCCTCGAGCGGGAACGTCTCGGCGCCGCAGATGCAGTCGAGGATCGAGCCGGAGAAGGGCTGGCCGTTCTGCAGGACCACGCCGCACTGGCGGCGCACGGCCGCCTGGTCGAGCGCCGCCAGGTCCTGGCCGTCGTACAGCACGCTGCCGGAAGCCGGCTTGTCGAAGCCGATGAGCAGCCTCAGAAGCGTCGACTTTCCGCAGCCGCTGGCCCCGACGATCGCGACGAACTCGCCCTGCCGCACCCGGAAGCTGACGTCGTCGAGGACCAGAGGTCCGTCCTCCGCGTACCGGTAGGACAGGTTCTGGGCCTCGACGGCGCCGCTCAGCTCGCCCGGCTGGGTGCTGGAGCCACGTACCTCCAGGACCTCCCGGAACACCGGCTTGACCTGCTCGAACATCGGCTGCACCGCGGCGGCCGAGAGCAGCGCGCCGGTCAGCTGCGTGACCGAGGACAGCATCATCGTCACGGCGGTGCTGAAGGTGAGGAACTCACTGGCGGACATGGAGCCGCGGGCCGGTCCTGCCAGCAGCATGAACATCACGAGCGTGCACAGCGGCAGACAGACCGCGTTGAGCACGGTGACGACGTTCTTGAGCCGGCCGATCCGCTGCTGCAGCTCACGGGTGCGGGCGAACTCGCCGGCCCAGGCGGCGTAGGCGAAGCTCTCCGCCGCGGCGACGCGCAGCTTGGGCAGCCCGCGCAGGGTCTGGAACGCCTGGTTGTTGAGCTTGTTGCCGAGCTTGATCAGCTGCCGCTGGTAGCGCAGCTGCCACAGCCCCAGGCCCAGGAAGACCGCCGCGATGACGAGCAGCATGGCGACGGCGACCATCGCCAACGGCACGCTGTACACCAGCAGCAGCACCAGGTTCATCGTGCCGACCGTGCTCGCCTGGACGACCACCGGGCCGATGCCGGACAGCACCCGGCGGATGGCGCTGATGCCCATCGCCGCACTGGCCAGCTCCCCGGTGGAGCGGCCCGCGAAGAACTTCGTCGGCAGCCGCAGCAGCCGGTCCCACACCGCGGGCTGCAGCGTGGCCTCGATCCGCCCCTCCACGCGGAGGATGGAGATGTTCTGCAGCAGCATGAAGGCGGCCGAGACGACGCTGGTCGCGAAGATCGCCAGGGCGGTCTGCACGATGAGGCCGTTCTCGGCGTTGGGCACGTACTCGCCGAGGACCTTGCCGGTGGCGATCGGCACCAGCGCGCCCAGGCCGACCGCGACCAGCCCGCCGAGCAGGAGGCTGCGCAGTTCCGTGCGGGTGCCCTGCACACTGAAACGCAGCAGCGGCAGCAGGCCCAGCGGCCGGTCGGGGAGCGGGCGGTAGAACATCACGGCGCGCGGCTCGAAGGACGCCTCGTTGGCCTTGCCGACGCGCTCGCGCTCGCCGGTGGCGGGGTCGACGGCCTCGTACCGCCCGCGCCGCCACAGCAGCGCGACCGGGGACGCGTCCTGCTCGCGGTGGCCCACCAGGGGCCCGCTGTACTCCTGCCACCAGCGGCCGCTCAGCCTGACGACGCGTGTGCGGATCCGGGAGGCGAGCGCGATGCGTTCGACGGGGTCCAGCCGCGCGGAGACGGCGCCCGCGTCGGCCGGTTCGGACAGGGTGATGCGGGCCTCGTCGGCGACCAGGCGGCACACGGCGTACGTCGCGTCGTCGCTCGCGCGGCCGCGGGAGCCCTTCCCCGCGCGGCCGATGGAGTTCACGAGCACCTGGTCGGCCCGGGTACGGGCGGCCTCGCCCGCCTCGATCCCGGCGGCCGTACGGTCCTCGTGGGCGCGCTCCAGCTGCTCGATCCAGCCGTCCAGGGCGTACAGCAGCCGGTACTGCTGGTCGACCATGCCCTGCCACATCGCAGGGTCGACGAGGAGGGTGCCGGCCGGGTCCGCCGCGTCCTCTCCGTATCCCTCGTACGCGGCCCCGTACTGCACGCTGCCGGGAGCGATCTGCATCCACAGGATGTCGTCGTCGGCACCGCTCTGGCCGGTGGAGGCGGGGCCGCCCAGCGGTGCCTGGTACAGCACGCGCAGGCCGCGGCCGATCCCGAGCGCGAAGGCGTTCTCGAGGGGGCTCAGCTGGGGCTCGGCGGTGCCGTACTGCCCCTGGTCCGCGTACCAGTGCCCGGCGTACCCCTGATTGCCGTACCCCTGGTCGCCGTATCCCTGGCCGGCGTACCACTGGTCGCCGTATCCCTGGTCGCCGTATCCCTGGTCGGCGTACTGCCCGGCCGGGAACGACAGCTCGCGCAGCTCGACGCGGCGCAGCATGCAGCCCTGCAGCGGGCGGCCGATCAGCGTGTGCTCGGGGCCCTCGACCGGGCCGAGGAGCAGCGTGCCCGCCTCCAGGCGGCCCAGGAAGTGCCAGTGGCCGAGCTGGGCGGCGTCGACGGCGAACAGGTCCATGGCGCCGTCGACGACGAGCCACAGCACGAGCGGGCCTTCGAGGGGGACGCTGCGCAGGCCGGTGCAGTCGACCGCCGTGCCCAGTGCGCCCAGCGCCGCGACGACCGGGTCGTGGACCTCGCCGCCGTACTGCTGCCCGCCCGTGACGACGGTGGGCTGGTGAGGGAACGTCACCTCAGTGCTCCTTGACCAGTTCGGCGTACGGGCCCTGCGCGGCGACCAGGTACTCGTGCCGTCCGCGCTCCACGACCGTGCCCCGGTCGAGCACGACGATCTCGTCGCTGTCGCGCACCGTGCTCAGCCGGTGGGCGATGACCACGCAGGCGCAGCCGCGGCGCCGCAGGTTGTCGATGATGACCTGCTCGGTCGCCGCGTCCAGGGCACTGGTCACTTCGTCGAGGACCATGACGCTGGGCCGTCGCACCAGCGCCCGCGCGATCTCCAGGCGCTGGCGCTGGCCGCCGGAGAAGTTGCGGCCGTCCTGCTCGACGCGGCTGTTGATGCCGCCCGGGCGCCGGGCGACCACGTCGTACACGGCGGCGTCCTCGAGCGCGGCGACGACGGCCTCGTCCGGGATGGAGGGGTCCCACAGGGCGACGTTGTCGCGGACGCTCCCCTCGAAGAGGAAGACGTCCTGGTCGACGAAGGAGACGGAGGCGGCCAGCGCGCTGCGCGGGATGTCCTCCAGACGCATCCCGTCGATGCGGATGGCGCCCTCCCAGGGGGCGTAGAGGCCGGAGATCAGCCGGGAGACCGTGGACTTGCCGCTGCCGGAGCCACCGACCAGCGCGACCTGCTGCCCCGGGCCGACCGAGAGCGAGAAGCCGTTCAACAGGGGCGCGTCCAGGGGGCTGTACCCGAAGGTGATGCCGTCCAGCTCCACATGGCCCTTGAGACGGCGCGTTCTGGCCGGGGGCTCGCGGCGGGTGTAGAGCGAGTCGACGGGAAAGTTCTCGACGTCCTTGAGACGGGCGACGTCGGCCGCGAAGTCCTGGATCCGTCCGGCCACCCCGTTGAGGCGGGTGATCGGCGCGGTGAAGCTGGTCACCAGGGCCTGGAAGGCGACGAGCAGACCGACGGACAGATGCCCCTCCACCGCCCGCAGACCGCCGATCATCAGGATCAGCGCGCTGTTGAGCGCGGCCAGCGTGGGCGCGACGACCGCCAGCCACGCGCTGGGCACACCGAGCCGCTGCTGTACGTCGAGCGTCGTCGCGTGCTGTCCCGCCCAGCGGCGGAAGAAGCCGTTCTCGCCACCGGTGGCCTTCATCGTCTCGATGAGCGTCAGACCGCTGTACGAGGTGTTGGTCAGCCGGGCGCTCTCGGCGCGCAGCTTCTGGGTGCCGGTGGCGCGCACGTGGATCACGATCCGCATGGCCACCACGTTGAGCAGCGCGATCAGCACGCCGACGACCGTGAGTTGCGGGTCGTACGTCCACAGCAGCACCGCGTACAGCACGACCACGACGGCGTCCACACCCGCGGCGGCCAGGTCGCGGGCGAGGGTCTCGGCGACCGCGTCGTTGGACTGCAGACGCTGGACCAGATCGGCCGGGTTGCGCTGGGCGTAGAACGTGACGGGAAGCCGGAGGAGGTGCCGCAGGAAACGGGCACTGCCCAGGGTGGAGGAGATGATGCGTCCGCGCAGCAGGTTCGCCTGCTGCACCGCGGTGAGCCCCGCGGTGAGGACGAGCGTGGTCGCCATGGCCGCGAAGAGCACGCCGAGCAGGGACGTCTGGTTCCCGATGAGGAACATGTCGATGTACGTACGGCTCAGCGCGGGCACCCACGCGCCGACGGCCACCAGCAGCAGGCTGGAGATCACGGCGGCGGCCATGGTGCCCGACGTACCGCGCAGGCGAGCCGGCATGGCGCTCAGCACGCCCGGCTTGCGGCCGCCGCGGCGGAAGCCCGCGCCGGGCTCGAAGGTGAGCACGATGCCGGTGAAACTGGTGTCGAACTCGTCCATGGGCACGAACCGGCGGCCCTTGCCGGGGTCGTTGACGTACACGCCCTTGCGGCCGAAGCGGCGCCCCATGCCGTCGTAGACGACGTAGTGGTTGAACTCCCAGAACAGGATGGCCGGGGCGCTGACCTCGGCGAGCGCGGCCAGGTCCATCTGCATGCCCTTGGCCTGGAGCCCGTAACCGCGCGCCGCCTTCAGGAGGTTGCTCGCCCGGGAGCCGTCGCGGGAGACGCCGCAGGCGATCCGCAGCTCTTCCAGGGGGACGAAGCGGGAGTAGTGGCCGAGCACCATGGCCAGGGCGGCGGCCCCGCACTCCACCGCCTCCATCTGCAGCACGGTGGGGGTGCGGACTGTCCGGGGCCTTCTGCCGCTGGGGACGGGGCGGCGACGGCGGGCCGACGACCTGGACCGTGCGCGGGTACGGGCGGACTCCTGGGGCGCGCTCACGGGAGCAGCCAGTCGACGGGGCGCTGAGCGGAGAGGTGGACGGCGCCGGTGACCGGCGTGCCGGAATCGACGGTGCTCGGCGGACCGTCCGTGGAGGACCAGGTGTAGCCGGACGCGGTGGCGGAGGAGCGCTCCAGGCTCACGAGCACCGCGACCGGGTTGCCCTGCCGGGAGAACTGCTCGGCGAGCCCGCTGTCGCCGAGGAAGTTGCCGATCTGCGCCTGGGTCTGCGGCGCGCGGCTCACGGCCTTCACCCGGCCCCGCAGCACACCGAAGCGGTCCCGGGGCGCGGACTGGACGCTCAGGTCGACGGAGGCGCCCACCCGGATCGTCGACGCGCTGCCGCCCGGTACGTACAGCATGGCCACGAGCGGGTCGTCCGGGTCCGTCACGCGCTCCACGGTCGCCACGTCCGCTCCGGTCGTGACGACGGAACCCATCCTGGCGAAGAGCGTGGTCACCCGACCGCCGGCCACCGCGCGCACGGGCCGGTCGCCCTGATCCGTACGGACGACGAGGAGCGGCGCACCGGGCGACACCGCCCGGCCCTCCTCGACGAGGACATCGGTCACCTGTCCGGCGACCGGACTCTGCAGAAGGTAACTGCCCTCGGCATGGGTGAGGATGCCGGGCGCGTTCAGCTTGGACGACACCGTGCCGGTGACGGCCCAGAAACCCGCGGCGGCCATCACGACGACCGTCACGGCCAGCACGAGGCGCCCCTGCGGGCGCGCGAAGCGTACGGGCACATCGAGTTCTTCGGGCGATTGCAGCTTGGAAAGTGCCTTTTGGCGGAACTGCACGGACTATTCCTTCAACTGCATTCGTTACGGCGGGCCACAGGTGCGGCCATGAACCCCGGAACCGGGAAGGCTCCGGGGTTCATGGGAGATATTCCGCTCAGAGACCGGCGAGACCGGTGACAGCGGTGGCGTTGACCGAAACGCCGGTGATGCCCGAGGCGAGACCCGGGACACCGGTGGCGAGGCCCTCGACGCCCTGGACGGTCTGGAGGGAGGTGACGGCACCCAGGAGGTTGGTGACATCGCTGGTCGCGGCGCCGGCGAGGCCACCGGAGACGGTGACGAGGCCGCCGGAAACGGCGTCCAGCTCGGTGTCGGCGATCTCGCGGGTCTCCAGGTCGTGACGCATGTATGCGCACCTTTCACTTGGTGGGGGGGAATCCATTTCTGCGACGGTCTGACGGACCGAATCCCGGCCACGTCGCTACCGACTGCCGCAGCGGGCCAGATCAAAGCACGCGAACGGGCTACCCGGCCACTTCAGTTGACGGTTCCTCGTATGTGGTTGTGTGCCTCGGACAGCAGCCGTGCAGCTAATTTCACGGAAAGGTGACACCTTCTCCGCAGGATCGAGTAACAGATACGGGCACGCCGTCACGCGCGGGGGATCTAACGGACGGAACCGCAGCAGACGGACGGGGTCCGCCTCCGAGAGATCGAGGAAAGGTGAAGGAGAGGGCCCCTGTCGCCCGCACGATGTGCAGGTTTTCGACAGGTGCCATGACGTGGCGTGCGCCGGTCGCGGGCCCCACCGGCGGGCCGTGTGCTCGCTCTGTACCCGCCGCGTGCGCCGCCCGCGTGGGTTTCCCGTGTCTGTCCCTCTTTCGTGAGTTCTCGCCGTGTCCCGGCCGGGCGCGCTGCCACGCTGCTGCGGGGGTGGGCGGCGCCGGGTGCCGCCCGGTCGGTCGATCAGGGGGAGGGGCGGTCACGTTGACGCGAGGGGAAGAGCGCCCGGGCGCGCTCGGGGAGCACGCGGTGCTGGCGGCGGCGGGGCTCGCCGATCTGGCGGTGAGCGGGCTCGGCTCGGCCTTCGGCGCTGTGAAGGGGTTGTTGCGACGCTCGGACGCGGCGGAGCTGGCCGCCGACGCGGAGCAGGATCTTCTCGCCCGCGGACGCCTGGTCCTGGACCGGTACGCGAGCGTGCCGCCCGCGCATCTGGAGGTCCTCGCCCGGCATGCGGTGGCGCGACGGGCCGCCGGCGACGATGCCTGACGGGTCCGCGCCGGACGGTCTTCGCGACCGTGTCGACGGCGAACTGCGGCGGTTCGTGTCCGCGGAGGCGGAGCGGCTGCTGGACATCGACGCGGAGCTCGCCCCGGTGGCCGGACAGCTGGAGGCCTCGGTCGCCCATGGCAAGCGGCTGCGGGCCATGTTCTGCTACTGGGGGTGGCGGGCCGCCGGCCAGCCCGACAGCGACGCGCTCGTCCGGGCCGCGGCGTCCATGGAGCTCGTCCACGCCGCCGCGATCGTGCACGACGACCTCATCGACGACAGCCCGCTCCGGCACGGCCTGCCCACGGCGCACATCGCGTTGCGCGGCAGCGGCGGTCGTGGCGGTCGTGGCGGTCGTGGCGGTCGCGGTGGCGGCGGCATCGGCGCGCAGGGGGGCTCTGCTCCACGCTCCCCGGCGGCCGCCAGGGCCCTGGCCATGCTGGTCGGCGACCTGCTGATGTCGCTGGCCGGGCAGCTGTTCGTCACCAGCGGCCTGCCCGCGGCCTACCTGTCACGCGCGCGGCCGCTCTGGGCGGACCTGGCGCGGGAGCTGATCGCCGGGGAGTGCCTGGAGATCCTGCGGACCGGTGGCGTCCCCGACACGGAGTCCTCGCTGCAGGTCGTCCGGTACAAGACCGCCAAGTACACCGTCGAGCAGCCGCTCCTCATCGGGGGCGCCCTGGCGGGCGCCGGGCAGCGGCTGCGTGAGGGACTCTCCTCGTACGGACTGCCGCTGGGGGAGGCGTTCCAGCTGCGCGACGACCTGCTGGGGCTCTTCGGCGATCCGGTCCGTACGGGAAAGGCCAGCGTGGACGACCTGCGCATGCGGCGGCCCACCGCCCTGCTCGCCGAGACCTGGCGGGCCGCGAACCCGGCCGAGCGCGAGCGGCTGCGCCACACGCTGGGCAGGGGCGACCTCGGCGCCGACGAGCTGGACGCGGTACGGGCGTTGATGAGCCGCCTGGGAGCGCCCGCCCGGATCGAGAAGATGATCGACGCCCGGGTCGAGGAGGCCACCCGGGCCCTGGACGAGATCGACCTGCCCGCCCACGCCGAGCGGGCCCTGGCCGGCCTGGCCCGCACGGTGACCGTCCGCCACCACTGATCCGCCGCGCACGCCCCTGTCCCTCCCTCACGTCACCCGAGAAGGAGTCCGCTGATGACCTACACCGAGGCGTCGATGAACACGCTGCGGCAGGCCGGCGACGAACTCGCCGATGCGACCGTCGCCACGCTCTTCGAGCGTGGCGAGGTGGGGAAGCTCAACACCCTCCTGCGCCATGTCTCCGTCGCCGGTGCGCCGTTGCCCGACGGGCTGCCGGACGTCGCCCGCGAGTACCTGGCCCGGACCAGCGTGCCCCCGGCCTGGGTGGACTGGGACGAGATGGAGAAGGCGAGGCTGTTCTTCATCGACAACAACGTGCACATCTCCACCGCGCTCTCCTTCGCCTCCATGCCGGCCTGCTACGTGATTCCGCACGTGGCACGCCTGCTGTCGGCCACGCACTCGCTCAAGTACCCCTCCAAACGGATGGCCGAGACCGGGCAGTTCACCGTCTACCTGATGCAGCCCGGCGCCTTCGAGGCGGGCAGCCGCTTCATCCCCGCCGCGCAGAAGGTCCGCCTGCTGCACGCCTCCGTCCGCCATCACCTGAAACGGGAAGGCCGCTGGGACACCGCCTCTCTGGGCACGCCGATCTGCCAGGAGGACATGATCGGCGGCCAGATGCTGTTCTCCCTGCTCGTCCTGGACTCGCTGCACCGCCTGAACATCCACATGAGCGTCGACGGCGCCGAGGCGTACTTCTACGCCTGGCGCGTCGTCGGCGCGATGCTGGGAGTGGACCAGGACCACGTGCCCAAGGACCTGGAGTCCGCGCGTCAGTTCTTCGACCTCTACATGACCCGGCACATGGGGCCGTCGGAGGAGGGGGTCCAGCTCACCCGCCAGCTCATCGACCTGTACGAGGAGGTCGTCCCCGGCACCTTCTTCGACCCCGTCGTCGCCGCCCTGATCCGCTACCTGGTGGGGGACACCTGCGCGGACTGGCTCGACGTACCGCGCACCTCCTGGGACACCGCCGTCAAGGCCGTGCCCGGGCTGCTCGGGGTCCTGGAGAGCATCGAGGACCATTCGCCCTTCGCCGCCTGGGCGCTGGACCGCGTGGGACACCTGACCACGCTCTTCGAACTGTCCTCCCTCACCCGTGGCCGCGTCATGCACTACGCCATCCCCGAACAGCTCAAGAAGGACTTCGGCGTCTCCTCCGCCGTCCCCCGTACCCGCCGCTGGACCCCGCCCGCCCCGACTCTCGGCACGGAGCGGTGAGCTACGGGACCCAGTGGTTCCCGGACGTTGTGATCATCACCTGGAGCTGGATGCTCGCCGAGAAGTAGCTGCTGGTGTCGACGGGCGTGGCCAGCATCTTGGTCCAGAGCGCGTCGAGCCACGCCTGGCTGCCCGGATCGGTCATCGCCGCCAGCGCGAACGGGGCGAAGAACGCCGCCTCGCTGCCCGCCGAGATCTGGGTGCCGTCGAGCCGGTAGCCGATGGCGATCTTGTTCGGGTCGCCGCCGGTCTTCGCCTTGATCCAGCTGTTGAGCTTGCGCGCCGCCGCGAGGGACGCGGCGTCGCCGCTGGTGACCGCGTCATCGGCGATGCGCCACGGAGTGCGGCAGGCGTTCCACCAGTAGGCGCCGTCGTTGGGGTCTTCCAGGACCTGCCCGGGGGCGGGCTTCGGTGTGGTGTCGGTGCTCACCACGAAGTCGGGCAGCAGGCCGGTGCCGGGCGCGTACGTGGACTGCAGGCGGGCGATCTGGTTCTGGTGCGCGGTACGGACGGTGTCCCAGGCGGCGTCACCGGTCGCCGTACGGAACGCCCGGAAGTGGTCCACCATCCAGTCCGAGGTCCGGGTGATGTAGTAGTACTGATCGCCCGAGCTGCTCCAGTCGCCGAGCTTCAGCAGGTTCGTCGTCGGGTTGACCTCGTCCTTCTTGATCGCGTTGATGTGCTTGATCGCGAGGTCCTTGTAGTTGTACGTACCCGCGCTGCCCCACTGCTTGTCGGCGAGCAGCAGCCCGTAGGCGACGTCCATGTCGCCGTCGGTCGCGCCGTCCCCGCCGTTGACGCTCCTGCAGTTCACGTCCTGTTCGGCCGCGAGCAGGTTCGGGTTGATGGCGGAGGGGTGGTCGATCTTCCACTTCACCAGACCGTCGAAGATCTTCTTGGCGTCGGGGTCGGCGCCGGCCATGGTCGCGGCGATGACCATCCCGTAGCCCTGTGCCTCGGCCACGTAGGGGTGGTCGGCGTCCGGCGAGATGACCTGGTACCAGCCGTTGCCGCAGTTCTGGCGGACGAAGGCCGACTTCCAGGCCCGGTAGTGGTCGACGACCTTCTGGTCGATCGTCGCCTGCGTGCCGGACGGCTTCAGGACGCCCGGGACGTACGGCTTGAGGTGGCTGCCGAAGGGGACGGCCGGCCCCGACCCGGTGGCCTGGGTCGTGACCCCGAGGGTGTTGCTCGCGGCCGAGCGGTTCCCCGCCGCGTCGCGCGCCTTCACGGTGTAGCTGTACGAGGTCGAGGCGGTGAGCCCGGTGTCGGTGTACGACGTACCGGTCGTGGAGCCGACGAGGTTCCCGCCGCGGTAGAGGTCGTAGCCCGTCACGCCCACGTTGTCGGTGGCCGCGTTCCAGGCGAGCGAGACACTCGTGGCCGTCGAACCGGTCGAGCGGAGGCTGCCCGGGGTGCTCGGTGGGGTGATGTCGGCGCCGCCGGCCGGTGAGCCGTAGACCTCGAACTCCCAGAGGGAGTAGCCGTACGGGGTGCCGCGCCCCGTCCCGTACATCCGGACGTAGCGTCCGCTGCCGGAGACGGTCAGATCGTCGATCGCCCCGTCGCCGGCGCTGGTGGAGTGGACATCGGTCCAGGTCGAACCGTCGGCGGAGGTCTGGATCCTGTACGTCCTGGCGTACGCGGCCTCCCAGTTGAGCTTGACCCGGGAGATCGTGTGGCTGGAACCCAGGTCGATCCGCATCCACTGCGGATCGACTCCCTCGGCGCTCGCCCACCGGGTGGAGGTGTTCGCGTCGACCGCGCGACCCGGTTCGAACCCGCTCCCTTCGATCGAGGACGACGCCGTCGGCTTGCCGACCGACACCAGCGTGTCGGCGGCGGCCGCCTCGGGCAGCCCGATCAGCGGCAGGGTCAGCAGTCCCGACGCGATGAGAAGAGACATGCCTCTTCGGCTCATGGCAGTGGTCGTTCCTTTCGTGACGTCTTCCGCAGGGAAGCCAATGGTTAGGAAATATTCCTAACCATTGGCCCGGAGGGTAGAGAGAGGCGCGTGGTACGCGCAAGACCCCTGCGGGAGTTACGCGTTGGCCTCGGGCCGCTCCCCGAGCAGCCGGGTGCGGAACAGATCCAGGACCGTGTCCAGCGCCTGCCGTGTGGGCTGGCCGGGCTCGTCCCTGAGGTGCTCCGTCAGCACGGAGTGCGGCGGGCGAGCGCCCTCGGGGTTCGCGGCGCTGTCGTCCAGCTCGACGGCGACGAAGGCGTCGCCGAGCTCGCGCCGGAGGTACGCGAACCGGTCCCCGGGCGCCAGTCGGTCGCCCCGGAACCGCAGCCCCAGGACCTGGAGCCCCTCGCGCTCACAGCGCCGGCGGACCACCGCGAGCTCCTCGGGGCTGATGTCGATGGCTCCCGCGCGGCCCGGGGTGCAGGGCAGCGGGAGCGACGGCTGGGAGAGCACCGGGGCGACGAGCCGCTCGTCCGTGGCCATGGCCAGGGCGAAACCGCCGGTCAGGCACATGCCGACGGCCCCGACCCCGGGGCCGCCGCAGCGCTCGTGCTCGGCGGCCGCCAAGGCGCGCAGCCACCCCACGACACGCGAGCTGCGCCCCGTGGCCAGCAGCGTGAACTCCCGGCTCACGCACACCCGCCACAGCGACGACGCCATGTAACGGCCCGTGCTCGGCCAGCCGCGGGCGGCGGGGCTCGCGTCGCGGCCGGGCGTACCGAAGAGCACCGGGAGCACGGCCGTGCAGCCCGCGGCCGCCACCCGTTCGGCGAATTCCAGGACCTTGGGGGTGATGCCCGGGATCTCCGCCATGATGATCACGGCGGGGCCCGTGCCCAGGCGCAGGACCCGGCGGGTGGCGCCGTCGTGCGTGAACGTGCCCTCGGTGAATCCCTTGAGGTCGTGGTCTGCCACGGGCCTGCTCCATCCGCCGAACTCTCCTGTGTCACCGGCAAGTTACCGCGAAGTAGGGGTGAGTGGTCAACGCCCGGGGTTCGGGCGGGGGGAGGATATCTGTGCTCGCGAAGTGAGAAATCGAAGCGACGCGCCACAAGAATTTCCGGTGTGAAAGTCGGAGTCGAATCATGCCCGACGCACCGAAATGCGTTCCGTGCTACTGTTGATTTCAGTTGCAGTTGTGGTTCCCAAACTTCAAGTGCTCTCATCGGTTTTATTCACCGATGGGCGCGCTTTTGTATTTCCGGTCACATTCCGGACGGGGCAATCATCGCGGCGACACGGAGCGCGCACAGTGCGGGCTCCGACGCACCCCCGAAGGAGATATGACATGGCTACTGGCACCGTGAAGTGGTTCAACGCGGAAAAGGGCTTCGGCTTCATCGAGCAGGACGGCGGCGGCGCCGACGTGTTCGCCCACTACTCGAACATCGCCGCCCAGGGCTTCCGTGAGCTGCAGGAAGGCCAGAAGGTCAGCTTCGACATCGCGCAGGGCCAGAAGGGCCCGACGGCCGAGAACATCGTTCCCGCCTGACGCTGAAGCGTACCGACGCAGCTGGGGCCCGCACCTTGGGGTGCGGGCCCCGGCTCGTTTCGTTTCGCGGATCTTTTCGCGGAACGGGCACATGTATTTCGCCGGCTCGTTCTTGCAGTTCTCCACGCCGCTCGATGCCGGAGAATTCCTTGATGCGTGCCGTATCAAGGAAGGTTCTGCATGAACCGAGCACGTACGAACGACCGATCCACCCGCACCACCTCCCGTAGCCGCGCCGGCAGTCACTCCGGTGCGCCGAAGCGTCCGATCGCCCGCAATCGCCGGCCCGCCGTGGCGCAGGGGGAGTTCGCCCTGCCGGTGACGACCACCCCGGCGCTCCCCGCCGTCGAGGCCTTCGGTGATCTCGGCCTTCCGCCCCAGTTGCTGGCGGCGCTCGTCGCCGAAGGCGTGACCGTACCGTTCCCGATCCAGGCCGCCACGCTGCCGAACTCGCTCGCGGGGCGCGACGTCCTCGGGCGCGGGCGCACCGGATCCGGAAAGACGCTCGCCTTCGGCCTCGCCCTGCTCGCCCGCACCGCCGGCCGGCGTGCCGAGCCCCGGCAGCCGCTCGCCCTGGTCCTCGTCCCCACCCGCGAGCTGGCCCAGCAGGTCACCGACGCGCTCACGCCGTACGCCCGCTCGCTGAGGCTGCGCGTGGCCACCGTGGTCGGAGGCATGTCCATCGGCCGGCAGTCCGCCGCGTTGCGCTCCGGGACCGAGGTCGTCGTGGCGACGCCGGGCCGGCTCAAGGACCTGATCGAGCGCGGCGACTGCCGCCTGGACCAGGTCGCCATCACCGTCCTCGACGAGGCCGACCAGATGACCGACCTCGGGTTCATGCCGCAGGTCACCGAGTTGCTCGGCCAGGTCAGCCCCGGCGGCCAGCGGATGCTGTTCTCCGCCACGCTGGACCGCAACGTCGACCTGCTCGTACGCCGCTACCTGAGCGACCCGGTGGTCCACTCCGTCGACCCGTCCGCGGGAGCCGTCACCACCATGGAGCACCACGTGCTGCATGTGCGCGCGACGGACAAGGACCGGACCACGACCGAGATCGCGGCGCGCGAGGGCCGGGTGATCATGTTCCTGGACACCAAGCACGCCGTCGACCGGCTCGCCACCCACCTGCTGCAGAGCGGAGTCCGTGCCGCCGCCCTCCATGGGGGCAAGTCACAGCCTCAGCGCACCAGGACCCTGGCCTACTTCAAGAGCGGGCACGTCACCGTGCTCGTGGCCACCAATGTCGCGGCGCGCGGGATCCACGTCGACGACCTCGACCTCGTGGTCAACGTGGATCCGCCGAGCGACCACAAGGACTACCTGCACCGCGGCGGCCGCACCGCCCGCGCCGGCCGGTCCGGTCGCGTGGTCACCCTGATCCTGCCCAACCAGCGCCGCGGCATGGCCCGCCTGATGGCGGACGCCGGCATCAGCCCGCAGGCCGCCGAGGTCCGCTCGGGCGAGGAGCAGCTCAGCCGTATCACCGGTGCGCGGACTCCGTCGGGCGTACCGGTCGTCATCACGGCCCCGGCGGCCGACCGACCCCGGTCCGGCGCCTCCGCCTCCCGCGGCAGGCGCACCTCCGGCTCGCGCGGCCGCCGCGCAGGTCAGGCGGCACGGGGCAGGGAACAGCGCCAGAGCCCGCACCGTACGGCATGAACGGCACGAGACCCGCGTGACCAGGACACCCACCCTCGCTCCGGAAGGCACCTTTTTGCCCCTCTCCTCGCCCCTCTCCCCGATGCACTCCCGCACAGCGGAACTCCGCACGGTCCTGACCGTCTCCGACACGATGGACACCTCCGCCCCGCGGGTCTGCGACGACATGACCGTGGAAGTGGCCCTGTCCGTCATGGCCAGTGCCCGAGCCGGGCATCTCCTCGTCTCGGACGGCGACGGCCGGTGTACGGGCCTGATCACCCAGGCGCAGCTCACCCGGGTACGCGACGGCTCCGCGTACACCGATCGGGTGCGCCTGCGCGAGATCGCCGGCCCGGACGGGCCGTTCACCTCGCCCGTCACCGCGGCAGGAGAGGCGGAGCACCTGATGCGGGGTCGGCAGGTGCGGGCCCTGCCCGTCGTCGACGAGGACGGCCGTGCCGTGGGCGTCTTCGCCCTCTCGTGCTGATCAGCCGCTCCGCGACCCGATCCTTCCCCACCGCCGGCTCCACCTGTGAGGCAACATGCGCTGTGTCATCGCCCGCTTTCCGTTCGAACTGACGAAGAGCGGGGTGCTGGAAACGATGAAGGGCGTCAAGCCCGGAATGGTCACGGGCCCCTCCGTGACCATCGGCCGTCGCCGCTACCCCGTCAAGCAGGTGGGCGAGGTCATCACCCGGCAGGACCCCCGCGACTTCACCGCGGGTGAGGTCACCAGGGCCATGGCCCTCCTCGGCTTCACCTGTCACGATCTGCCCCCGGCGACGCCCGGGCGGGGCCTCAGCCCCCTGCAGGCGGCCTCGGCGCAACTCGGTACGCCCGTGACCGAAGGGGCCGTGGAGGCCGCGTAACGCGCGCGGAGAACGCTCGCAGGAGCTGGGGCAGCGCTCGGTCAGGGCGTGGTCAGGGCTCGGTCAGCGCTTGGTCATCGGTCGGAGTAACTGAAGTCGCCGACGGTCCAGGCGCTGACATCCGTGAGGGCGACGCGATACATCCCGCCCGTCTCCGGGATCCCCATGCTGCCCTGCAGGATCCGGGCCACGTGGAAGTGCAGATGCGTGGGCGGCTCGGCACGGCCGGGCCGGTCCGCGGCCCCGGCGGCGAAGACCGGTGAGAAGGGGCCGAGGCTGTCGGAGTCGTCCAGGACCTCCGAGACCCGCTGCCTCCAGACGGCTTCGGGGGCCAGCCGCCCGGTGATGACGGTCCCGCCCGTGACCACGGTCAGGGACATCTGATTGCTCTGCTCCGACTCCACCGTGGCGGCGATGGCGACGAGCAATTCGTCAGGCTTCGACATGAGCGCCGATTGTATCGGCGGCCGGCCGCCGATACCGGTCCCGCCGGGCGGGAGCGGTGGAGGACGCCGGCGCGGCGCAGGGGCCGGAAGATGGTGTTCAATTCCCCTCGGGGCCTTCGGTGCCATAGGGCATCAGGGCCCCTTGCCGCATTGGGCTACGAGGTGAGAATGCCAGCAGACACTCCGCTCAGCGATCGCCTGGACGACGACGACTACCCCGCGTACACCATGGGCCGGGCCGCCGAGATGCTCGGTACGACCCCCGGATTCCTCCGGGCCATCGGTGAGGCCCGTCTGATCACCCCGCTCCGTTCGGAGGGCGGGCACCGGCGCTACTCGCGCTACCAGCTGCGGATCGCCGCACGCGCGCGTGAGCTGGTCGACCAGGGCACGCCCGTCGAGGCCGCCTGCCGGATCATCATCCTGGAGGACCAGCTCGAGGAGGCCCAGCGCATCAACGCCGAGTACCGCAGGGCCGCGGGCGAGTCGGAGCAGTCGCGGCAGCAGAAGCCCCAGTAGGCGCGCCGCGCCACACGAGGTAGTCTCGGCCGCCCGATCCGGAACCTTCGGACCCGCACCGAAGATGTGCGCGGATTTCTCTGCGTTTCCTGTTATCGGGTGGAGGCCCTGCGGTCTCCCACGTGTTGGGCATCGACAACAGGCGGGACAAGCAGGGTGAATCAGGGCATGGGCGTACAGAACGGTACGGAACTGGTCAGGGCGGCGCAGAGCGGAGACCTGTGGGCGCAGGACCAGCTCATCGCCGCCTATCTGCCCCTCGTCTACAACATCGTGGGCCGGGCGATGAACGGCCACCACGACGTCGACGACGTCGTGCAGGACACGATGCTGCGGGCGCTCGACGGGCTCGGCGGCCTGCGCTCCCCGGACAGCTTCCGGTCGTGGCTGGTGGCCATCGCCATGAACCGCATCCGCAGCCACTGGCAGACGCAGCAGTCCGACTTCCGCACCGGCGGCCTCGACGAGGCCCGCGACCTGGCCCAACCGGGCGCCGACTTCGTGGACCTCACCGTCGTCCGGCTGAACCTCTCCGGTCAGCGGCGCGAGACCGCCGAGGCGACCCGCTGGATGGAGCCGGACGACAGCGCCCTGTTGTCCCTGTGGTGGCTGGAGTGCGCGGGCGAGCTGACCCGGTACGAGGTGGCGGACGCCCTCGGGCTCTCCACCCAGCACACCGCGGTCCGGGTGCAGCGGATGAAGGCACAGCTGGAGGCCGCCCGGGTCGTCGTACGGGCCCTGTCGGAGAACCCGCTCTGCCCCACCCTGCGGTCCGAGATCGCGGCATGGGACGGTCACCCCTCCGCGCTGTGGCGCAAGCGAATAGCCCGGCATGCCCGCGCCTGCGCGCACTGCGCGGGTCTGTGGAGCGGCCTCGTCCCGGCCGAGGGGCTGCTCGCCGGACTGCTGCTCGTGCCCCCGACGGCGCTGCTGCTCGCGAGCGTCAGGGAGAGCGCCGGCTTCGGTCTCGCCGCCGCGTCCGTCGCCCACCCCGCGCCCCAGGACGGGCTCGGCGGACCGTACGAGCCGAGCGGCCCGTACGAGCCGAGCGGCCCGTACGAGCAGAGTGGACCGTACGAGCAGAGTGGACCGCGCGAGCCCACCGCGTCGTACGGAGCCCAGAGCTCCGGCGGGCCCGCGGTCCGAGGCTCCCGCAGCGCCCGCAACGCTCGCCGCCGCCAGCGGCAGCGCAGGCGCGGACGCCGCCGCGCCGTCGTCGCCGCGGGCATAGCCGTGGTGGCGGTCACCGGTGGGTCCTTCTACCTGATCACCGGCCCCGAGACGGACGTCGAGGCCCTGGACGCGACACGCGCCGCGGCTCCCGGTGCCGCCCTGCCCACCACCGAGCCCCCCACCACCGTCCCGGCCACCTCGGCCACCCCCTCGCCGTCCGCGTCACCGAAGCCCAGCAAGAGCCCCTCCGCCACCGCGAGCCGCACCCCCAAACCCTCGCCCACCAAGACGGCCGCCCCCCGCACCTCGTCGCCGGCGCCCCGGCCGAAGCCCACGGCCACGACCGCCGGTTCCGGTGCGGACTCCACCGCCCAGCAGGTGATCGATCTGGTCAACTCCGAGCGGGCCAAGGAGGGGTGCGGGGCGCTGAGCGAGAACTCCCTGCTGACCAAGGCCGCTCAGGGGCACTCCGACGACATGGCGGCGCGGAACTTCTTCGACCACACCAACCCCGACGGCGACGGCCCGGGCGAGCGCGTCACCGCGGTCGGATACCGCTGGTCGACCTACGGCGAGAACATCGCGAAGGGCCAGAGCACCGCGGAGCAGGTGATGGACTCCTGGATGAACAGCCCGGGCCACCGCGCGAACATCCTGAACTGCTCCTTCAAGGAGATCGGGATCGGCATCCACACCGCCGGCGGCCCCTACTGGACCCAGGTCTTCGGCGCGCAGTGAGCACGCCCGCGCTGCCACCACCGGGTCGCGCCCGCGTGCCCCGACCTCATCCCCGGTACACCCGCAGCTCCGTCACCTCGTACGACATCTCCGTCGCCGCCGGATCGGGCGCGGGGTGGTATCTCCCGGCACAGACGGACAGGTTCACGATCAGGTGCGCCCGCCAGGTGCGGCCCACGCCCCGGCGGTCGGCGAAGGCCTGCTCGCCGTTGACCCACCACACCACCGACCTCGCGCCCAACTCGACTCGGAGGTCCACCCACGCCCCCGGCCGGATCGACGGGTGCCGGTAGTAGAGATGGCCTCCCCTGACGCGATTGGAGAGTTCCAGCAGATCGGGATTGTCGGGGTGGTACTCGAAGACGTCGATCTCCTGCCCGCCGTCCAGCCACGTCCAGATCGCCGGCCACGCGCCGTTCTCCACCGGCAGGCGTACGCGGGCTTCGAGCGTGTCACCGGCGCGGACCAGGAAGCCTTCCGCGCTGCCCTCCGTCGTCAGCAGCCCGGCGTTCCACCGGCCGTCGGGCCGGCGCGTCGCGCGGAAGACCCCCGTGCGGCTGTACGAGGGGTCCTCCACGAGGTGGTCGAGCTTGTTGTCGTCCGGGTTGATCGGCCCGCCGTTCGGATACGCCCAGGATCTGCCCGCGACCCACTGCTCGGTCGAGGCGAAGTCGGCGGTGAAGACCGGGGTCCCGAAGCGCCTCGCCTGCGCGGGCAGGCCGGGGCCGGTCCCCGGGCGGCCGGTCCGTCCGCCCGCGCCCCCGCGTCGTAGCAGCCGGTCGAGAAGTTCGGACAGCACCGCTCACCCCTTTCCGTACGGGCGCGTCAGGGCCCGCTGCGGTTCTGCCCAGGCGAGGCCCCCATCATGCGGAATCGGTGACTCATTGTCGTGAAGTCGTCACTCGCCGAAATGATGGGACGTGAGGGGTGGTGCGGTCCGCGCCAGTACGCCCGACAGTTCGACCCGGGACCGGACACCCAGCCGGGCGAAGACGTTCCGCAGATGGTGGTCGACCGTGCGCGGGCTGAGGGACAGCCGGTCAGCGATCTCGTGGTTCGTCGAGCCCTCCGCGACCATCGCGGCGATGCGCTGCTGCTGCGGTGTCAGTCCCCAAGGATCCGCAGAGGAGCCCGCACCGGCCGCCGTTCCTCCGGTGGCCCGCAGCTCCGCCCGCGCCCGGCCGGCCCAGCGCTTCGCCGCCGCCCGCTCGAAGGTGACGAGCGCGTCGCTGAGCAGAGCCCGCGCCTGGAGCGGCCGCCGGCGCCGGCGCAGCCAGGTGCCGTAGGCCAGCAGGGTCCGGGCCCGTTCGAAGTCGTTGCCCACCTCCTCGTGGCGCCGCACGGCCTCGCCGTACCAGTGGGCCGATTCGTCCCCGCCCATGGTCAGGGCCCGGCAACGGGCCAGCTGGGCCGGAGCCTGAGGGTCGATGCCCTGGGCCGCCCAGAGCGCGAACTCCTCGGTGGCCGACAGCGCCTCCGCCGTCCGGCCGGACGCACAGGCCGCCTCCACGAAGCAGGGGACGATCAGCATACGAAGAGCGAAGTGACCGCCCCGCGGCCCCTGGTGGACGAGCGGCGCGAGGCGAGCCGCCGCCGGGGCGGCGAGCCCGCGACTCAGTTCGGAGCGGGCCAGCGCCCATTCGGCGAGGGTCGCGGCCTGCGCGAGGCCGTGCGGGCGTGCCGTGGCGAGCGACCGCCCGGCGTGCTCCGTCACCGACTCCGCGTCTCCGGCCACGGAGGCGGCGAGCGCCAGGACCGCGTGCTGATGGGCCGCCACGTTCCGCTGGCCGGTGCGTTCCGCGGCCCGCAGGCCCTCGCGCGCGTGGGCGGCGGCACGCTCGTGGCGTCCGGCTCTGAGCTCGGCGTACGCGAGGTGTTCCAGGATCCGGGGCAGCAGGCTCGTACGCTGCTCCGCGCGGGCCCTGGCCAGGGCCCGCGCGTGGATACGCGCCGCGGAGTCCGTGTCCCCCAGCACCAGCGCGGCCGAACCCGCCCGCATCAGGAGCCGGGGCGTATCCGCTCCGCCGTCCCGGTCCACCACCCGGGCCAGCGGCGCACGGGCCTCGGCCGGCCGGGCCGAGAGCGCCGTCCGCATGCCGAGGACGAAGTCCCGCTCGGAGGCGTCCCCCTGGAGGCCGCCCACCCCCTCCGCGTCCCCGAGGGCGGTCAGACAGGCTGCCGCGTCACCCGCCGACCAGGCGGCCTCCATGGCGAGGAGCCGCGCGTCGGCCGCCTCCTCCGGCGCGCCGTCCCGCAGCAGCCCGGCGGCCAGGAGGAGCACCTGGTGGGCGTCCTCGACGGGCCCGTCGGTCAGGGTGACCAGCCCCTGGGCGAGCGCGGCCCGGCCACGCGCCACGCTCGCCCGGGAAGGCGGCGAGCCCGCGCCGGAGGCGTCGAACAGGTCCGTCCGCGGCGCGGCGGCCAGCAGCGCGCGGCGCAGCAGCGGGTCGCCGAAGCGGAGTGCCTCGCGCGGGCCGCGCAGCAGCCCGTCCACGAGAAGAGCGTCGAGGGTCCCGGGCGGGACCTTGGTGGCGCGGGCAGCGGCCAGGACGGCGTCCGCGCCGACACCGCCCGCCTGCGCCGGCTGCCCCGGGGAGCCGGCCGTCGCCTCGCCGGCGACGGCCACGAGCGTCAGCAGCCGTCCGTACGCCGCGGGCAGGCCCTCCAGCAGGCCCCGATAGACCTCGGCGAGCAGCGGGTCCTGGACCAGGGGGTACGGCAGCGGCGCCGCGCCCGTCAGCTGCGCGGGGGAGAGGCGCCCGGCCAGGGCGGTGAGGACGCCGGGATGTCCGGCTCCCTCCGCGAGCAGCCGCGCCCGGATGGTCGGCGAGACGGTAACCGGACACACGTCGTCGAGGAGGGCCCCCGCGCTCGCGAGGGTCAGCCGGCCCAGACCCAGCGTGCGCCCCACGGTCGCGTCGGGCGGGCGGTGGTACGCGGCGAAGGAGCGGCGCGGAGGCCACCAGGAGCCGGTCGGTGACGGGGTCGTACTCCATGTCCCACGGGCGCTGCCGGCCGCTGGGCAGGAAGGCGAGTTCGCGCACGGCGTCGCCCTGCGCCGGGTCGATCTCGACGATCCGGCCGCTCGGGTAGATCGCCGCGTAGATCTTCCCCCCGCGCTGGACAAGCGCCTTCGGCTCGCCCGGCACCCAGATCGAGCGATGCGTCCGGGCGACGGTGTCGTGCACGGTGACGTTGAAGTGGCCGCCCACCCAGACCGTGCCGTCGGTCGCCCGGAGGATCGACTGCGGCCGCTCGGCACCCTCGCTCAGGCCCGCCTTCAACAGGTCGGTGTACGCCGACTGCTCGGTGTCGACGTCCAGTTGCCACACTCCGCCGCTGCCGGAGAAGCCGGTGAGCGTGGAGCCGTCGAGGAACAGGCCCCGGGTCCCCTCGCCGACCCGCGGGGCCGGGTACCACTTCAGGGGCTCCGCGGTGCGGTAGCGGGCGACCAGGCCGCCCGGACGGATGGAGAGGTACGCGGTGTAGTCAGGGGCGAGGCCGATCGAGTCGATCGACGTACCGGCGGGCAGGGCGACCTTCCGCAGGTCGGTGCCGTCCGTCCGCACGTCGAACAGGGTGCTGCCGCTGCCGGCGCGCAGGCGGGTGCGGCCGACGGAGACGGTGGAGAAGCCGCCGGGGTTGGTGGCCAGGACACGGACCGTCCTGGTGGACCGGTTGATCGCCAGCAGCTTGCCGGAGTCGAGCAGGCCCGCGTAGACGTTCGTGGCGTCGGCGGCGACGGCCCGGACGTAGCGCTCGCCGGTGGAGAGCACCCCGAGGTCCTGGGCGGCCCCGGTGGCGGGGTTGTACTCCCACACCCGGCCGCTCGGATAGGTGCCCGCGTAGAGGACCCCGTCCGGGGCGGCCGCGAGGCTCCATATGAAGCCGCCCTCGCCGCCGAAGGTCTTCAGGTGCGTGACCGTGCCCGTGGCGGGGTCGTAGCGGTACAGGCTGGGATCGACGTACGTACCGATGTAGATCTTGCCGCCCGACAGGGCCATCGCCCATGCGCCCTCGGGCGTGCCGGGGCCGGGGCCGTCGGGAATCGCGGTCTCGCGCACGACGGTGCGCGTGGCGAGGTCGTACTCGGCGAGGACCGGGGGCTTCCGGCCGCGGGTGACGACGTAACCACGCCCCTCGTGCACGACGGCGCCGACGATCGCGCCGGTGGGCGAGGCCGTGCCGAAGCGTTCGACGCCCGGGGCGGTGCAGTCGGCGGCGTCCGCCGCGCTCGCGGGTGCGGCGGGGACAGGACCGCGAGGAGAGCCGCGAGAAGTGGCGGGAGCCGGCGGCGCACCGTAGGGCCTCCAGGGGGCAAGTGAGGGGCAGGGCTCATATGTTCGGTGCACGATACCGACCAGGTCGGACACCGCTTGGATCCCCCGGCCCCGCCGCGAGGGCCGGAAGGCCGGCGGCCCCCGGGAGGGACCGCCGGCCTGTGTGCCCGCGAGGTGGTGCGTACCGGATCCGCCGGAACTAGAAGACGCTCACGCCGTACGCGCTGAGGGCCTCCGTCACCGGCTGGAAGAACGTGGTGCCGCCGCTGGAGCAGTTGCCGCTGCCGCCGGAGGTGAGGCCGAGCGCGGTGCTGCCGGCGAACATCGCGCCGCCGCTGTCACCCGGTTCGGCGCAGACGTTGGTCTGGATCAGGCCGTAGACGATGTCGCCACCGCCGTAGTTGACGGTCGCGTTGAGACCGGTGACCGTGCCGCCGCGCAGTCCGGTGGTGCTGCCGCTGCGCTGGACGGACTGGCCCACGTAGGCGTTGCCCGCGCCGGTGATGTCGCGGTAGCTGCCGTTGTAGAGGTAGACGCGGCCGTCCGCCGCCGAGGCGTTGGAGTGGCGGATGATGCCGTAGTCGTTGGTCGGGAAGCTGGAACCGGCCCGGGTGCCGAGCACCGTCGTGTTCGACGAGTTGGTGTACCAGGTACTGGCGATGTTGGTGCAGTGACCGGCCGTCAGGGCGTAGTACGTCGTGCCGCTGCGGACGTTGAAGCCGAGGGAGCAGCGCCCGCCGCCGCCCGCGTAGATGGCCTGGCCACCCGCGATCAGCTTGTTGAACGCGCCGGGAGTGCGCTTGATCTCCAGGGCGGAGGCGCGGTCGCCGACCGCCTTCTTGATCTTGGCGATCTCGGTGGCGGAGACGGTGGAGTCGGCGGTGACGACGAGCTTCCCGGTCGCCTGGTCGGTGTACCACGCGGTGCCGGGCACGTCGGCTCCGCGTACGGCGTCGTCGGCGACGGCGAGTTGGGCGGCGGTGGCCCGGCCGGCCTCGGCCGTCGCCGCGGACGAGCTGGGCGCGGCAAGCGCTGAGGCGGCCAGGAGCGCGGAGGCCACGGCGATCAGCCGGGCGCCCTTCGCCGCGCCGCCAAGGGGGGACAGACGCTTGAGGTTCACTGCATCCTCCGGTGGGGGATTGGGGGCTCGCTGGGTGGGCGGGCCCTTGAAACGGGGTCGACAGGGCCGGGTCGGAGGGTGCTCCGACATGAACCTGTCAATCTCGATGGGGGGAATCCTCGAATCCGGACGGTGCCCGCGGCAAGAACGCCTTTCGGCCGATCTACGCGCGTCCATGTGGTCCAAAGTCGTGTGGGCGCCGGGGGCGGGTGGAGGTCCCTCCGTGGCCGACGCGAGCGGAGAGTGGAGTGCAAACGCTTACCGGACTTTGCTGACGTACTTTCAGGAGGTGCTGATGGGCCCGGGGTCGGGGGCCGTGGTGTGAGGCGAGAAAGCGGAGGGACTCGTACCGATTCTCCAGTTCAACCCCCGAGGCACCCCGCCCCCGCGCCTCGTGCACGGCCACCACCGGCACCCCGGCGGACAGGGCCCCGGTCGGCGTCGCGAAGGAGTAGCGGGCGCACACTTCCCCGTGCCGCCTCGGCCGGGGCCGTGAGGGTGCCCGGTCCGCGTTGCCTCGGAAGAGGGGGCGTCCAGGGGGCAGTGGTCCGGACGCCGGCACCTCCCAATGCCGCAATCGTGCCCCTTCGCCCCAGCGGGCCGGGTGTCCGGTTCCCGCCGCCTTCCCGTCGCCGTCGGGAGCCCACCCCGTGTGCGCCGACGTCAGAGCGCCGCGTACACCGCCTCGACCAGGGCCATTTTGCGAGGGTCGTCCGCGATGTCGGGCCCCATGCGGTTCATCACGTAGCCCAGCGAGACGCCCGATTCCGGGTCCGCCAGGCCGCAGGAGCCACCGAAACCGTCGTGTCCGAAGGCCCGGGGGTTGGGGCCGTAGGAGGAGTTGGGGCCGCTGAGCCAGAGGCCGAGGGCGCACTCCGTGTCATGGGCGAAGCCCGCGCCCAGCATCAGGTCCCGACAGGCTCCCTGTCCCTCACGCGCGCGTTCCGCGGCCTGCTCGGAGAGGACGCGGTGGTCTCCCGACCGGCCTCGCCCGGCGAAGACCCCGTACAGCGTGGCGACCGCGCGGGCCGTTCCGTGCCCGTTCGCCGCAGGCAGCTCGGCGGCGCGCCACTCGGGGCTGTTGGCCTGCGCGGCACCGACGAGCGGGTTGGCCAGGGCGGCCTGCGCCGCGGGCGCCAACTGGGCGAAGACCGCAGCCTGTTCGCCGGCCGAGGCGGCGCGCGGATGCACCAGCTCCGCCGCCCGGTCCGCCTCCTTCTCGGGCAGCCCGATGGTGAAGTCGACGTCCAGAGGGCCGGTGATCTCGTCGCGGAGGAAGGCGCTGGGCAGCCGGCCGGTGATGCGCCGGATCACCTCGCCGACCAGGAAGCCGTACGTCATCGCGTGGTAGCCGGACCGGGTGCCGGGCTCCCACCACGGCTCCGTCGCGGCCAGCCGGGCGGTCGTCACCTCCCAGTCGTAGAACTCCTCGAGGGTCAGCGGCTCCCGCAGACCCGCCAGACCCGCGCGGTGGGAGAGGAGGTGGCGTACGGGAAGCGCCTCCTTGCCGGCCGCGCCGAACTCGGGCCAGTACGCGGCGACCGGAGCGTCGAGATCGAGCAGCCCGCGGTCCGCCAGCAGGTGGGCGCAGAGCGCGGTCACGCCCTTGGTCGTGGACCAGACGTTGACCAGCGTGTCGCGTTCCCAGCGGCACGTGCGGGCGGCGTCCGCCCAGCCGCCCCACAGGTCCACCACGGTCTCGCCGTGGATCTGGACCGTCACCGCGGCGCCGAGCTCGTCCCGCTCGCGGAAGTTGGACGCGAAGGCGTCCCGTACCGCGCCGAAGCGGGGGTCGCAGTGGCCCTCGATCACGGGGGCGGGCGAAGCGTGATGCTCGGGCTCGTGCATGACGTCCTCCAGGGCGCTCGGGCGACTCCACCGCAACGTACCGACTGGTCGGAACGGAGGGAAGGGCCGTGCGGACCGCGCATATCTCCGAGGCGACTGTCCGTGGCGGCCCTTACTCTGTGTCTCAGTTCGCGATCTATGAGGGGGGGTCCTCGAGGTCGCTTGTTCACCCATGCGCACACACGAGGTGATGCACCATGACTTCCGCCACCCCGGACCACGAGACGGCGCCGGACGTCAACAGCTTCCAGGTCGATCTGCGCGGGCTGGTCGACCTGTTGTCCCACCATCTCTACTCCAGCCCCCGGGTCTACGTCCGCGAGCTGCTGCAGAACGCCGTGGACGCCGTCACCGCCCGGCAGGCCCTCGACCCCGCCGCGCGGATCCGCATCCGGCTCCACGCCGCCGACGGCACGGTCTCCATCGAGGACAGCGGCATCGGTCTGACGTCCGACGAGGTCCACACCCTGCTCGCCACCATCGGCCGCAGCTCCAAGCGCGGTGGCGAGCACGGACTGGAGTCGGCACGCCGCGAGTTCCTCGGCCAGTTCGGCATCGGCCTGCTCGCCTGCTTCGTGGTGGCACGCCGGATCAGGGTGGTCAGCCGGTCCGCACGCACCCCCGGCGCCGCGCCGGTGGAGTGGCTCGCCTCCGACGACGGCTCGTACACGGTCCGGGTGCTGCCCGACGAGGCCCGCCCCGAGCCCGGCACCACCGTGTACCTGGAGGCGCGCCCCGGCGCCGGTGAGTGGATGGAGCCCTCCCGCGTCGAGGAACTGGCCCAGGACTTCGGCTCCCTGCTCCCGTACGACATCACCTTCGCCGGCGCGGACGGCGACGAGCGCCCGGTCACCGACCGCCCCGCCGTCTGGGACCGCGCCTACCCGACCCCGGCCGCCCGCCGCGTGGCGCTCGCCGGGCACTGCGCGCGCGTCTTCGGATTCACCCCGCTCGACACGATCGACCTCGACCTGCCGGTCGCCGGAGTACGCGGAGTGGCGTACGTCCTGCCGGAGCCGACCAGCCCCGCGCACAGGGCCGGGCACCGCGCCTACCTCAAGGGCATGCTGCTCACCGACCACGCGAGCAACCTGCTGCCCGACTGGGCCTTCTTCGTACGGGCCGTGGTGGACACGGACTCGCTGCGGCCCACCGCCTCGCGCGAGAACCTGTACGACGACGAGACGCTCGCCGCCGTTCGCGACGCGCTCGGCGCCCGCGTCCGGCAGTGGCTGGCCGAGCTCGCCGCGGGCGACCCGCAACGGCTCGCGGCCTTCCTGCGCGTCCACCACCTCGGCGTGAAGTCCCTGGCGCGCCACGACGCGGAGCTCTTCGAGCTCATGCTGCCCTGGCTGCCCTTCGAGACCAGCGACGGGCAGCTCAACCTGGAGGAGTTCGCCGCCGCGCACGACGAGATCCACTTCACCCGCACCGTGGAGGAGTTCCGGCAGATCGCCCCGATCGCCGCCGCTCACGGCCTCGGTGTCGTCAACGCCGGCTATACCTACGACGCCGAACTGCTCGCTCTGCTGCCCGCCGTGCGGCCCGGGGTGAAGGTCACCGAACTCGACGCGGGAGCCGTCACCGACCGACTGGACCCGGTCTCCACCACCGCCGAGCTGGCCCTCGCGCGCTTCCTCGCCACCGCCCGCACCCGCCTGGACCCGCACGGCTGCGACGTGGCGCTGCGCGCGTTCCAGCCGGTGAGCGTGCCCGCCCTGTTCCTGGACGACCGCCAGGCGCGGCACGAGCGGGACCGGGCCACCGCCCAGGAGAACGCCGACTCGCTGTGGAGCGACATCCTCGGCTCCCTGCGCGGCTCGGCACCCCGCGCACGGCTCGTCCTGAACCACAACAACCCGCTGATCCGCCGGATCGCCGGGCTGCCCGACGACGAACTCACCGGCACCGCCGTCGAGTCGCTGTACGGCCAGGCCCTGCTGATGTCGCAGCGGCCCCTGCGCCCCGCCGACTCCGCCCTGCTCAACCGGGCCTTCCTCGGTCTCCTGGAATGGGCGACCCACTCCACCGCCGCCGCGAACCCCCAGGAGAACCAGAAGTGACCACCCTGACCCCCGAGGAGATCCACCGCGCGCTCGACGAGAACGCCCGGGCCCCGTACGGGACGGCGCGCAACACCCACGCGGAGGCGCTCGGCGCGGCCGCCGAGGCCACCGGCGACCGCGAGCTGTTCCGCCGAGCGCTCGTCGGCATGATCGAGGCGTACGAGTACAGCGCGGAGCGCACCAAGATGGTGGTCCCCTTCGCCCGGCTGCTCCAGGAGTACGACCGCGACCCGGGCTCCTTCGGCGCCCACGAGGTGCACCGTCTGTTCTGGCGCTTCAAGTGGGTCGCCGGACGGATCGTCGAGTCCCCCGAGATCCCGCTCACCGCGGTGGACGGCTGGCTGACGGACATGGAGCGCCGCTACCGACTGGCCGGCTACAGCGAACGGGCCGTGCGGCAGGCCGAGTTCCATCTGGCCGACGCGACCGGCGACCAGGCCCGGATGGAGCGGGCCATCGCCGGCTGGGCGGCCGCCGAGCGTGACACGATGAGCGACTGCCACGCCTGCGAGACCAACACCCAGGGCTGGTACTGGGCGCGCAAGGGCGACGACGCCAAGGCCATCGAGGTCTGGGAGCCCGTGCTCTCCGGTGGCCGGTCGTGCATGGAGGAGCCCCACCGGGTCCTCGCGCTCTCCCTGCTGCCCCTGGTCCGCCTCGGCCGCGGCGACGAGGCCCGCTCGTACCACCTCCGGGGATACCGCATGGTCCGCGGCAAGGAGAGCCTGCTCCGCTCGGTCGGCGAGCACATCGAGTTCTGCGCCCTGACCGGGAACGAGTCACGCGGCCTCGAGATCCTCGCCGAGCACGCCGCCCACCTCGGCCCGCTCGCGGACGTCGAATCGCAGATGGAGTTCGCCGGGGGCGTGCTCGTCCTGCTGCGCCGGCTCACCGACCTGGGACACGGGGACGGCCCCACCGTCTCCCACCAGGGGACGAACCGCACCGTGAAGGAGCTGTACGAGCTGCTGTACGCCGAGGCCACGGGCATCGCCGCCCGCTTCGACGCACGCAACGGGACGGCGCTCGTCTCCCGGCGTCTGGTCGACCGGATCGGACAGCAGCCACTGGTCGCGGCGCTTCCCCTGGGCGTGCGCAGCGCGGAGCTGCCGTCCGCGAGCGCGGCACGTCCGACCGCCGCCCGCGGCACCGGAGAGGACGGTACGGACGCGGAGTTCACCGCGCTCCTCGACCGCGCCCGCGCGGCCCGGCAGCAGGGGCATCCGTCCACCGAGGCCCTGTGGGCGCGGGTGGCCCGGCTCGCCGAGACCGGCCAGGGGGGCGCGGACGGCGCCGACCTCTCCGACCCGGCACTCGCCGGAGACCTGCTCGCGCACCGGGCCGCGACCGCGGCGCGTACCGGCGACCCGGCGGCCCGCGCCCTGTACGCGGAGGCGGCCGCCTCCTACCGCGCGGCCGGACAGCACAGCCGGGCGGCCCACGCGCAGCTCGGAGTCGCCGGATCCGCCGCCCAGTTCGACGCCGAACCCGACGAGGTACGGGAGCTGCTCGGCGCCGCCGCGCGGGCGGCGCAGGCACTCGACGAGAACGACCCGGAACGCCTGCGGCGCCTCGTCGGGTCCGAACTCACCACCCTGCGGATCGAGTCGTACCTGCGCGAGCGCGCGACGGACGGGCCGGCATCGCCCGTGGACACCCGCCTGGTCGCCGAGCTGGAGGGCCTCGTCGCCGCGTACGGCGACGAGACGGCGGCCCTGACGGCCGGCCCGGGGAGCGCGGCCGACCTGCTCGCCGACGCCGAACTGATGCTGGCCAAGCTGGCTCTCGCGGTGGACGACCTCGACCGGGCGGCGCCGCTGCTCACCTCGGCGGCGCGACGCCTCCTGGCCGCGGAGCAGCCCTGGGACGCGGTGGAACCGCTGTCCCTGCAGGCGAGCGTGCTGGCCGCGCGCGGACAACTGGACGACGCCGAGTCCACCGCCCGTACCGCGCTCGCTCACGCCGCCGAGCTGACCGAAGGGGCCGACCAGGCCGGCGTACGGCTGACCCTCGCGGACATCCTGCTCCGCCGGGGCGACCATGCCGAGGAGGCGGCGCTGCTCGCCCTCGACGCGACGCACTGGCTCGACGAGGCCGGACTCGCGGCGACGGCCGGGGCCCGCGCGAGGCTGCTCCTCGCACGGGCGTACGCGGCGGCCGAGCGCACCGCCGAGGCCACGGAGGTGCTCCAGTCCGCGCTGCCGGACCTGGTGGAGCACGGCGAGGGGGAGGGCGTACAGGCCAGGGAGCTGCTCGGTGGACTGCTGCGGGAGCTGCACGACCCGCGCGCCGCCGCCGAGCAGTATCTGCTGGCCGCGGAGACCGCCAAGAGATGGGACGACCCCCGGTTCGAGGCCGGTCTCGCCCACTCGGCCGCGGAGGCACTCGCCGACGGCGGACTGCACGCGGAGGCCGAAGCCGCCTACGGGCGGTCCCTTGAGCGTTGGCGGCGAGCGGGCGGCAACCCGGTGGCCGAGGCGCGGGTGCTGCGCTCGCTGGCATGGCTGGCGGCGGAGGACGAGGAGTCCGGCGACGGGTTCACCCGCGCGCGTGCCCTGATGGAGGAGGCACTCTCCGTCGTCGACGACTCCGACGAGGCCGGGATGCGGTACGAGCGGGCCCAGACCTGGCAGCAGCTCGCCCGGCTGCTCCAGGACGAGCTTGAGGACGAGGACGAGGACGAAGGTGAGGGTGAGGACGAGGGTGAGGAGGGCCGGCCCTCACCGGAGGGGCGGGCCACCCGCGAGCAGATGGTCCTCCTCCTCGACCAGGCCGCCGCGCTCTACGCGGAGTTCGGAGCGGACGCACTCCACGAGCGCTTCCAGTGCGTGGCCTACGCGGCGTGGACGGAACAGGAGCTGGGCCGTACGGAGAGCGGCATCGCCCGGTTGACCACGCTCGTCACCGAACTCGGCACGCTCGAAGGCCCTGCCGCGGCCGACATCACGACGCGAGCGGAGAGTCTGCTCGAACAACTGAGGTGACGTCCCGCGTCTCCGGGGGGTGCGGACCGCCCCGGAGACGCGAGTTCTCTCCGTATCGGAGGGTTCACCCGGTTCCACCGGTTCACCCCATGGTCAGCCGGCCCCGACGGGCAGCGGCCCGACCCTGGAGGCGAGGCGCACCGGGAGCTCCAGCAGACGGACGCCTTCCTGCTCGTCGGGATCGGTCCGCGCGACCAGACAGACCATGTCCTCGGCCAGATCCTGCCCGTGCCACACCTCCACCTGGTCGGACTGGACGAAGGTGGCCGACTCGTGTCCCTCGTGCAGATGAGGGCGGCCGCGCGTCCCGGCGGGCATCACCAGCCGGTGCAGGCACAACCGCTCCGCCCCCGCCGACTGGGCGCTGATGCCCACGCCGAACGCGCCTTCCTGGCACCGCTTCAGATCTGCCATGTGCGCAGTACAGCAGCACGTCCGAGGCGTTCGAGCAGATCCCGCCACCCCTCTGCGTCACGAGGAGGTGTGGGGGCAGGTGCCGCGGTACTCCTCGATGGTCAGGCTGGGGCGGGGCAGCGGGCAGAGGAACTGTTCGTAGC
Organism: Streptomyces vilmorinianum; assembly: GCF_005517195.1. Lineage (NCBI taxonomy): Bacteria > Bacillati > Actinomycetota > Actinomycetes > Kitasatosporales > Streptomycetaceae > Streptomyces > Streptomyces vilmorinianum. The sequence continues at coordinate 4,252,899 of NZ_CP040244.1, read as the reverse complement.
GGGTGTCGTTGTCGATGAAGCGCTTGAGCGACGAGATGCTGTACTTCGCGATCGTGGTGTTGGACGTGTTGGGCGAGAAGTGGGTCGCGTTGTTGAGCTCCAGGTACGCCTTGTCGAGCGAGCCGGGAAGGCTCTCGTAGAACGGCTCCGAGTGGGTGGCGACCGGGGCGACGGTGTCGCCGTCCGCGCCCACGACCAGCGTCGGCGTCTGGATCTCGGGCCAGGTCTTGTCGGTGTTCCAGGCGGTGAGCGGAATGGCGGCCTGCAGGGAGGGCCGTGTCTTGGCGGCTTCGAGTGCGCCGCCACCGCCCATCGAGTGCCCCATGACGCCGAGACGGCTGCTGTCGACGCGGTCGCGGACGGAGCTGCGCTGGGTGAGGTGGTCGAGTGCGGCGAGGAGTTGACGCCCCCGGCTGTCCGGCTGGTCGAGCGTGGTGAGGGTGTCGATCGTGAAGACGACGAAGCCCTGGGAGGCGAGACGCGGTCCGAGCCACGCGATGGAGGACTGGGTCCCGGTGAACCCGGGGGAGATGACGACCGCGCCGAACGTGCCGTCGGCGGTCGAGGTCGGGTAGTAGATGGTGCCCCCGCCGAAGCCGGTGGCGGCGAGGGAGGAGACGCTGGTGCCGGCGACGGCGTACGGGCCGCGCAGCGCCTCGATACTGGCGTCGGTGGGTGCCGGGCCGCGCTCGTAGGGGTGGTCCGCGGCCTGCGCGCCCGGTGCGGCGAGCAGGGTGAGGGAGCAGAGGGCCGCGGCGGCGGCGAGGTGTCGTTTCACGACGGAGTCGTCCTCTCGTGTCGTGTACGGCTGCCACCGGAGGCTGGGGCAGCCGTGGAATTGACAGGCCCGGTCACTGTCCGGGCCACGAGGGACGAAGGCATCGGCAGAACCACCGGTGGCGGACTCACGTCAACGGCATCACTCCGGCTGAGCGGCGCCCCACGCCTTCGCCAGCCCTTCCAGCCACACGGGAGGCAGCTCGGCGTGCTCCCACTCCGCCCGCAGTGCGGACGGCTCGGTGGTGAGACGTTCGAGCACGGCGACGCTGGTGGGGGAGTGGAGGAGGGAGTAGCGCCCGTGGATCGCGACATCGCTGCCCGGGCCGTACCGGTCGTACAGCAGGGCCAGCTGTGCGTGCCGGCTCTCGGCGAACTCCTCGAGCCGTCCGGCGTATCCGCCGCGTTCCGAGGCGCTCATCGTGCCCAGAACGGCGGACAGGACCTCCTGGGACACCTCGGGGTCGAGCTCGGAGAGGTGCGTGAACGACAGGTAGAGCGGGGTGACCGCCACCTTCGCCCGCTCCACGTCCACCCTTCCGACCGGGGGATGGACGTGCGGGGTGTCCGGCTCTTCCTCCTCTTGGACGGCGCGCCCCAGGGCGCTCTCGGCGGCGCGGTGGAGTGCGTCGCCGACGGCCCGGGCACCGGCGAGCCACCCGGTGGTGTACGGCTCGCCCTTCCCCTCCGGGGCGCTGCCCTCGATCTCGCCGACCTCACGGTGTGCCCCCGCGAGAGCGCCGGCCTCGACGAGCGCGATCAGCTCCTCGGCCTCGTCCCGAAACACACCGGCGCGGCCGAGGAGTTCGAGGAGGGTCGTCTTCGCGTTCATGACGCTGGCCGAGTCCAGCAGGTACCCGCCTTCGTCGGCGGCGTTCATGGCGTCCTCCTCTGCGTGCGGGACATGGAGATTCTTTCAGTGGGCGGTGGCGTGGGGGCGCGGCAGGGGGCCGACTCCGACCGGAGCACACGGTTGGCGGCGGCCCCTCCGCCCTGTCCGGGTCCGCTCCGCGTCAGCTCTGTATGAGAAAGACGGCTTCCGCGCACGGGGTGCAGGTCAGGACGTAGCCGAGACCGCCACCGAGGTTGGCCGCCGTAGCGGAGTCGTTGCCTTCCTCCAGGTGCGCCACGAACTCCATGGCCTGACCGCAGCCCTGACAGTTCGGCCGCTGCTCCTCGTAGTACCAGGACGGCTCACCCCCGAGCGAGCCGAGAACGGCGCGCCCCCGGCCGCAGCGGGTCGCGTACGTCTGTCGGGCGGAGTCGTAGCCGGCCGCCTCGTCGACGGTCTCCGTCCTGATCGCGGAGACCGCCCCGAGCCGGGTCTCGCCCTCGGTGGGAACGGTCGCGGGGACCAGCCCGTCGTGGGGGAACAGGTAGGCGCGGTTGCCGCCGTCGAAGGCCTCCCACTCCTCGCACTGACCGGGATCGTTCGCGCACTTGAACACGGAGACCACTCCGTGGTCCCGCGGCAGGTGCGCAAGGAACTGCATCGCGCCCTCGCACGTGCCGCACTCCGGCCAGGTGAAGCCGACGGGCACGAGCGGGACGCCCCCGGTGCGCGGCCCGGCGGCCGTCTCGCTCGTCGTTCCGTCGTAGATCATGAGTGTCTCGGCCATGAGCGGGAGCTTACGACGGACCTCTGACGATGATCGTGCCGCGTCGGCGAGGGCGCGGATCTGCCGGCCCGTCAGCCGACCCGTCTGCCGGCCCGTCAGCCGGGAAACGGCCCGTCGACGAGGGCCTGTTGCGGCACCGAGCCCGACGCCCGCGCGAGCGGGCCCGCTGCCCCGCTGGGCAGCGAGCCCGTTTCCGTACCCCTTCGCGCGGGTCAGCCGAGGGCGCCGAGCAGCTCGTCGCACGCCTGCTCGCAGGAGCGGCAGGCCTCGGCGCAGAGGCGGCAGTGGTCGTGCATGTCCGCGTGCGAGGCGCATTCGTCGCCGCACGCCCTGCAGGCCACGGCGCACGCCTGAAGCATGGCGCGGGTGATGTTGGCGTCGTACCCGGTGTGCCGGGAGAGGACCGCGGCCGTGGTGGTGCAGATGTCGGCGCAGTCCATGTCGGTGCGGATGCACTTGGTCAGGTCGCCGACCATGCCCTCGGACAGACAGGCGTCCGCACACGCGGTACACGCCTGGGCGCAGGCGACGCATTCCTCGATGCACCGCGTGAGCTTGTCGCGGTCCACGGCGCCGAGATCGGCCGGGTAGGTGGCGAGCATGTCCTTGACGGTGCTGGTCATCGCGATGCCTCCTGATGCCGTGGGGTCGGCGGACCGGTCAGCCGTGTCGTGAGCAAGCCGCGGAAGACCCCGGTACACGTCCAGCTAACCCCTCCCACCGCGGTCATGCCCGGCGGGGAGCACTCCCGGGAGGCGCGATGTGCATACCGAGTGCTGTGAGGGATACCCGCACTCCGAGGGACACGTGAGCCCGAGGCGGCGGCCCACCGGTCCGCAGCCCGTTTCCGAGGAGGACTACCGATGCGTTTCTACGACCATCGTCAGGCGGGCGAGGAACTCGCCGCCCGGCTCGTCGAATGGGCGGCCGACGGCGACCTCACGAACGCCCTCGTCCTGGCACTGCCGCGCGGCGGGGTGCCCGTCGCGGCGGAGGTCGCCCGGGCGCTCAGGGTGCCACTGGACGTCATCGTGGCCCGCAAGATCGGCGCGCCCGGCAGTCCGGAAGTGGGTATCGGCGCGATCGCGGGCGAGGATCCCCCGGTCTACGACACGCAGGCCCTCCACATGCTCGGCCTGACCGAGGACGACCTCGCCGCCGACGTGGCCCGGGAGAGGGCCGAACTGCACCGCCGCGAAGACCTGTACCGCCGTGGACGCCCCGCGCCCGATGTCGAGGGCAGGACCGTGATCCTGATCGACGACGGGCTCGCCACCGGCGTCACCGCGCGTGCCGCGCTGCGCCGTCTGCGTACCGGTCGCCCGGCCCGTCTGGTCCTCGCCGTGCCGGTCTGCGCCCCGGAGGCCGCGGAGACGATCAAGGAGGACGCCGACGACGTCGTATGCCTCCACCGGCCGAGCTCGTTCCGGTCCGTGGGGGAGTGGTACGAGGAGTTCGCGCAGGTCTCCGACGACGAGGTGATCTCCACGCTGCGCAGCCCCGGCCTGGGCCAGGTCCCGAAGTCGAGCTTGTCTCCGTGACGGTATGACGGTGCCGGTGATCGGTACGGGCCCGGGAGGGGACCGCGGGAGGGGGCTGTGGGAGGGGCCGTGGGAGAGGTGGCGACGATCAGAGGGAGCCAGCGGGTGGCTCAACCGGATCCGTGGCCGACGAGCCGGTGATGCCGGCGCTCGGCCCGCCTCTCAGCGCGGCCGGCCGGCAGTCGAGGTAGGCGTCCAGCGCGGCGGCGCCGGTGAGCATGGCGCGGCTTCGGGCCGAGAGGCGGGCGTGCCAGTCGCGCAGCGTCGCCTCGAGCGGCGCGACGCCCCCGGCCGAACGGACCTGGGCGATCAGCGGGGCGACCTGTTCGAGCAGGTAGCCGCCCCGTCTGAGCTGGTGGGCCAGGAGGGCGTCGCGTACGTCGGCCGGGCCGTAGACCCGGTAGCCCGTCCGCGGGTCGCGGCGCGGCTGGACCAGGCCGGCGCGTTCCCATGTGCGCAGAGTGGCCGGGCGGATGCCGAGCCTTCGCGCCAGGGGGCCGACGAACGTGTCGCCGCGTTCCTGCGGTACGGGATCGAGCTCGCGCAACGCGCCTTCGACGGCCTGGAGGGTGCGGCGGTCGTCGAGAAGCTGGACGTGGCTTTCGTCGATGAGCCGAAGCGCGTCCTCGATGGCGTCCCGGTTGACCGCCTGCATGATCGCCGTGGCCGCCTGGTGGCCGTGTCCGGGCACGAGCGCGAGGAACGCGCGCAGGGCTTGCGCGTGCAGCGGTGTGTAGGCGCGGTAGCCATGCGGGCTGCGCTCAGCGGCCGGAAGGATCCCGGCCGCCTCGTAGTTGCGGATCGCCTGCGTGGACAGACCGTGCCGGCGCGCCAGGTCGACCGGCCTGAGTCGGCCACCGCTTTGAAAGTTTTGGCTCACTGTCCTGCCGATATCGACGAAAAGTTTCCACCGTTGGTTCAACGATACCGTTGAAGGTATGACTGCTGATATCACAGACGCCGCCCAAGTCGTCGACCCTGCTGCCGTCATGGGGTTGCTCCCGGCCAGGCCGCGGCTGCTCGCCCTGGGCGAGCCCACCCATGGCGAGGACGTTCTGCTCGACACGCGGAACGAGATCTTCCGGCAACTCGTCGAGCAGGAGGGCTACCGGACGATCGCCATCGAGAGCGACTGCCTGATGGGCCTGGTCGTGGACGACTACGTCACCTCGGGCACGGGCACCCTCGACGAGGTCATGGAGCGCGGCTTCAGCCACGGGTGGGGCGCCTTCGCCGGCAATCGCGAGCTGGTGCGCTGGATGCGCGCGTACAACGACGGCCGACCCGGGCCCGAGCGGCTGCGGTTCGCCGGGTTCGACGGCCCGCTGGAGATCACCGGCGCCGCGAGCCCCCGACAGGCCCTCACCGCGCTCCACGCCTACCTCACCGCCTGGGGTGACGCCGACCTGCTTCCCTGCACCGCGGAAACGCTCGACCGTCTGCTCGGCGCCGACGACCGGTGGACCGATCCCGCCGCGATGAGGGACCCGTCCCAGTCCGTGGGGCAGTCGGCCGAGGCCGGGGAGTTGCGGCTGCTCGCCGATGATCTGGTGGCGCTGCTCGACGCGCAGACGCCGCACCTGGTCGCGGCGACCTCGCGGGACGCCTGGGACCGGGCCCGCCTGTACGGGCGCACCGCCCTCGGCCTGCTGCGCTACCACTTCTCGATGGCCGACACGTCACCCGCCCGCATGGCGCGGCTGCTGGCCCTGCGGGACTCGATGATGGCCGCCAACCTGCTCGCCGTCGCCGAGCGGAGCCCGACGCTGGTGAACGCCCACAACGGCCACCTCCAGCGGAACAAGAGCACGATGCGGATGGGCGGCCTGCCGGTGGAATGGTGGAGCGCCGGCTCGATCGTCAGCGCCCGCATGGGCGAGGGGTACGCCTTCCTCGCCACGGCCCTCGGCACGATCCCCCACCAGGGGGTGGACGCCCCGCCCCCGGACACCGTCGAGGGCCTGCTGTACGCGCTCCCGCGGCAGCGTTACCTCGTCGACGCCCGCCGACTGGCCGCCGCACTCGCCGACGCGACGCCCGCCCCCCGCGTGTCCCCCTGGTACGGCTACTCCCCGCTGGACCCCGCGCACCTGGCCGGCAACGACGGGATCGTGTTCGTCAAGGACGCCCGGCGCGGCTAGGCCCCGACGGCCGACCAGGGCGCACACTCCGCCGGTCCGGCGCCGGCGCCCGTTTGCGGGACTCGGACTCGGGCACGCGCCGCGTGAGCGAATGGGACGGGAGGAGAACGACCATGGCCGGCGACGTTCCCCAGGAGCTGTGGGACGAGTTCCACCGGGTCGTGAACATGACGTCGAGGGAGCTACGGGAGTGGCTTCGCACCTCGTCCGCCACCGAGGCGGCCGAGGTGGTCCCCGACGCGGCCGGCACGGAGACAGGCCGTCGCGTGGCCGACATCCTCGGCAAGCGGCCGGGAGACCTGACCGACGAGGACGTGCGCGTCATGCGTGAGGTCGTGGACACCGTGCGGGGGCAGCGTGTCGCCGGACTCGACACCAAGGCGGGCGACGCCGCGTGGAGACACCGGCTGATGAGCCTGGGCCACGACCCGCTCAAGCCGGTCTGACTGTCGGCTGCACCGGTCTGGTCTGACCGTCGGCTTCACCGGTCCGACCGTTCGTCTTCAGCCGGCGCCGTCGATACCGGTGTCCTCGTGCACGGCGGCTTCCTCGGCCGATGCCACGCCGTCGTCCGGGCCGACATCCCGCGCCACGAGGGTGGCGGGGCCGCCTCCGGTCGGCTGGGTGAGACGGCCCGCTCGGGAAGCGCCCGACTCGGGGTCGACCGGCTCGCCCTCGCCGTTCGCCAGATCACCGATGTCGTCGCCCGGCGGGGGCGTGACATCGGGGAGCTCCTGGGCGAGGCGCGCGTCGAGCGACTCGCCCTCGCGCCCTTCCCGGAGGGTCGTGCCGTGCCGGGTGACGGCCTGCGGCCGGTCTGGCGGCGAGTACCCGGGCTGACTCAGGTCGTCCGTGGGTTCCGTATCGAGCGCGTTGTCCGGGTCGAGCTCGCCACTCGGACGGTTGGCACCGTCCGTGTGCTCGGGCTGGTAGACATCGTCTCCGCGGGAGGCGGGCTGGTTCTCGGACATGAGCGGGCTCCCTTCAGACCTACGGGCGCTTCCCCTGGACCTGGGTGTCAGCTCCGTTCGCCTTCGCCTCCGCTGTCGCCGTAGGGCGGCGGATCGACGGGAGCTCCGGGGGCGTGCCCTTCTCCGCCCGAGTCGGCTGTCCGGAGCTACTGCTTCCGCGATCCTGCGTGGCCATCGGGTCCTCCCTCATTGTCACCCGGCCTGCGCCTACCCACTCGGGCGCAGGGCAGACACCCCGCCTCCCGCGGGAGCGCCTGCCCGTCCGAGCCGCCCCATGAGCCTGACCCGGGCCGTGCCTGGTGGCCCGGGTCGGCGTCGGGGCGAAGGTCAGAAGCCCTGGACGATCACGAGCCGGCCCGGCGGAGCCGGGTCGAGTGAGGGCGGCAGGCACAGCGTCGGTCGCGGAACGTACAGGCTGCTGGTCGAGCGGTCGTGCAACCCCGCCCCGCCTTCGGCGGCGGTGGCCGACGGTGCGACGGCGGGTTGCCGGGGGAGTGTGGCGAGGATGAGGGCCAGAAGCAGCCCGGTGGACCGGTTGCTGAGTATGTCGGCGGCGTCGATGAGACGGTGACGCTGAGCGATGGGCAGGGAGAGCGCGATGCAATGCGGCCGGCCGGGCAGCGGTACGGAGATCGCGGCGCACACTTCGGCGTCGGAGTATTCGAGGAGGTCGAAGTGGGCCCCTTCGGAGCCGTGGCGGTCGAGGGAGTGGAAGAGCGCCTTGTGGTTGGTGATGGTCCTCTCTGTGAGGGGGACGGGTCGCCAGCGCGAGAGGTGGTCCATGCGGGCTTCGTGGGTGAGCTGGGCGAGGAGGCTCTTGCCGACGGCGCTGGCGTGAGCGGCCTCGCGGAACGGCGCGTGCTCGGTGACCTTGGGGATGTCGGGGCCGAAGGCCGAGTAGGGGATGCTGACTTCGCCGTCGGTGTAGGCGCTGACGTACACGGCGGCGCCGGTGTCGTCCCGCAGCCGGTTGAGGACGTGCTGCAGGACGTCCTCCCCGCGGGCGATGGATTCCAGGAGCGGGCCGGTCGTGTGAGTACCGTCGGGCAGGGCGCGGGTGAGGCTGTTGTCCGCGAGCCAGGCCATCAGCTCGGCGGCCTGCGCGGGAGTGCTGCGGGCGGTGCGGGCGACATCGTCCGTGGTCACGGGGGAGCCGGCTTCCCGTACCAGGTAGAGCACGTCCAGGACGCGCAGCGAGGACTCCACCTCGCTTCCCGCCTCCGGCCGGCCGACCGGCCTGCGGCCGGCGCCAGGCTCCCAGACCGACCACGGACGGGACGCGGACCCGGCGCGCGCGGCCGCGGGCTTCAGGCCCTCGTCCGTGTCGGCCGGCGCGGCCGGCGTCGGCACCTCCGCCGCCTCGACGCCGCGGGTGTCCCCAGCCGGCGTCGCCCCACCCGATCCGCCCTGCGCCCTCGCCAGCGGGAGCTTCACGCGCGTGCAGTACGCCAGCAGTTCCTCGTAGAACTCGCCATCCTCCGGCTCGTGTTCTCCGGCCGACGGCGCGGACACGGCCGAGGGCGCGGACACGGCCGCGAGCTCGGTCCGTAGCGCGCCCAGGAGGCCTTCCAGCTCCGGCTCGCGCAGGAACGGTGCGATCAGGAGCGGGGCGTCGCCGTGCCCCCATGCGGCCGCCCGGCACAAGGCCGTCAGGACCGCCGTATGGGCGGGGTACGGGCCACGGGAGGCGCGCAGCGCGAGCACCGCGGCGCGGAACGCCGCCCCGGGGTGCCGCTGGCCACAGGCGACGGCGAACCAGGTCCTCGCGCGCGGGAGGTCTCCTCGCCGCAAGGCACGCGAGCCCATGACGTAGGCGCTGTTGGCGGCCTGACGGTCCTCGGCGAACCGTTCGGCGGTGCGGGTGCCCTGCGGCGGCCGTCCCGGCCAGGCGCCGTCGGGGCGGTCCCAGTGGTCGGCCGGCGCAGCCGGCACGGTGAGGTGCTGGAAGGCCTCGCTGTCGCCGGTCATGACCGCTCCTCCTTGATGACGCGTCCTCCGATTGCCGTGTGGTGGTTCATCACTGCTCACCTTGCTTGGCCGGCGTTGGCGGCTTGTGTGCGGGCCGGATGTAGTCCTTCAGCTCTGTCTCGATCGCGCCGAGCCCACGGCTGCGCTGCTGGTAGACCGTGTTCTTGCTGGTGCCGAGTCCGGTCGCGATGGTGTCGTCGTCCTGGCCCTGGCTCTGGCGTTCCATCACCGCGCGGCACTGCGGGGCGGATATTCGCCGGATCGCGTTGTCGACGATCTCCCAGACCTCGCGGTCCTCGCGCGTCCGGTCCCCGGGCTCCAGGCCGTCGCAGTCCATGCCGTCCTCGCCCGCCAGGTCGCCCCAGGTCTCGACGAAGTCACCGGTCAGGTCTTCCTTGCTGCGCGCGGCCAGGTAGGCGCGTGCCTGCCGGTGAGCGATCTTCTTCACGTACGCGACCGGCTGGTGGGCGGGGTCGAGCCTTCCCGCGCGGTAGGCGGTGAGGATGGCCGCGTCCGTGATCTCGTACCGGTCGGTGTCGCCGAGGTCCCGGAAGGTCCGCAGCGAGTGGAAGACCTTGCCGCGGATCTCCGCGTGCAGGGTGCGTCCGTCCTCGCCGCGGGAACTGAACGGATCCTCGGCCTCCGGGGCGCGGCGGGATGAGCCGTTCACCACAGTCGGTAGCCGTCCCCTGCGCCGTGCGGGGCCGGCCCGGGCTCGATCCACCACACCAACAGGCCTCCTCCGTCGGGAGTCCGGTGGTACGCGGCGATCCCCGGGCGCATCTCCCGAAGGATCACCCTGGCCATGGCGCTCGCCTCCTCGGCGCCCACGGACGGAGCGGGAGCCGCGGTCTTCACCGCCGCGCGCGGCCTCAGGACACGGAGCCGCAGGGTCCCGGGCAAGGCGTTGAACAGATGAAGCCCCACCGCGAGCAGCGGGGGCAGGTAGTCGAGCAGGAACATCTCGTCGGTACCTCAGACTTGGGTGTGGACGATGCTTACACCTCTCATAGGGGCCGGGAGACGGAGTTCTTAACGTCGCCGCGTGACTTTCTTCCGTACCGCCACGTCCGTGCGCGCAACCAGACGCACCCCGGGCGGAGATCGCTGCGGCGGAGACCCACGCGGGCCGCGTCTCACACGAGGCCATTCCCGCCGCATGGTTCACATCCGACTCAGCAGCCCCCCATCGGGCCTCTGCTGTTACATCTTCACGGAATGGCCACCGTGTGATGATCAGTCAGTCCGTATGGCTTCTCATCGGCCTCGTGGCCGGATTAAGATTGCTCTGCGTGCCGGTCGACTCGCGGTGTGTGATGCAGGGTGCTGCTGTCTGGTTACCGGTTTCGCAATTCGTCATCGGATCCGTGACTTATGGAATTGGGTGACCCATGCCTCCTCGGCTCGTTGGCCATCAAGGCTCTCTGGCTGGACAGCAGTTCCCGATCGGCACCACACCGGTAACCCTGGGTCGCAACGGCGACAACAGCATAGTGATAGTCGGCGGGAACGTCTCACGCTTTCACGCCGAAGTGCGCCGCGAGGGCCACGGATTCGTGCTGTACGACAGTGGCAGCAGTAATGGAACGCGGGTCAACGGGGAGCGTGTGACCTCGCACGAGCTGCAGCCCGGAGATCTCATCGAGATCGGAACCGAGACGTTCCGTTTCGAAGCGGCCGACGCGATGGAGACCATCCTCGACCTCTCCGTGCTGCGGCCGCTCGCCCCCTCCTCCCAGGCGACCCTGGCGGCAGGGCCGGTACTGAACGTCACGGTCTCGGGCGGTGGTCCCGTCGGCCTCAGTTTCGCTCTGCTCCTCGAACACCTCATGGGGCATCGCGTCGCCATCACCGTGTACGACGGTCGCTGGGCGCAGGACGGGGCGAAGGTCGTCTGGAAGAGCGAAAGCGAGGGCAACGTACGCCGGCAGCAGGTCGTCACGGTGCAGAGCCGCCAGTACCTGAACCTCCCCGAGGAAGTGCAGGGCCGGTTGTTCCGCGGCGACGCGTACTCCGAGATGTGGCCGGTCGGCCCCGACTCGATCCGTGGCTACAACCCGAGGAACCTCCGCATCGCCTACATCGAGGACACGCTCCTCGAATTGGCCAACGAAAAGCCGGACCGCATCCGGCTGGTCCCCGCCAATTTCGACCCGGCCGAGCACCAGAAAGCCGAGACCAAGGATCACGTACTCGCCATTTGCGAGGGCGGTCGCTCCCGAACGCGAGAGTATTTCGCCGACAAGTTCGGAAACGCCGACAAGTCCATCTACTCGCTGCAAGGCCGGCACATTCAGGACGTCGTCCTGGGCCTGCGCGTCAAGTCGACTCTGACGGACCCCATGACGGTCCTGCTGACCGTGGCCCAGAACCGCTTCCTCCTCAACGCCCTTCGCGGCGAAGGATTCCTGAACATGCGGCTCACCGACGCCGAGGCCGCGGAAGTGGTCGGCATCGATCCGGTCCGGCATGTATTCGAGGAGTGCATCGCCTCACGCCCGTGCGTCATGGGGCGGGACGACCACGGTGACTTCCAGTGCTCGACGCACAGCACGCTCTTCCTGCCCGCGATGGTCAGGGGTTCGGCCCTGTGGAAGCGGGTGCTGGAGGGGCTGGCGCTGTTCGGTGTCGCCGAGAAGGACCTGAGCGCCGTCACCGCCTTCCGGCTCGACATGGTGCAGCGGCCCAGGTTCACCACCCGTCTCCACTCGGCCACGTCGACCTCCCCGGGGACGTACGGCTTCCTGCTCGGCGACGCCGCCAACGCCATCCACTTCTGGCCGGGCCGAGGACTCAACAGCGGCCTGGGCTCCGCCATCTCGCTGGCCCGGTCCCTCAACGGCGCCTGGAACGGCAGGCCGTTCCGCGACGCCGACTTCGCCCGCCACGAAGCGGCGATGTCCATGCTCCAGTACCGGCACAAGAGCCGCGCCTGGAACACGATGATCACCACCGACGAGAACGGCGTCAGCCGCCCGATCAAGGAGAAGATCGCCCAGAGCATCGAGGAGTGGGAAGGGAAGGACCTCGACAGGAACGCGGACATCGACGCCCTCATGGAACGACTGCGGTCGATCCGCGACCGGCTGGCGTCACGCGTCCCCGGCATGCCTGACGACTCGACTCTCCGGGACCACCTGGAGACGCTCAACTCCTCGACCCTGCGCACGCTGTGGGAGAGCGGGGCGTGGGACACCCTGATCGTCGGCGGTGAAGAGGTGGACATCGACATCTTCTACCAGCAGGACTCACCGGCCACGACCGCCACGAGGAAGACCCCCGCGGCGTCGTGATCACGGAAGCGCGGCTGTCCCCTCGCCGTGAGGGGACAGCCGCCGTGCGTCGCGAGCGATTCCGAGACGTGTCGGCGATAGCTTTGTCCCGGGGGTGTGGTCCGCCCTGGACGGCCGAACGCCCGAGACGCATGCCCGAAGAGGTGTCGACGATGCGCAAGCTGATCGTCTCCGACAGCCTCACGCCCGACCCGGCGTCGCCCTGGCAGAACACCCGCATCATCCGCCGAGCCGACGCGCACGAGCAGATCGCCGAACTCAAGCGCGGGCCCGGTCGCGACATCATCGTGTTCGGCAGCCACACCCTGTGGAACGACCTGCTCGCCCACGGCCTCGTCGACGAGCTCCACCTGAAGATCGGCGCCCGCGTGCTGGGCGACGGCACCCCCGCCTTCGAGACCCGCCCACCTGTCTCCTTGCGGCGCCTCGACACGCGCACGTGGGACGGCTCCGGGCTCGTACTCGTCCAGTACGCCGTCGAACCGGACCGAGCAGCATGACGTACGGCAGAAACAGCCGATGACGACCTGGTGGTTCACGGATGGTGCTACGAGCGCAGGGCGAAGCGCTTACTCTCTTTCGCCGGGATCGCGACCACACTCCGGCCCGCACCCGGAAGGGGAGGAACGCGACGTGATGGGATGGATGAGCCACACCCCGCGATGGGCAGTGGCCCTGACCCTGGCGATCGCCGCCGACCTGCTGTTCGTCGGCGCCGTCTCCCACATCGCCGACCTCCTTCGCCACGGCCTGAACCCCTACGACTGGGCACCCAGCTGGCTCAACCTCTACTGGTCCTCACTCGCCCTCTTCGACACGGTCGCAGCCGCGCTTCTCATCGGGGGCAAGCGCCAAGGCATGGACCTCGCCTGCGCCGTCATGGCGACCGACATCGCCGCCAACTGGTACGCGATCTACGGCATCCAGCACAGCAGCCTCCCTGCCCAGCCAGGACTGCAACGGCTCACCGCTTTCGCCCTGCTCGTCCTCAGCACGGCGCCGTTCATCCGACGACGTCTTGTAGACGATCTGGCGCCGATCGTCGACGGCCGGGTGGATCCAGGCGGCGGCGGTGGCCTCGGACGGCGGCCCCGTAGCGGGCGTGGATGACGGCCGCCGCGTCGGCGGCGGCCGTTGGGCAGGCTCGGGGTGCTGCGTGCGCGACATGTGCCGCGTCCGTCTGCACACGGTCGGCTTTCTGGTCCCGCCGCTGCCTTGGAGGCTTCGGGTCAGAGGCTTCGGGTCAGAGGCTGCGGGCGGTGATGTTGCCGTAGGCGGTGGTGGCGTGGATGTGGAGTTCGGCGGTGCCGTCGGTGTTCTTGAGCGTGTTGCTGATGCGGCCGTAGGCGGTGCCGGCGTCCAGGGCCGCGCAGACGCCGCGGGCGGCGCCGACCGTGATCTCGCCGTGCTCGGTGGCCAGCGTGAGGGTGCCGTGCACGGCCTCGGTGATGTGGAGGTCGCCCTTTTGGGTGCTGATCCGGCCCGGGCCGTTCAGGCGGCCGACCGCGATGTCACCGGCCTGGAGGGTGAGGTGGGCGTTCGCGGTCTCGTCGAGCTTGACCGTGGCCTGTGCGCCGTCGAAGGTGACGTCGCCGAGGCGTCCGACGCCGCGCAGTTCGGCGGCGGCGGCCTTGGCCTCGACGTGGGAGCCGGCGGGCAGCTGGACGGTCACCTCGACCGATCCGGGGTGGCCCAGGATCCGGTTCTTCGCCGCCGGGGCCTCGACGCGCAGCACACCGTCGGCGTAGGCGATCTCGATCTGCTCGGCGGCCTTCACATCGCGGCTCTTGGAAGCGTCGGCGGGCAGGACCTCGACGGCGGTGTCGGCCCGGTCGGCGGCGATGAACCGGATGTGCCCGGCGGGGATGTCCAGGACGGCGGTGATCGGGGCGGGGGTGGTGAACTTCTGCATCGCGCTCTCCTTGAGCTCGTCGTTTCCGATGAAGGAAAAGCTACGTTGCGTTCAAGGATCGAGCAACATACTCGTTGCGCATGATTGCCATCATTGCAGGTAGATACGGGGAAATCGTTGCAACGGTTTCGAGGCTAACGCAACAGCACTCACTCGGTTCGTTGCAACAGGTTGGAGGTGAACGCTATGGTGAGGCGCGCTACGCGGACCGCCGGATGCCTCGACCGTCCGAGGTGCGCCATGGCGGCCCCACCGCCTACCACGCCCATCTGGCCCACCGCGCCACCGAACGCCGCGCGCAACGCCGCGCACCAACGCCGGCAGCCTCACCGCCTCGGAACTCGTCCAGCGCTTCCAGGCCGGCCCGGCGTAATCGCCCGCGGCTTCTCTCTGTTGATGGTGAAGGGCGTCAGTCACGAGGAACTGGCCGTCCTCCTGGGTGCGCGGTCAGGCACCGTCACGGACCCGTACACCGCCCACCACATGCTGGAGCTTTCCCGTGGGCCCGGTCCCATGCCCCTGCCCGACTGTGCGATGTTGGGCGAAGCCGGCAACGGCTGGGCGTTCGCGATCGAGTCGCCCGAGGTCCGCGACCGAGACGACCGGCTCGCCACGGGCAGGGACCTCTGGTCCGAGCGCACGGTCGTGAGTGTCCTGGACAACAGCATGGACCCGCCGGTCATCCGCGTCAGCGTGGACGGGCGACACGATGGGATGTTCTGCGAGTACACGACCAACGACACGGATCACCCACTCACTCGCCGCTTGGTCGCCGATGGCGGATTCGTCGAGCTCTCCGACCGCGCGCACAGGGACGACGCCTCCGCCGGTGTGACGATGCCTGACGTGTATCGGCTCATGGGCGAGCACTACGGGCTGACCCTGCCCCGGCGGGCGATCAGCGACCGGCGGCTGCCGCATGCCTTCACGGAACCCAGGGTGCTGGTACGCCCACAGGCGCAGTGCCCGGTCTGCGGCGAGGAGAGGATGCTGCCGTACGGTGGCGGAGCCTGGGGCCGGGCGAGTACCGGCTGGTTTGTGTGTACTGCAAGGTCCGCAACGTTCCTGGCTACCCGTCACACGGATGCTCAGGAGAGATCAGGGGACCCGCGCTGGCCGGGGCAGTGTGCGAAGAGCCGAACCCGAAGTACGACAACGTCCGGATGTCGCGCGTCATGTGAACACCGCCGCATCACCTGATCGCTGCGTTCGGCCGAACTCCCCGCGTGCAAAGAGAAACACAACACTTCCCAGCGCGAGGCCAGGAATTCTCCCCGACTGGCGCCGGAAATAAAGGAGTTCATCCATCGACCGTCCTCGGCGAGCCTTGGTCGCCGTCCATGCTCAATTCCCTGGCCGAGGGGAGTAGCGCCGCCGGCGCCGCCGCCCACGTGATCAAGTCCCGTTTCGGACGCACCCGTTCCAGACCGCGAGGGTCCGCTGGAGCACGTCGCGACGCCGGACTGTGTTCCACGCCACCTGACAGACTTCGCGAACTCCCGCCCCTGCGCAGCCAGCTGCGCCGTCAGGGCGAGTCGACGCCTCCGACGTGCGGCTTGGCGTCGGCGAGGCCGCATCGGTCGGCCGGCATCGCGCCGAGAAAGCCGTACAAGTCCCCGTTTCGGATACCTTGCCGCGCCGGGTGCGAGCCCGGTCGGAGGCGTACCCACCGCTTCGGTCGCCTCCAGTGAAGAGGGGCCGAGTGGGCCAATTTCCACCAGAAATCCCTATATTGACGATCAGTCATGTGTTCGTGCCCCAGTGATACGATCATCGCGCTTACGGAGCGGCGGATGGGTGGAAGACGACATCTCCGACCACGGGGGACATCCGGGCGGTAACCCCGGCACGGACGGTCCGCCGGTCCGCCTGCATTGACGGAATTCGGCAGCTGGCCGTCAGTCGCCTGAAGAGAGTCTTATGACGTATTACATACAGAACCCAGTGACTTGGGCCCTGCTCGTCGCCGTCCTCGGCGCAGTCGCCGTCATCGTCCGCCAGCGCAGGGCGGCACGGACCTTACAGCGGGAGATCGAAGGGCTCAGGGCCCACTACTCCGAGCTGGAGAACAGCTACGCGAAATCCGTCGAGGCGGAGAAGGAACGCGCCCAGGACGCGACGAAGACGGTCCTCAAGTCCGCGATGCGGACACTTCAAGGTCTTGCGGCCGAGCAGCAGTTGGTCATCTCGGGGCTGCAGAACAAGTACGGCGAGTCGGTGATTCTCCAGGACCTCCTGGAGATCGACCACACCAACTCGCAGTTCGGACGGCGCGCCCAGTCCATCGCCGTGCTGTGTGACGGCTGGCTGGGGCGGTCGCGCGAGGTCGCCTCCGTCTATGACGTGGTCCGCAGCGCACAGGGCAGGATCCGTCACTTCCGGCGAGTGGAGATCCTCTCGCAGGTCGACTTCGGTATCACCAACCGGGCCGTGGAACCGGTGGCGCTGGCTCTCGCCGAGCTGCTCGACAATGCCACCAGTTATTCCAGCCCGGACACCGTGGTCGAAATCAATATTCGTACCGTTCCCAAGGGCGTGTGCATCGTCGTCGACGACGCCGGTGTCGGTATGAACGACGAGGAGAGGGCCAAGGCCGCCAAACTCCTCTCCACCGAGCGGGTCACCGGTGTCTCCGGACTCGGCAGCCCGCCGCAGTTCGGCTTCGCGGTGATCGGCGTGCTCTGCGAGCGCTTCGGCTTCGAGGTGTCGGTGGATTCCGACTCGCCGTACGGCGGCGTCCGCGCGGTTCTCCTTCTGCCGCACGAGCTGCTCACCGGCATGCCGGAGCAGAAGGCGCCGACGCCGGCCGTCCCCGCCGCCTCCGCGACGGACCCGAGCGGCGGCCCCGAACCCGCCGTGGCCACGTCCTCGACCGCCGACGGTCTCCCGAGGCGCCGTCGCAAGCGGCCGATGGCCATCGTTCCCGGCGGCACGTCGGCCGCGCGCACGCCCGCTTCCACCCGCTCCGGTGCGGAAACCGCGGCGATCATGGGGGCCTTCCAGCGAGGCACGCAGTCCGGACGGGCCACGCCTTCGGACGCGGCGGATCAGACGAGCAGCACACGTGATGCGAGCAGTGAAGGGCATGAGGTCTCGTGAACGACGATCTGTCATGGATGCTTGACAGCGCCTTGGAGATACCCGGGGCGCTGCACGCGGTCCTGATCTCCGCCGACGGTCTGCTGATGGCCCGGACGAAGGACTTCGACAAGGACAACGCGGACACTGTCGCCGCCGCGATGAGCGGCGTGCAGTCGCTCAGCCGCTCGCTCGGGTTCTTCGTCCAGGGGGGTCACCTGCAGTGGCGGCAGACGCTGGTCGAGTTCGACGGCGGCTGGGTCTTCCTGATCTCCGCGGGGGAGGGCGCGTACCTCGGCGTCTCGGCCTCGCCGGACGTCGACATGCAGGACATCACCTTCCGGATGCAGCAGCTCGTCGGCCAGCTGGGCAAGGTCCTGACGACGCCGCCGCGTGAGAACCTAGGCGCCCGCTCATGAGCGGTTTCGAGGAACTGGAGCCCGAGGCCGCGGAATTAGTGCGTCCGTACGTCATCACCAAGGGGCGCGGCCTGCCCGACGAGGCGCAGCTGTCCCTGATCACCCTGGTCACGGCGGCGGGTGACGACCAGCAGCGTCCGACCAGGCTCTCTCCCGAGGAGCAGAGCCTGCTGGACCTGTGTACGGCCGGCTATCTCTCCGTCGCCGAGATCGCGGGGCACACACGGCTGCCCATGGGTGTGGTGAAGATCCTCCTCTCCGCCCTCACCGAGGGCGGCTACCTCATCACCCGGCCTCCCGTGCAGCGTGCCTCGCTGGCGGACAAACAGATCCTCGAGGAGGTGCTGCATGGACTCCGCACCAAGTTTGGATGAGCAGGCGTACGTCCGTGGCGGGGCGACGCAGACCGCCGTGAAGATCCTCGTCGTCGGTCACTTCGCGGTGGGCAAGACCACCTTCATCGGTGCGATATCGGAGATCCCTCCGCTGTCCACCGAGGAGACGATGACCCGCGCCGGCGAGTCGTTCGACGACCTCAAGGGGGTCCGGGGCAAGACCACCACCACGGTGGCCATGGACTTCGGCCGTCTGACCATCAGCGACCGCGTCGTGCTGTACCTGTTCGGAACCCCCGGTCAGCAGCGCTTCGTGCAGATGTGGGAGGACATGGCGCGCGGCGCGCTCGGCGCGCTGGTGCTGGTCGACCCCGAGCGGCTCGCGGACTCCTTCGGGGTGATCGACCTGATCGAGCAGTACGGGCTCGACTACGCGATCGCCGTCAACCGCTTCGACGGCACGCCCGATCGCGAGCAACGAGCGCTGCGCGAGGCGCTGGACCTGCTCGACGACACCCCGGTCGTCACCTGCGACGCGCGCGACGAGAAGTCGTCTGCCGATGCACTGATCACACTCGTCCGCTACTTGCTGGACCGCGCCCACTAGGAACAGACATGGAAGCTCAACCCACCACCCCCGTGCCCCCGCCCGGGTGCCCCGCCCACAGTGCCGGCGGCCGGGTGCCGCTGTACGGGCCGGAGTTCGCGGCCGATCCGCAGGCGTACTACTCCTATCTGCGCCACTTCGGACCGACCGCACCCGTGGAGCTCGCTCCGGGGGTGGACGCCACCCTTGTGACCGACTACGCGACGGCGCTGCAACTGCTCCAGGACTCCGGCTCGTTCCGCAAGGACGCGCGCCGCTGGCGGGACCTCAACGAGGGCCTGATCAGCCCGGACAACCCCGTCGTGCCCGCGCTCGCGTACCGGCCCAACAGCATGTTCAGCGACGGGGCCGAGCACCTGCGGCTGCGGCAGGCGATCACGGACAGCATGGCCCGCGTCGACGCGCGCAAGCTGACCCGGACCACGGAGCAGGTCTCCGAGTACCTCATCTCCCAGTTCGGCACACGTGGCTCCGCCGATCTGCTCGGTGACTACGCCAGGCAGCTGCCGCTCTTCGTGTTCAACGAACTCTTCGGCTGTCCCGCCGACATCGGTGACCGCGTGCTGTTCGGCATCACCGGCATGTTCGACGGCATCAACGCCGAGCGGGCGGTCGAGGTCCTGTTCGGCGCCGTCGGCGAGCTGGTGGCGCTCAAGCGTGCCAGGCCGGGCGAGGACGTCACCTCCTGGCTGATGCAGCATCAGGCGAGGCTGACCGACGAGGAGATGGTCCATCAGGTCGCCCTGCTCCTGGGCGCGGGCACCGATCCGCTGGGCAACCTCATCGGCAACACCCTGCACCGGCTGCTCACCCACGACCGGTACGCCGACGGGGGCGGCCTGATCGACGAGGCCATCGACGACACCCTGTGGGACAACCCGCCCATGGCCAACTACGCGGCGCACTACCCGGCCGCCGACATGGAGTTCGCCGGGCAGAAGTTCCGGGCGGGCGATCTCATGCTGGTCAGCTTCGCGGCCGCCAACACGGGGCCGAAGCTGTCCGCCGCACGCCAGGCCGGCAGCAACCGGTCCCATCTGGCGTGGAGCGCGGGCCCGCACGCCTGCCCGTCGAAGGAGCCCGCCCGGCAGATCACCGTCACCGCCATCGAGAACCTGCTCAACGAGCTCCCCGATGTCGAACTGTCCGTGCCCGAGGACAGTCTCGTCTGGCGGCCGGGCCCGTTCAACCGGGGCCTTGCCACGCTGCCCGCCCGGTTCACCCCGGCCGAGACCGCGACGCGCAGGACCGACACGCAGGCACGTCCCGAGGAGCCGACGCGACCGCAGGCTTCCGAGGCGGGCCGCAAGCGCGAACGCGGCGGAATGTGGAGCCAGTTCCTCACCTGGCTGGCGAAGTGATGGACGCAACTCCCCTTCGCTTTCTCGCCACCGCATGAATGATCCGCTACGGGGGTAGTGAGCACCGCGTTGTTCTGGCGTGCTTATGAGGCGAAGGAGGTGTCGTGGAGCACATATCCACCGACGCCGGTTTCATGCAAGGTCCCGTCGATCTCGGGCCCCTCGATACCCGCCCATCAGGGCGGGTATCTTCTTGGGCGCTCAGGCGCAGTACGGAGACACTCGGCGGTCACGCGGCGAGACAGGTCCTACGGCTGTGCGAGGCCGTAGGGTTGAGCGGGGCCGACTCCGCGGTGTACGCACAGACGCTGCTCACCGCGCTGGGCCCCGCCGCCGAGCGGTCGCTCGATCTGCCGCCAGAGGAATCCTTTCTCTCCGACGACCACACGCCCGTGGAGTTCTCGCTCGCCTTCGTACCGGACGCAGACCCGACGCTGCGGGTGCTGCTGGAGCCCGGGTACGGCGCCGGCGGCCTGGCGGAGAACGGGCGCGTCGGACTGCGGGTCGTCCGCGAGATGGCGCGGCGATGGGGATTCGACACCAAGCGGCTGGACGAGCTCGAGGACCTGTTCTTCCCTCCCGAGCCCAAGGGCCCGCTGGCGCTCTGGTGCGCGCTGGAGCTGCTCCCCGGCGGGGTCCCCAAGGCCAAGGTGTACCTGAACCCCGCGGCGTCCGGGCAGGAACGTTCCGCCGAGACGGTGCGTGAGGCACTGCGCCGGCTCGGCCACCGCCAGGCGTTCGCGGCGCTGCCCGAGGGCGATCGCCATCTCTTCTTCGCCCTGGATCTGGGTGACTGGGAAGAACCCCGGGTGAAGGTCTACCTCGCGCACCATGACCTGTCGGCGGCGGAGGCGGCCGGCCTGTCCCGCGTGGACGGCGGCCCGGGGCGGAAGGAGATCAAGCGGTTCTTCCGCACGGCGGCCGGACGCGGAGTCGACGCCGACGGCTTCGACCACCGGGACGTACCGCTCGACCGGCGGCCGGGCCTGACCTGCCACGCCTTCACCGAGAGCCGGACCGGCCTGCCCAGCGGCTTCACCCTGCACATCCCGGTCCGCGACTACGCCCGCGACGACCGGGAGGCCCTCGACCGGGCGGTGGCCGTGCTCCGCCGTCACGGCATGGACCCCGCCCCGCTCGTGCGGGCCCTGTCCGCCGTCACCTCGCGCCGGCTCCAGGACGGCGTGGGGCTCATCGCGTACCTGGGACTCGTCCACCAGCAGGGCAAGCCGCCCCGGATGAACGCGTACATCTCCTCGGAGGCGTACGAGGTCAGGCCGCCGGTCCCCGTGGCCGTACCCGTACCGTTCCCGCAGGCCGAAGTCGTCCACTGAGACGATCCACCGCCCGGCGAAGCTCCCCGAGGGGTCACCCACGAGGAGCTTCACGCGCCCGATCCGCCCGGCGGAGCGGTGCCTCCGGCGGCCGGGACGCGTCCGACGCCGCGTCCCCGGACCGGGCCGATCAGGAAGGCGCGGGCGCGCTAGGCGTCCTGCAACTCCCGCAACTCCCGCAGATAAGGGCCGACGTCCACCTGGATGGAAGCGCCCTCGGTGAGCCCGTAACGATCCTCGATCCCGCTCAGGTACGTGTGGATCTCCTCGCGCATGAGATCCGTGGACGGGAGCGTGATGTCGCCGGCGACGATCCGCGCCACCCACCGCGCCTGGGCCTCCACGAGGCGGGTGATCGAGCCCACGGGTCGGATCAGTCCGACGAAGTGCAGGCCGGGCCGGTCGGGCGAGACGACACGCTTGTACAGCTCGACCGCCCCCTGCCGCGGACCTGCCGGGCACTTGTCGGGAAGGAAGGGGAACGCCATACGGAATCCGGTGCAGTAGACGATGGCGTCCGCCTCCACCGAGGTTCCGTCGGTGAAGGACACCCGGCTGCCGTCCATGGAGTCGATCGCGGGCCTCGGTATCACCGCGCCGTGCCGTATCCGGCTGAGGATCTCGTCCGAGATGGTCACGGCCGAGGAGAAGATCGGATGGTCGGGCTCGGGCAGGCCGTAGTCCCCCAGCTTGCCCCGCGCCACGAACAGCGCCTGCTCGACGAAGCGGCGCTGCTCGGGGAAGGACATGGTGTTCCACCACGGCGCGTCGGCGATCAGGTCCACGGACATGCCGAAGAGCTGCTTGGGCACGATGTGCAGGCCCCGGCGGACGGACAGCACGGTCTGCGCGGCGTGCCGGGAGAGGTCGGCGGCGATGTCCACCGCCGAGGCCCCGAGCCCCACGACGACGACGCGCTGACCGGCGAAGTCGGCGCCGTCGTGGAAGTCCATCGAATGGAGAATCCTGCCGGAGAAGGAGCCGGAGCCGGGCGGCAGCGGATTCGGCAGCGCCGCCTCGCTGTTGTGGCCCGAGGCGACGATCACCTGCTCGAATCGTCGCTCCGTCACTTCTCCTCGCGCGTCCCGGCTGACGACCGACCAGGCGCCGGCGCCGGCGTCGTCCTGCCGTACGGAGAGCACTTCGGTACGCAGTTCGACATGGGGGAGCAGCCCGGCCCACTCGGCGAAGGACCGCAGATAGGCGGCGACGTCGCTGTGCCGGGGGTAGAGGGGCAGCTCGGACGGCATCGGGAAGTCGGCGTAACCGGTGAGCTGTTTGGCGGTGTTCAGATGCAGCGACAGATAGGCCGGTCCCCGCTCACCGGCGCCGGGCCGGCGCCAGATCCCTCCCACGTCCGGTGCCTTCTCCAGACAGACGAAGTCGATTCCCCTGGCCGAGAGAGCGTGTGCTGTCGCCAGCCCTGACAAACCCGCACCGATGACGCACACGGTCGCAGCGGTGGGAACGTCGACAGCACGTGACCCGCCCAAGGATCCCCCTTCAGAGAACATCATCCGTCCTTGCACCGGGCATTGACTTCCCAGCCGCCCCTCGCTTCACACCGGCAACAGCGAGGAATGCCGCGGGAACCCGGAGCCTCACGATACCGATCATGGTGGGGGCGGAGCCTTCGAGGTGGGCGGAATCACTGATGGTCCGAGGCCGGGGGCCGTCGTGTCCGACGACCCCGGCCTCGGGAACGCGCGGGGTGGTGGTGCGGTGGTCCGGGCGGGCGGGCGAACCGTCAGCCGGCGTAGGTCTCGTACTCGGCGACCTTCGGCGTTCCGGTCGAGCTCGTGATCTCGAAGGTGATCTTGTTCAGCGAGGTCCGGGGGAAGGTGATGACGCCCGCTCCGCTGCCGGAGGTCAGGACGGTGCCGGTGTCGGCGTTGACGATCGTGACGTTGCTGATCTGCTTGAGCTCGATGACGCCGTCGGCGGTGTTGCAGCTGGTGCCCGACACCTTGCTGGTGTTGCCGTGGTTGATGGTCCCCTCGACCTCGATGGTGAGGGGGGTGCTGCTGGCGGCCCGGCCGCACAGGGCCGCGTGGATCGCGGTCCCGGTCGTGGCCCGCACGGTCTGCCCGCCGGCGCCGCTCGTGGTTCCGCCGTTCTGTGTCGCGTAGCCGGTGACGCCACCGGTCGCTGCCGACGCCTCGGGCATCGCCAGAACCACGCCGGTCGCGGCGGCGACGGCCATGGTGGCCAGGGCCGCGTGAAGCCGCACGGCGATGGGTCGTCTCAGTGGGGCTGGCAAGGTTCCGCGCATCCGCGGTTACAGGACTGGACGAACTCGCCCCGCCTACGAGGGGACCGGCCGACTCGGTTCGCCTGCCAGGGCGCCGAGGCCGGACGTCATCCAGGAAGAGTCGAAGGCCGCGTCGCGTCGTCGGCGGGCTCGAGAGCCGCCCGGCGGCGGCCGAGCAGATGCGTCCACGAGCGCCGTACGTCCCTGAAGCACAGGGTCAGGAGAGCCGGGACCGCAAGCCCGACGGCGAGTTTCGCGACGTCCGGGATGCCGTCCCCGTTGAGGGCGCGCAGGATGGCGTTCCCGCTCGCCGGGGCCACGGCCCAGAGGAGACCGATCCATGCCCCGGCCATCGCGTAGAGGGCCAGCTTGAGCCGGGTCAGCCGGTGGTCGAGCGCCTCTTGGTGCGCGGCGAGCTGCGTCGCGGCCGCCGGGTCGATCACCCCTGCGCCCGGCCGCGCTCCGTTGCCGGGCCGGGCGGTGCCCCGCAGGTCGTCCGCCTCCTCGCCGGCCACCCGCAGCCGGATGGACCGCCGATGGACGGGGCCGGGGTGCGCCGTGCGCACGGGACGGCCGAGGAGGTAGAACTGGGCGCGCCCGATCGGCTCGCCGACCGGGATCCTGACGGTCCGCCGCCCCAGGTTCGTCACCGCGAGATAGATCGGCCCGCGTGAGCCGGGGTCGACGTACGTGTTGGCGACGGTCACTCCGCAGGCGTACAGCTGCCCCAGGCCGATGATGTTGGCCATGACGTTGTCGGGGAGCCGGATGGACTCGGCGGTGTCGATCCGCACGGTGTCGCCCGGTTCGAGGATCAGCTCGCCGTTGACGGGCGGCAGTGGCGCGTGCGCCGTGAACTCGCCGTGGTAGATGAGGACCTGGGCGTTGGCCGAGGCGTGCAGCTCGTACGAGGCGTACTTCGCGTTCTCGGCGTCGAAAGGCACGATGAGGTCGTGTTCGTTCGCGTACCGAACGATGTCGTCGTCGGTGAGGATGCCCGCGAGCTGCACCCCCGGGTCCATCTCGCCGTTCAGCCTGGCTCGCCTGTTTGCGCCCATCGTCCCCCGTCCGCCCCCGCCGTGTGCGCGACACCCAGCCGCAGTACAACTACCCCGCTCACAGGCCGAGTTACCCCCTCCGCCGGAGATTCGAGCCTCAGTCGACCACCAGGATCACCACCAGGGTCCGGGGGCCGTGTACGCCCTCGACCCGGTCGAGTTCGATGTCGCTCGTGGCGGACGGGCCGGAGATCCAGGTCAGGGGGCGCCTCGGATCGAGGCGCTGCATGGCCTGCGGGACCGAGGCCACGATCTGGTCGGCGGCGCGGACGACACAGATGTGCAGGTCGGGAACGAGGCTGAGGGCGCGGCGGCCCTGGCCGGGGCCGGCGTCGAGGACGAGGGTGCCGGTCTCGGCGATGGCGAGGGCGCAGCCCGTCACCACGGCGTCGGTCGCATCGAGCGCGTACGGGGTCAGGGTGCCGTCGTCGGGGCGTTGCTCGGCGTCCGTGGTGGCCGGCCAGGAGGCGGGCAGGCCCGACGGGACGGCGACGCTCTTCGCGCCGTGCTCCGCGAGCAGTCGGGCGATCAGGGCGGGGAGCGCGGTCTCGGAGGCGCGGTGGACGACGGCCCGGTAGTCGGCGAGGTTCTCGTGGAGGAGGTCGAGGAGCGCGGCCGGGTCGTCGGGGTGGTGGCTGGTGAGGTAGTCGCGGGCCACCTCGGGAGCGTCCGGGGCGCCGGCGACGGCATCCCGGACGCGGGCGAGGATCCGGTCGCGGGACGAGGGGTGCTGCGGGGTCATGAGCGGTTCTTCTTCCACCAGTCGCGGAACGGTTCGGCGGGCATCTCCGGCAGGTCACGGCTCTCGGTCCACTGCCTGGCGCCGGGGCCCGGCAGCCGTTTCGGGTGAAGCGTGCGGGTGGCGGACGCCAGCCGTTCGCCCGCCGCGAGCACTGACGGGTGATCCAGGACCCACGAGGCCGCCTTGACGGCGGCCTTCTCCAGCCGGTGGCCCTTGCCGCCCTGATCGGCGACCCGCTCGCGGAGATGGACGAGGACCTCGGGGATGTCGATCGCCACGGGACACACGTCGTAACAGGCCCCGCACAGGGATGACGCGTACGGCAGCGAGGCGTCGATCTCGCTTGCGGTGCCCCGGAGTTGCGGGGTGAGGATCGCTCCGATCGGGCCGGGGTAGACGGAACCGTACGCATGCCCGCCAGCCCTCTCGTACACCGGGCAGACGTTGAGGCAGGCCGAGCAGCGGATGCAGCGCAGGGCCTGGCGGCCGACCTCGTCGGCGAGGGCGTCGGTGCGGCCGTTGTCGAGGAGGACCAGATGGAAGGTCTTCGGTCCGTCCCCGTCCGTCGTACCCGTCCACATCGAGGTGTACGGGTTCATCCGCTCGGCGGTCGAGGAGCGGGGGAGCGTCTGGAGGAAGACCTCCAGGTCGCGCCACGTCGGCACGATCTTCTCGATGCCGACGACGGAGATCAGGGTCTCGGGCAGGGTCAGGCACATGCGGCCGTTCCCCTCCGACTCCACGACCACGAGCGTCCCCGTCTCGGCGACCATGAAGTTCGCCCCGGAGACACCCACCTTCGCGCGCAGGAACTTCTCCCGCAGATGGAGCCGGGCGGCCTCGGCCAGGTCGGCCGGGGAGTCCGTCAGACCCTCGGGGGCCGGGCGGCCCCACTCACTCATCTCCCGCGCGAAGATGTCGCGGATCTCGCCGCGGTTGCGGTGGATGGCGGGGACCAGGATGTGCGAAGGACGGTCCTCGCCCAACTGCACGATCAGCTCGGCCAGATCGGTCTCGTACGCCCGGATCCCCTCGGCCTCCAGCGCCTCGTTCAGCCCGATCTCCTGCGTCGCCATCGACTTGACCTTGACGACCTCGCTCTCCCCGGTGGCCTTCACCAGGTCCGCCACGATCCGGTTCGCCTCGTCCGCGTCCGCCGCCCAGTGCACGGTGCCGCCCGCCGCCGTGACCGACTTCTCCAACTGCACCAGATGGCGGTCGAGATGCCGCAGGGTCTGGTCCTTGATCCGCATACCGGCCTCGCGCAGCTGCGCCCAGTCGTCGAGCTCGGAGACGGCCACCGCGCGCTTGTCGCGGATGGTGTGGGTGGCGTGCCGCAGATTGCCGCGCAGGGTCTCGTTCCGTACGGCATCGTGCGCGGCCTCGGGGAAGGACGGCATTCCGACAAACGCCCGCCCGTCGCCCGACCACCGCCCCTCGTCGAGCGCTGACGCGCGCCCCTTCTTGTCGCTCATGCCAGTGGCTCCTCTTCCGTGCTCGCGAGGATCTCCGCGAGGTGCAGTACGCGCTGCGGGGCGTCCTGGCGGCGCAGCATGCCGCCGATGTGCATCAGGCAGGAGTTGTCGGCGCCGCACAGCACCTCGGCGCCGGTGGACGCGGCGTGACGCACCTTGTCGGCCCCCATCGCCGCCGACACGTCAGGGTTCTTCACCGCGAACGTGCCGCCGAAGCCGCAGCACTCCTCCGCTCCCGGGAGTTCGAGGAGCTCCAGGCCCTTGACCGCCGCGAGCAGCCGCCGCGGGCGGTCGCCCAGACCCAGCATCCGCAGGCCGTGACAGGACGGGTGGTACGTGACCCGGTGCGGGAAGTACGCCCCGACATCGGTCACGCCCAGGACGTCCACCAGGAACTCGGTGAGCTCGTACGTCCGGGGCACCAGCGACGAGGCGGCCTCCGCCAGCGCCGGGCCGCGCCCCTCGGCCGCCGCCCTGGCCCCGATCCGCGGGTAGTTGTCGCGCACCATGGCGACACAGGACCCGGACGGGGCGACCACGTACGCGTAACCCTCGAACGCGCGAGCCATGCGGCGCACCAGCGGTTCGGTCTCGCGGCGGTAGCCCGTGTTGAACTGGGGCTGCCCGCAGCAGGTCTGCGCCGCGGGAAAGTCGACCTCCACGCCGAGGCGTTCGAGGACCTTGACGGTGGCGATCGCCGTCGACGGATACACCGCGTCGTTGACGCAGGTGGCGAAGAGCGCGACGCGCATCACGAACTCCTTGGGGCGGTGTCGAGTCGGGCGGTGTCGAGTCGGGCGGTGTCGGGCCGGGCGATGTCGAGTCGGGCGGCGGCCGCATCCCAGGCTGCCATGTCTCCACGGGGACTGTAGTGCCGCAGATGCTGCGTGGCGGCGACGAGCCGGCGCATCGCCGGCAGGTCCCCCACGAGTCCGGCGGCTCTGGCCTGGACGAGGATGTTGCCGAGCGCCGTGGCCTCGGTGGGGCCGGCGACGACGGGCAGCCCGGTCGCGTCGGCGGTGAGCCGGCAGAGGAGGTCGTTGCGGGCGCCCCCTCCGACGAGGTGGACGTGGGTGACGTCGCGGCCGGCGAGTTCGGCGGCCCGGCGCAGGGTCCTCCGGTGGGCCAGGGCCAGGCTCTCCAGGATGCAGCGGACCACGGCGCCCTGGCTGTCCGGGACCGGCTGGCCGGTGCTGCGGCAGTGCTCCTGGATACGGTCGGGCATGTCACCGGGGGCGAGGAACTCGGGGGCGTCCGGGTCGACGACCGCGGCGAACGGCGTGGCGCGGGCGGCGTCGGCGAGCAGCGCCGGGATGCGCGTGGGAAGGCCCCGCTTGTCCCACGTACGCCGGCATTCCTCGAACAGCCACATGCCCATGATGTTGCGCAGAAAGCGGATGGTGCCGTCGATGCCGCGCTCGTTGGTGAAGTTGGCGGCCCGGGAGGCCTCCGTGAGCACCGGGGCGTCCAGTTCGAGGCCGGCCAGCGACCAGGTGCCGCAGGAGATGTACGCGAAGTTCGGCTCGGTGGCCGGGACGGCGACGACGGCGGACGCCGTGTCGTGCGAGGCGACGGTCGTCACCGGGGTCCGCGCGTCGAGACCGGTGTACGCGGCGACATGCGGCAGCAGCGTCCCGGCCGGGTCGCCCGGGGCACGCAGCGGGGGCAGCAGATTGGGGTCGATCGACAGCCGGCCGAGGATGTCCTTCGACCAGCTGCCGGTGCGGGCGTCGAAGAGACCCGTCGTGGAGGCGTTGGTCTCCTCGGCGCCGACGGTACCGGTCAGCCAGTGGACGAGCAGATCGGGGACGAGGAGCAGGGTGCGGGCGGCGCGCAGCTGGGCGCTCGTGGCGGCGGAGGCGAGCTGGAAGACGGTGTTGAACGGCAGGTGCTGCAGACCCGTGACCCCGTACAGCTCCTCGGGGCCGACCCGCGCCCAGACCTGCTCGGCGGCGCCGTCGGTCCGCCGGTCGCGGTAGTGGTACGGGTGACCGAGCAGCGCGCCGTCCGCGTCGAGGAGCCCGTAGTCCACGGCCCACGTGTCCACGCCGATGGACGTGACGCCGCCGGATCGGGCGGCCGCGCGCAGCCCGTCGAGGACGCCCTGGAAGAGCGCGAGAACATCCCAGCGCAGCCCGTCGGGCAGGCGCACGGGTGTGTTGGGGAACCGGTGCGCCTCGGTGAGGTCGAGGTTCTCCGGGCCGACCCGGCCGAGGATCACGCGTCCGCTGGTGGCGCCGAGGTCGACCGCGGCGAACGCCGAGGGAATGGCCGAGGACGGCGGGGTGGTCGTCACGTGGGGTGCCTCCGCGGCGAGCGAGAACGAAAAGAAGGAGGAGGGGAGGGAGAAGCGGGCCGGCGGCGGTGCCACGAGAGGCGCCGTGCCAGGGGCGCGGACGGTCGCCCGTACGGCATGTCCGCCGCCTGCCCGCTTCGGGCGCACCTGGGGCTGCCGCGCCGACACGGCGGCCGCAGACGCGGTCGGAGGGGGCGTTCGTCAGCGCAGGAAGGCGGCGGCGACGCCCGCGTCCACGGGGACGTGCAGGCCGGTGGTGTGGGTGAGGTCGCCGCCGGTGAGCGCGAAGACCGCGTTCGCGACATGTTCCGGGAGGACTTCCCGCTTGAGGAGGGTGCGCTGGGCGTAGAACTCGCCGAGCTTCTCCTCCTCGATGCCGTACGTCGCCGCGCGCTGCGCGCCCCAGCCGGCGGCGAAGATGCCGGAGCCGCGCACCACCCCGTCGGGGTTGACGCCGTTGACGCGGATCCCGTGCTCGCCGAGCTCGGCGGCGAGCAGCCGGACCTGGTGGGCCTGGTCGGCCTTGGTCGCGGAGTAGGCGATGTTGTTCGGGCCTGCGAACACCGCGTTCTTGGAGGCGATGTAGACGATGTCGCCCCCGAGACCCTGCTCGATCATGATCCGGGCCGCCTCGCGCGAGACGAGGAAGGAACCGCGGGCCATGATGTCGTGCTGGAGGTCCCAGTCCTTGGCCGTGGTCTCCAGGAGCGGCTTGGAGACAGAGATCCCGGCGTTGTTGACGACGAGGTCCACGCCGCCGAAGGCGAGGGCGGCGTCCTTGAACGCCTCGGTGATCTCGTCCTCCGAGGTGACGTTCACGGTGACGGCGACCGCCGTGTCGGGGCCTCCCAGCTCCTCGGCGACGGCGGCGGCGTTCTCGGCGTCGATGTCGGCGACGACCACGCAGGCACCCTCGGCGACCAGGCGGTGGGCGATCGCCTTGCCGATGCCGCTGCCCGCGCCCGTGACGAGCGCGACGCGGGTGGCGAGCGGTTTCGGCTTCGGCATCCGCCGCAGCTTGGCCTCCTCGAGCGCCCAGTACTCGATGCGGAACTTCTCCGACTCCTCGATGGGCGCGTACGTGGAGACGGCCTCGGCCCCGCGCATCACGTTGATCGCGTTGACGTAGAACTCGCCGGCCACGCGCGCGGTCTGCTTGTCCTTGCCGAAGGAGAACATGCCCACGCCGGGGACCAGGACGATCGCCGGGTCGGCGCCGCGCATCGCGGGGGAGTCGGGGCCGGCGTGCCGCGCGTAGTAGGAGGCGTACTCCTCGCGGTAGGCGGCGTGCAGCTCCTTCAGCCGCGCGATCGCCTCGTCCAGCGGCGCGGAGGCAGGCAGGTCCAGGACCAGCGGGCGGATCTTCGTGCGCAGGAAGTGGTCGGGGCAGGACGTCCCGAGCGCCGCCAGCCGGGGGTGCTCGGCCCGGGAGACGAAGTCCAGTACGGTCTCCGAGTCGTCGAAGTGGCCGACCTGCGGGCGGTCCTGGGAAGCCAGCCCCCGGATCACCGGGGCAAGGGCGGCGGCCCGTTCCCTGCGCTCGGCCGCACCCAGCGGCTCGTACCCCGCAAGGACCGGGCCGAGGGGCTCGGGCGTGCCGCGCTCGGCGAGGAAGGCCTCGGCGGAGCGGATGACGAACAGCGAGTTGGCCTCGCACTCCTCGGAGGTGTCGCCCCAGGCGGTGATGCCGTGGCCGCCGAGGACGCAGCCGACGGCCCGCGGGTTGGCCTCCTTGATCGCGGCGATGTCCAGGCCGAGCTGGAAGCCGGGACGGCGCCAGGGCACCCAGACCACCTTGTCGCCGAAGCACGCGGCGGTCAGCTTCTCGCCGTCGGCGGCGCAGGCCAGCGCGATGCCGGAGTCCGGGTGCAGGTGGTCCACGTGCGCGGCGTCCACCAGGCCGTGCATGGCGGTGTCGATGGAGGGGGCCGCACCGCCCCTGCCATGCAGGCAGTAGTCGAAGGCGGCGACCATCTCGTCCTCGCGCTCGACGCCCGGGTAGACGTCCTTGAGCGCGTGCAGCCGGTCCAGGCGCAGTACCGCGAGACCGTCCTCGGTCAGGGTGCCGAGGTCGCCGCCCGACCCCTTCACCCACAGCAGCTCGACGTCGCCGCCGGTCGCCGGGTCGGTCCCGGTGCCCTTCGCGGAGGTGTTGCCGCCCGCGTAGTTGGTGTTGCGCGGGTCGGAGCCGAGTCGGTGGGACCGTGCGATCAGCGCGGCGGCTGCGTGGTGCGTGGCGGAGGACATGACCGGATTCCTTCGAGGTGTGTGAGGTGCGGGGCTTCGCGGAGCGGTGGACGTACGGGCCCGGAGGGCGGACCGAGGCCGCCGGGCCGCGTGGGCGGGGCAAGCGGGGTCAGGCGCCCCAGCCGGCCTGCTCGCCACCGACGCGCTCGGCGGCGATCCGCTCCTGGCGGCCGGAGGCCCGGTAGGCGGCGACGGGGTCGGGGTGGAGTCCGTGCTCTTCGCGGAGTTCGCGCAGGAGGGGGCGTACGTCGGTGTTGTACGCGTCCATCAGGGCGGCGTTGGCGGCGAGCACGTCTCCGTCCCGCTGGGCGGCGCTCAGCGCGTCGAGGTCGACGAGCAGGGCCTTGGCCGTGGCTTCCTGGACGTTCATCACGGAGCGGATGACGGCCGGGATCTTGGCCTCGATGTTGTGGCACTGGTCGAGCATGAACGCGACGTTCGTCTCCGGCAGCAGGCCGCCGTTCCTGGCGACCTCGTGCATGATCCGGAACAGCTGGAAGGGGTCGGCGGAGCCCACCATCAGGTCGTCGTCGGCGTAGAAGCGCGAGTTGAAGTCGAAGCCGCCGAGCTTCCTCTCCCGCAGCAGCAGCGCGACGATGTACTCGATGTTGGTGCCCGGCGCGTGGTGTCCGGTGTCCACGACCACCTGCGCCTTCTCACCCAGCTTGAGGCAGTGGGCGTACGCGGTGCCCCAGTCCGGGACGTCGGTGGTGTAGAAGGCGGGCTCGAAGAACTTGTACTCGAGCAGCATCCGCTGGTCGTCCCCGAGCCGCTCGTACACCTCGGCGAGTGCTTCGGCGAGCCGGTCCTGGCGGGCGGTGATGTCGTCCTGGCCGGGGTAGTTGGTGCCGTCCGCGAACCACAGCTTCAGATCGGCGGAACCGGTCGCGTCCATGATGTCGACGCACTCCAGCAGATGGTCCACGGCCTTGCGCCGGACCTTGGCGTCCGGGTGGCAGACGCTGCCCAGCTTGTAGTCGTCGTCCTGGAAGGTGTTGGAGTTGATCGCCCCCAGCTCCAGGCCGCGCTCCTCGGCGTAGGCCGCGAGGGCCGCGTAGTCGTCGACCTTGTCCCACGGGATGTGCAGCGACACCTTGGGCGCGACGCCGGTGAAGGCGTGCACCTGTGCGGCGTCGTCCAGTTTCTCGTACGGGGTGCGGGGCACGCCGGCCTGGGCGAACACCTTGAACCGGGTGCCGGAGTTTCCGTACCCCCAGGACGGCGTCTCGATCCGCTGGCCGGCGAGAGCGGTCTTCACGGCAGCGATGTCAGGCATGTCCACCTCTGGATGCATGGGCGGCTGTCCCGGAAGGGAGCCGACGCCGGATACACGACTCAATGAATCGATTCACTTCACCGGGGAAGCTAGCCCCCTGTATAAGGACCGTCAAGGCCACCAGGGCTTTCGGACAGTGTTGCCTAAGAGTCCCCTTGACGCGCTGGACCGGCGGGGCTAGCTTCCCGACAACTCCACTGAAACATTTCATGTCAGGCGCTCCGCTTGGCACAAGCACGGGAGAACACCCATGACGCACTCCTTCGGCGCCGCCCGGGCCCTGCGCGACGTGTCACTGCGTCTGTACGCGGGTCGCACGGTCGAGGGCTTCGAGCTGTGGGACCCGGCCAAGCCGGGCGCACTCGCCGCCCACACGGCCGTCGCGGCCGTGCAGGAGGTGACCCCATGCAGCGCGTCTGTTTTCTCCTGAAGGTACGGTCCGACAAGGTCGACGAGTACCGCGAACGCCACCAGCACGTCTGGGCCGAGATGCTGGCCGCCCTGTCCGAGACGGGCTGGCACAACTACTCCCTTTTCCTGCGCGAGGACGGGCTGCTCGTCGGCTATCTGGAGACGCCGGACTTCGACAAGGCCCGAGCCGCGATGGAGGCCACGGACGTGAACGCCCGCTGGCAGGCGGAGATGGCCGGCTTCTTCGAGGAACTGGACGGCCGGGCGCCCGACGCCGCCATGCGCCCGCTCACCGAGGTCTTCCATCTCGCCTGACGAGGTGGCCCGGCGGCATAGGATCAACACACCAGGCAGGACAGGACCAGGTGGGACGGATGACAGGCACCGCACGGACGGTCGGCATCAAGGACGTGGCACGCGAGGCCGGTGTCTCCGTCGGCACCGTCTCGAACGTGATCAACCAGCCGGAGCGCGTCTCGGCCGCGACCCGGCAGCACGTGCAGCGCGTGATCTCACGCCTGGGCTACGTACGCAGCGAGTCCGCCCGTCAGCTGCGGGCCGGCCACAGCCGCATCATGTCCCTGCTCGTCCTGGACATGGGCAACCCGTTCTTCGTCGACATCGCACGGGGAGCCGAGCGTGCCGCCCGGGACGCGGGGCTGGTCGTCATGGTGTGCAACAGCGGCCAGAGCCTCCAGGCCGAGGCCGACTACCTCTCGCTCTTCGCCGAGCAGCGGGTCCGCGGCGTCCTCATCACACCTTCCGACCCGAGCGGGGCCACCCTGCGGGAGTTCCGGCGCCACGGCATCCCGTTCGTCCTCGTCGACCGCGTGGCGGGGGACGACGACGGATGCTCGGTCTCCGTCGACGACGTCGTCGGCGGCTCCCTGGCGATCCGCCATCTGATCGCGGCGGGCCACCGCACCCTCGCCTATGTCAGCGGGCCGGGACACCTGACACAGATCCAGGACCGGCGCGCGGGCGCCCTGGCCGCGCTGGCCGAGGCAGGCCTGCCACCCGAGGCCCTGCAGGAGATCCCGGCCGAACGTCTCGACGTCGCGGGCGGACGCGACGCGGGAGCCCGGCTCCTCGGCCTGGCCGAGCGTCCCACCGCCGTGTTCTGCGCCAACGACCTGCTGGCCCTCGGCGTCCTCCAGTCCCTGTACGCGGCCGGCGTCCGTGTCCCCGACGACATCGCCATCGTCGGCTACGACGACATCGAGTTCGCCGCGGCCGCCACGGTGCCGCTGACGTCGGTGCGCCAGCCGGCCCTCACCATCGGAGCCAGGGCCGCCGAACTGCTGCTGCAGGAGACGGGCGAGGGTGCGGGCGACCATCAGCACGAACACGTCATCCTCCAGCCGGAACTGGTGGTACGTCAGTCCAGCCTCGCTCCTCGCTGACACGGCGCCGGGGAGGCCCCGGCAGAACGATCGACGCCGGCTCCGGCACGGCCGCGGAGATCATCCGCGGACTCGGTGGGCGTCAGCGGCGCGCACCGGGGCCGCCGTGGTCGAGGTGTTCGAGTGCTGCCCGTACGGGGGCCACGCCGTCCTCCTGCCGCAGTCGCTCGGCGAGGACGGCGGCGCGGCGGCGGTAGACCGGATCGCGGACCGCCGCGGCGAGAGCCGTGGCGAGGGTGTGCGGTGCGGCGAGCCGTCTCAGGGGTACGGGGCCGGGCGAGACGCCGAGGGCGGTGAGCCGTGATGCCCAGAACGCGCCGTCGAACCACACCGGCATGGGTACGGCGGGGACGCCTGCACGCAGACCCGCGGCTGTCGTCCCCGCGCCCGCGTGATGCACGACGGCCGCCATGTGGGGGAACAGCAGAGAGTGCGGCGCCTCTCCGATCGTCAGCATGTCATCGCCGTCGGCGCGCAACCCGCTCCATCCGGACTGGATCACGCCACGCAGCCCGGCCTCGCGCAGCGCCCGCACGATCAGATCGCTCACCCGTTCCGGGTCGGGCACGGTCGGGCTGCCCAGCCCCACGAAGACCGGGGGCGGGCCGGAGTCCAGGAAGTCGTGGACTTCTTGGGGGAGTCGGGCGGTCGGTGGGGTGTACGGCCACCAGTAACCGCCGATCGTCAGGCCCGGGCGCCAGTCGGCCGGGCGTGGGACCACCACGGTGCTGAAGCCGTGGTGGACCGGCCAGTTCCGGCGCTCCCGGTTCCGGCGCCGGGGGCTGCCGAGTTCCGTCTCGAGGACGCGGGCGGCCTTGCTGAACGCCAGCTCCAAGGCGGCGTTGACCGCCCGCCCGGCCAGCCGGTTGCCCGCGCCGCCGCAGGATCGCGTACCGACGACCGGCGGCGGGAACGCGCGGGTGGGCGCGAGCGGTTGCAGGTAGACACCTCTGCTCGGCAGCCCCAGGCATTCGGCGATGGCATGGCCCAGCGGCGCGACGGACCCCGACAGCAGAAGCACGTCGCTCTCGCGCGCCGCGTCCAGCATCCCCGGCGCCATCCCGCCGACCAGCCGCCGGGCCATGGCCAGGACCCACGCCAGTTTCCCGGGCCCGCTCCGGCTGGTCAGCAACCGTTGACCGTGCTCCGTGCGCAACTCGGCCTGCGGGTCGACGGGCAGTCCGTGGAAGGCGAGACCGGCTTCGCGTACCAGGCCGGCGAACGACTCATGGGTCACGACGGTGACGTCGTGTCCCGCGCGCATCAGTCCGTGCCCGAGCCCGGTGAAAGGCGCGACGTCGCCTCGGGACCCTGCTGTCATCAGTGCCACACGCATCGTGACCAGTATGGCGGGCCGGGGACACCCCGGGGCAGGAGGCGGGGCCGCTGTCGGCGCGGAATCCTGATCGTCGGCACTGTGCGGCCACTCCTCACCGAGCGGACGATGACGTTCGCCGAGGTCCTCCAGCGAGTGGCGTTCCTGGGTGATCCGTACGACTCGTGGAAGACGTTGCGTTCCTGAGCCCGACGGCCTTGGTGGCGTCGCTCCTCTGCCGGATAGCCGACGGACATGAGCAGCGCGATGGCCAGGTCGTCGCGATCGCCGATGCCGATCGCCTTCTTCACCTCGGTCTCGTCCCACCAACATCAACGAGGTCGCGGCCTTCACCGCCGATCTTGGTGATGCTGCCGACGCGCTGGCGCATGTCGGCCCTGACGGGACGGCCGGTCGTGACATCGGCGACCCCCGAGGCGCCACGCCATGTCCGGCCGGCGTCGCGCACCTCGGCGTACACCCCCGGTATCCCCGCGCGGTGGACACCGTCCATCGCGGACTGCAGCTCCGCGCGATCGACGCCCGTCGACGAGCTCGCGCTGCCGGCCGGCACGATCGCTGTCGCGTCGGGCGCGGGAACCGCCGTCAGCAAGCCCGCACACACACTCAGCGCGGCCACGCTTCCGCCCAACACCAGTCGGATCTTCAAGACATCCGTCCTTTCCTGATCGCCCACGGCTCAGGCCGCCAGGGCGCGGCGCAGGGCTGCGGTGAGTCCGGCGATCTGACGCTGCGACACATCGGCGGACAGGATCGCCTGCGAGCCGTGGAACGTGCCGGGCCACTGCCTCAGCTCGACCGACACGCCCGCCTGCAGCAGGCGCAGCGCGTACTCGATGTCCTCGTCGCGGTTCGGGCAGAACTCGGCGGTGGCGATGTAGGCGGGCGGCAGGCCGGACAGGTCGGCGGCCCGGGCCGGGGCGGCGTACGGTGTGGCCGGCTGGTCGCCCAGGTAGTGCCGCCAAGCGGCGGCGATCTTGCCGCTGTTCATCCAGGGCACGTCGGTGAAATGCCGCCGCGACCACGTCCGGGGCCGGTCGTCGAGCCCGGGCTCGTTGAGCACCTGCAGGCGGATCGACGGCCCCCGCTGGTCACGCGCCCGCAACGCCACCGCGGCCGAGATCGCCGCCCCGGCGCTGTGGCCTGCGACCGCGATCCGCTCCGGGTCGACGCCGAGCTCGGCCGCGTGCTCGGCCGTCCACGTCAGTACGGCGTAGGCGTCGTCGAGGGCGGCCGGGTACCGGTGTTCGGGCGCCAGGCGGTAGTCCACCGAGATCACCACCGCCCCGGTGAGGTCGGCGATCCGGGCGGCCCACGGGTGCTCGGTGTCCAGATCGCCGAAGACGCCTCCGCCGCCGTGCAGCCAGACGACGGCGCCTCGTGATGCCTGGTGCGGGCGGTAGATCCGTACCGCCACGTCCGGGTCGGCGGGGACCGTGCGGTCCTCGACCTCCATGTCCGAGGTGTCCGGCGCCGGCGCCGCGGCTGCGCGCTCGGTGAAGTTCTTGCGCGCGGCGACCGGGTCCTCCATGTCGATGTCCGGGAGGAACGGGATGAACGCTTCGAGTTCGGGATCCATGACGGCCATCCTCACGGCCGTCCCCCCCGAGGCGGCATCCGTCATCCGTCGCGCATCCCGGCCCGAACGCGCACCGATCGGCGCGCCCCAGTCCTTCTATCCTTCTCGCATGCAGGCACTGGCCTTACGGTTGTCGGGACTTGACCCGTACGTCGACGGCGCGATCCGGGTCGTCATGTTCTACGACACGCTGATGCGGCGGCGGGTGGATCTCCCGGCGCTCGCCCGGGCGTCGGCGGGCCTGGCCGAGTGCGTGGCCGGGATCCGGCTCCACGGCACGGCGCGGGCGATCCGTATCGCGCCAGACGGCAGGGCGGCGTCCGCCCCGCCGTCACCCGCGTCGACGACGGTGCCGATCACCCTCGACGAGGAGGAGATCGGCACGGTGTGGCTGGAACGCCCCGGTCCGCCGAGTCAGCTCGACGAAGTCCTCCTCGACCGGCTCGCCATCGCCGCCGCGGCGGCCGTCGAGCGGTACGGTCCGGCCCGCACCACCATGGCCGACCCCGCTCTCGTCGAGCTGGTGATCAGCTCCGACAGCGACGAGGCGGCCAGGGCACGGGCGTTACGGCTCCTGGGGTTCGCCGCCGACCTGCCGGTCCACGTCGTCGCCGTACGCTCGCGGCTCCCGCTCGACCGGATCGGCGCCCTGGTCTGCCCGGCCCGCCCGGTGAAGGCGGCACCGCTCGCCGACGTGGGCGTCATCCTGGCCGCCGCCGTGGACCGGGCCCGCTTCCCGGAAGGCGTACGCGCGGGCATCGGCTCCGCCGACAGCCCGGAACGGTCCTGGCGGGAGGCCCGCACCGCCCTCCGCTTCACCGGCCCGCGCGAACCGGTCGTCCGCCACGCCGACTTGGGCGCCCTCGCACTTCTCGCCGAGGTGCCTCGGGACACCGCGCGCGCCAACCCCGACGTGGCCACGATCGCCCGCATCGCCGGCAACGCGGAC
Organism: Streptomyces vilmorinianum; assembly: GCF_005517195.1. NCBI lineage: Bacteria > Bacillati > Actinomycetota > Actinomycetes > Kitasatosporales > Streptomycetaceae > Streptomyces > Streptomyces vilmorinianum. The sequence continues at coordinate 4,214,520 of NZ_CP040244.1, read as the reverse complement.
GATCTGGAGACCCTGGACGCCTACTGCGCCACCGGCTCCCTCCGCCGGGCCGCCGACCTCCTCCACCTGCACCACAGCAGCGTCGCGCGCCGCATCGAACAGATCGGAGCGACGCTGGGCATCGACCTCACCCAACCCACCGGACTGACACGGACCGGGCTCGCCCTCACCGCATGGCGGCTGCTCGACGACTGAGGGCCGGACGTCGTGAGCCCGAGGCTCGTTCAGGGGCCGGCGAGGATGAAGATCAGTTCGACGTGGCCCGGCTTCGTGCCCTGGGGCTCGCGGACGCGGTACAGGATCGTGATCTTGGCGCCCGTGTCCGACGCGGGTTTCGTGAGGATGCGGCGGAGTTCCGCGGCCTGGAGGGGCTCGGATGCCGATGCGGCGGGGCGTGGGTCGGCTGCGAGGAGGGCGAGGGTGTCGTGGACGGCCCGGCGTTCGCCGGGGGCGAGGTGCGCGAACTCGACGTAGAGCCGTCGGGGTACCTGGACGATCCAATGGGTCACGCGGCGCCCTTGTCGAGCTCGGCCCACAGGTCGTCGGCGGTCATGAGCTCGCTCTCGCCGGCGAGGGAGGCTCGGATCGCGTCCTGTACTTCGGGCCGGGTCCGCAGGGCGACGAGGTGGCGCGCCTCGGTGATGACGGCGGTCTGCTCGACCCCGAACGTGGCGGCGTCCAGCTTGGCGTTGAACGCGGTGAGCTCGGCGGAGTCGATGACGGCGAGGGCGGCGCGGAGCTCCGCCAGGGTCTGCGGGCCCTCGTGGGGCTCGATCCGGTACGGGCTGGCGTACGCGGGTGCCGGATTCTCGTGGGGCAGCGCGCTCATGGGGCCTCCTCGGTCTCGTACGCATCCACGGTACTGGTGGCGGCCTCGCGCCGGGAGGGGGGCGACGGGCGCCGCTCGAGCTCCTGGGGTTCCCCGGCCGGCGGAGGGCGCGTCGTGCACGCATTCGGCCCACCGGCTGATCGACAGGAGGGGCCGCCGGCAGCATGGTGGAGCCATGATGGGGACCGTGATCGCGATCCTCGGCCTGCTCGTGTCGGTGGCGACCGCAGTGGTCGGATACCGTCAGGGCCACCGCGCCGAAAGGGCTCAGCGGCTGCGCGAGGAACGCGAGGAGCAGGCGCGGCGACGGCGCGAGGAACAGGCGGAACGAGCGGATCGGATCCGGCAGGCGAGCTGGATCTCGAGTTACGTCCATGCCGACGGCCGTCGCGTCACGGTGTTCAACGGCAGCAGCCAGCCCATCAGCGACCTCCGTGTCTCGACAGGGGACGAACTCCTGTGGCCGGACGGCGTCCGGCTGCTGGCGCCGGGCGGGTTCTCGGAGTTCGTCCTCTTCTCGGCAGGTGCGGGCCACGGACTCGACCCCGCCAGTCTGTCCGTCGAGTTCACCGATGTCGCGGGTCGTGCCTGGCGGCGCACCGCCGGGGGAAAGCTGCACGAGCGACTGTCCCCGCAGGGCGCCCCGCCGCAGTGGGGCCCGGCCATCACGCCGCTCGTCGAACCGTTCCAGAGCCCCCGGCCGGACGCGGGACGTACGTACACCGGCGGCGGTCCCGTCCCGCCACCCCCCGCTGCCCAGCGGCCGACGGGCCCGCCCTCGGGGCAGTTGTCTCCCGCGCCGCCCCCGGCAGGCGCCGCCGGCGGCCGTCGGCGGGCGGCCGTCTCCTGGCGCTCGCTGTTCGTCCTCGGCTGCCTCGGCGCCGCGGCCGCCCTCGCCTACCTCGTCGCGCGGCTGGTCTAGCGGCTCGTCCAGGGGCGGCCTTCCCCCGGACGCACCGTCTGCTTGGTGCGCCGGCACGGAGGCAGCTAGCGTCCAATATGCACCGGAATGTTCATTAGTCGCCCGTAAGGGGAACGCCCGAATGACGAATGAACGGCCCCGCAACCAAGCCCCAGCCCAAGGGCCGGCCAACGCTTCAGCCCCAGCCCCAGCAGAGACCGAGGTCGATGTCGTCGTGGTCGGCTCGGGCTTCGGCGGCTCGGTCGCCGCGTACCGGCTCGCCGACGCCGGTCTGTCCGTAGTGGTGCTGGAGCGCGGCAAACCGTACCCTCCCGGCAGCTTCCCCCGGACGCCCGCCGGCATGGCCCGCAACTTCTGGGACCCCAGCGAGGGCATGCACGGGCTGTTCGACCTCTGGTCGTTCCGCGGCCTCGAGGGCATCGTCTGCAGCGGTCTCGGCGGTGGGTCGCTGATCTACGCCAACGTCCTGCTGCGCAAGGACGAGAAGTGGTTCGTCCGCGAGTCGCCCCTTCCCGGCGGGGGGTACGAGAACTGGCCGATCAGCCGCCGTGACCTCGATCGGCACTACGGCCAGGTCGAGAAGATGCTCGGCGCCACGCCCTACCCGTACGACGACACGCCGAAGACCGTCGCGATGCGGGAGGCCGCGGACCGCCTCGGCCTGCGGCTGACCCGGCCGCCGCTCGCCGTGTCGTTCGCCTCGGTCCCCGGCGAGGCGCCGGTCCCCGGAGCCCCCGTCCCCGAGCCGGAGTACGGCAACCTCCACGGCCTGCCGCGGGAAACCTGCCGGCTGACCGGTGAGTGCGACGTCGGCTGCAACCTCGGCGCGAAGAACACCCTCGACCACACCTACCTGTCGGCCGCGCGCCACCGCGGCGCCGACATCCGCACCCGCTGCGAGGTGCGCGGTTTCGCCCCGCGGCCCGGTGGCGGATACGAGGTCCGTTACGTCGTCCACGACCCGGCCCGCGAGGGACACCGCACCCCCACCGGGCGGCTGCCGCTGCACACGATCCACTGCAGGCGCCTGGTGCTCGCGGCCGGCTCCTTCGGATCGACGTACCTGCTCCTGCGCAACCGCTCCGCGCTGCGCGGCATCAGCCCGGCCCTCGGCACCCGATTCTGCGGCAACGGCGACCTGCTCGGCCTCGTCCTCAAGGCGACCGGCGGCGCCGCGGGAAACGGGCCGCGGAAGCTGGCGAGCAGCACGGGCCCGGTGATCACCAGCGCCATCCGGGCCGGCGACGAGCTCGACCAGGACGGCTCGACGGGACGCGGGTTCTACGTCGAGGACGCCGGCTACCCGGCCTTCGTGGACTGGCTCGCCGAGGCGGCCCAGGTGCCCGGCAGCGTCCGCCGCGCCGTCGGATTCGGCCTCCACCGGCTCCGGTCCCGGCTCGGCTTCGACCCGCGGAGCAACATCAGCGCCCGGCTCGCGCTGCTCCTCGGACCGGGGGTCTTCTCCGACTCCTCGCTGCCGCTCCTCGGCATGGGCCGCGACCTCCCGGACGGCCGGATGAGCCTGCGCCGGGGCTACCTCGACATCGACTGGACCACACTGACCTCGCGCCGCTACTTCGAGCGCGTGCGAAAGACGATGGGCGAGGTGGCCGGCGCGCTCGGCGGCGAGTTCCGCGACAACCCGCTGTGGTGGACCCGCCGCGTCATCACCGTGCACCCGCTCGGCGGCGCGCCGATGGGCCGTCATCCCGCCGAGGGGGTCTGCGACTCCTATGGCGAGGTCTTCGGTCTCCCCGGACTGTACGTGCTCGACGGCGCCGCCCTGCCCGGACCGGTGGGCGCGAACCCCTCGCTCACGATCGCCGCCTTCGCCGACCGCGCCTGCGAGCACATCATCGAGGAGGGCCGTACGCCACGGTCCGCGGCGGCTCCCGCGCCCGGCGCGGGCGTCGGGTCCGCGTCCGCGTCCGCGTCCGCGTCCGCGTCCGCGGACGGTGGGCGGCCCACCAGCCTCTCCTTCACCGAGGAGATGAAAGGGCACCTCGCGCTCGACGTCACGGACCCCGAGGAGGGACGGGCGCTCGGCCGGTCGCGGAACCAGCGGCTGATGTTCCGTCTCACGATCACCGCGGACGACGTCGACCGGTTCGTCGCGGACCCCCGGCACCAGGCAGGAGCGGCCGGCCACGTCGAGTGCGATGCCCTCGGCGGCCGACTGCCCGTCGAGGCCGGCTGGTTCAACCTCTTCACCCGCGACGACGACCCGGCCCGGCGTCGGATGCTGTACCGGCTGCATCTGCGCGACCCGGGCGGGAATCCGCTCACGCTCGTCGGGCACAAGGAGGTGCACGACGACCCCGGATTCGACGTCTGGAGCGACACGTCGACCCTGTACGTCCGGATGCTCGCCGGACACGTACCGGAGGGCGGCGACGCCGACGCCCCGGTGCTCGGCGCGGGCATCATCGTCATCCTCGCCCGGGACTTCGCCCAGCAGCTGACGACGTTCCGTGCCTCGGGGCCACACCCCGCCCGGGCACTGGAGAGCTTCGGCCGGCTCTTCCTGGGCGAGTTGTGGGGTGTCTACGGCTCTCACTTCGCACCGACCGGGGAGCGCGCGTGAAGGTACGCGAGCTGCGCGGACACGCCGGCGAACTCGGCTTCACCCCGCAGGAGCAAGTGCGGTGGCTGGCCCCGAGGGAGCTGGGCCGTACGGCGGTCAAGGCCGTGCTGGCGGCCGTCTTCGCCGGCTACTCGGACAAGCGGGAGTTCCAGGGGGTGCTCGAGGCGGACCTGCTGCAGGCCCCGCTCGGCAGGCAGGACGCGCGGGAGATCTGGATCGACTACGTGGCCGACCTCGGCGACGGCTTCGACGCGACGAGCTCGGTGGCCTGGACGCTCGCCGAGGACGAACTCACCGTCCCCCTCACCGCCGAGGGGGACGGTGACGTGCCGCTCCGGCTGAGCCGTGGCGACCTGCTCGTCCTCGGCGGAGACGAGGTGTACCCGGCGGCCTCGGCGACGGGATACGAGGACCGCATGAAGGGCCCTTACCGCGCCGCCCTGCCCGAGGCGACGGACCCGCCGCTGATGGTCGCGCTGCCGGGAAACCACGACTGGTACGACGGCCTCACCGCCTTCCTGCGGATGTTCACCCAGCAACGGACGATCGGCGCCTGGCGGACCCGGCAGACGCGCAGCTACTTCTGTGTCCGCCTGCCCGAGGGCTGGTGGCTCGTGGGCCTGGACAGCCAGTTGGGCTCGTACTTCGACGACCCCCAGCTGCGCTACTTCGAGAAGCACCTCTCCGCGAACCTGAAGGCCGGCGACGGTGTGATCGTCTGCTCCGCCGAACCCACGTGGCTGGAGAGCGCGGGCGGCGACGCCGACGCCTTCAACGCCCTGCACTGGTTCGACCGCAACATCATCCGGAGCCACGTCGATCCGGGTACCGGCCGACGGGTGCCGACGAACGCGTCGGTCCGGCTGTGGCTGACCGGCGACCGTCACCACTACGCCCGGTACGCCGAGCGGCTGCCCGGAGACCCGCCCGGAACCGGCGTTCCCGCCCCCGACCCGCGACGACGCCAGATGGTGACCTGCGGGCTGGGCGGCGCGTACCTCGCCGCCACCCACGGGCTGCCCCCGGTGCTGCCGTTGCCGCCCCGCGGGGCACGGCTGCGCGACAAGGACGACCCGCCGGTGGAGTTCGCCCGGATGGGGAAGACGTACCCCGACGCAGCGGAGTCCCGCCGCCTCGCCCGGGGCATCGCGATCCCGTGGTCGGGGCGCTGGCTGCCGTGGCGCAACGTCGGCTTCGCCATGCTGGCCGCGGGCCTGCACGCCGTTCTCTTCCTCCTGATGAGTTTCCTCTTCGCCCTGGCGGAGGGGGTGCTGCGGCCCGTCGACGCCGTACGCCGGGCCGGTGCCGACGACTTCTGGGGCTTCTTCGCGGTGTGCCTGGGCGTCGCCGGGGCGCTGCTCGCGCTCGGCTTCCTCGGCCGGCTGCTCCGCAGACGGAAGGCGGCCCCGCCCTCCGGACCGGCGGTCGCGGCGCTGTCGCAGGCCGCTGTCGCGCTGGCCGCGCTGGCCGTCACCGTGGCGATCCCGTTCCCGGCGTCCTGGGACCGATGGGTCGTCCTGTTCGCGTGCCTGGCCGTCGCCGCCGTGATGGGCGCGGTCGTGGGCTCGGGCGTCTTCGCGCTGTGGGTGCTGTCCGCGACGGGCGGCGAAGTCGCGGAGTGGCAGATGTCCGGCCAGTCGATCGAGGACCACAAGGGCTTCCTCCGCCTGCACATCGCACCGGGCGGCGCCCTCACCGTCTACCCGCTGGTCCTGGAGTCGATCTGCCGCGACTGGGAGCTGCGTGACGACCCGTCCGGCGGGAAACGGCCCGTGCCCGTCGGGATGCCGGCGGTGCGTCTGATCGAGGATCCCGTCGTGATCTCCCGGGGAGCGTGGACGCCATGAGCCGCACACCCGCACCGAACCCGCCGAACCGACCGACGACCCGCCGTGACCACGTCACCGAGGTGCGGCCGCTGACCGCGTTCGACGGACGTCCGCTGACCCTGGTCCACGTACGGGGCAGCCGCCCGCCCACCCGCGGTCCGGTCCTCGTCGTGCACGGCGCCGGCGTGCGGGCCGAGCTCTTCCGGCCACCGTTGCGGCGCACTTTCGTCGACGCCCTGATCGACGACGGCTGGGACGTGTGGCTGCTGAACTGGCGCGCGTCGATCGACCTCGAACCGGTGCCCTGGACGCTGGACCAGGCGGCGGCGTACGACCATCCCGCCGCGGTGGCCCACGTGCTGGAGGCGACGGGCACGGACCGGCTCAAGGCCGTGGTGCACTGCCAGGGATCGGCGTCCTTCATGATGGCCCTGTCGGCCGGGCTCCTCCCCGAGGTGGAGACGGTGGTCAGCAACGCGGTGTCGCTGCACCCGGTCGTCCCCCGCCTCTCGACGTTCAAGATCGCCCGCCTCGCGCCGGTCATCAGCCGCCTGATGCCCTCCATCTCACCCGCCTGGGGCGACCGGCCGGCCGGGCCGCTCTCCCGGCTGATGGTGTGGTTCGTGCGCGCGACGCACCCGGAGTGCCGGAACTCGGTCTGCCGCATGGTCAGTTTCACGTACGGCAGCGGATGGCCGGCCCTCTGGTCCCACGCGAATCTCGACGAGGCGACGCACGACTGGATCCGCGGCGAGTTCGCCGACGTACCGATGACGTTCTTCGCCCAGATGAACCGGTGCATCCGGGCCGGCCAGCTGGTGTCGACGGAGGGTATCGAGTCGCTGCCCCGCTCCTTCGCCGCCCAGGCGCCGCGGACCGACGCGCGGATCGTGCTCCTCGCGGGCGAGGACAACCGCTGCTTCCTGGCCGAGAGCCAGCAGCGCACGTACGACTTCCTCAACGCGTACCGCCCCGGCCGCGACAGTCTCCACATGCTGCCCGGCTACGGCCACCTCGACGTGTTCCTGGGCCGCCACGCGGCGACCGACACATACCCCCTGATCCTTGAGGAGCTCGCCCGATGAACCGGATCCTGCACCTTGCCCGGCTGGGTCTTTCGGCCGTGCCGTCACCGGTGCCGCGCCGGCAGCGCCGGCTCGCCGGACGGCACGCCCTGGTCGACGGCATCCCCTTCGAGCTGCCCGTCGACTCGGTCGACACGCCCGCCCTGATGGCCGGGTTCACCGTCGACCGCGAGGCGGCCGCCCGACTGCTGCCCGGCGGCGAGCTGCACCCCGTGGCGCTCCCCGGCGGCAAGGGGCTGCTCCTCATCACGGTCGTCAACTACCTGCGGACGGACATCGGCCGGTACATCGAGTACTCGATCGCGATCGCCTGCACGCACGGGCGCCGGCCGGCCCCACCGCTGCTGCCGGGGCTGCTGCGCGGCACGTTCGGCACCGGACAGTACGTCGTGGACCTGCCCGTGAGCAGCGAGATCTCGGTCAAGGGAGGCAAGGGCATCTGGGGGATGCCGAAGCACCAGGCCAACCTGGACTTCACGGTCGGCGACTCCGCGGTGTCGAGCCAGTACGAGGTCGGCGGGCGGCTCGGCATGTACATCGAGATCGAACGCCCGCCGGCCACCGCGCTGCCGCTGCGGGTGGGGGCGGTCAACTACTGCGCGTTCCGCGGGATGCTGATGAAGTCGTTCATCTACCTTGACGGCAAGGCCGACATCGCGTTCGGCAGCCGGGCCCGCGCACGCCTCGTCGTGGGCGACGCCCCTCAGGTCGCCGGGCTGCACGACCTGGGGATCGCCGAGGACCCGCTGTTCACCGTCTACCTGACGTCGGCCCAGGGCGTGCTCGACGACCACTTCGAGTGCTGGTTCCTCACGAGCGAGGACCCCGGGCGGACGTACGGGGAGCCGCTGGACAGCGTCGTCGGCCTCGGACTGTCGGAGGACTGGCCCGATCCTCCCCGCATCGACGTCGGAGCAGGCTCATGAAGGAGACCTGGCTGCTGATCAACGCGCTCTACTTCCTGTTCGGCGCGACGATGTACATGGGCACGATGTGGGTGCTCCGGTTCTTCCTCTATCCCACCTGGCGCACCCTGACCCCGCAGAACGTCGACGACCACTTCGGCATCCCCACCACACAGGCGACCAAGTTCTTCACCGTCGTCGTGCCCCTGATGTTCGTCTCAGGGATCGTGCTGGTGTGGAGCGAGTGGGGCGAGTGGTACGTCGTCCTGTCGGCGATCTGTCTGGCCGGCATCCTGGTGCTCACCTGGGTCGGCCAGGGGATCATCATCCCGGTCAACAAGAAGATCCGGGCGGGGGACTTCGACGGCCCGGCCGGGCTGACACCGCTGCTGGTGCGCTGGATGAAGCTCAACGACATCCGCTTCGTCGGCGCGACGATCACCTGGGCGGCGATCGTCTGGTACATCGTCGCCAAGGGAGACCTGCTCGGAGCACTCGAGTGAGCGTGCTCCCGGCCCGGGTCACCCGCGACCCCCTGCGCCTCGTACTCGTCCTCATCGGCGGCGTGACGGTGCTGACCGGCGTGTGCCAGCTGTTCGCGCCGGGGCCCGTACTGGACCTGCTGTCGGCCGACTCGACGGGGATCAGCAGGCATCTGTTCGCGACCGTCGGCATGTTCATGGTCGTCGTCGGCGGTCTGCTGGTCCAGGGGCTGCTGTCACCGGACCCACCCCCGTACCTGCTGCTCTGGGCCGGTCTGCAGAAGTTCGGCGCCTTCGTCCTGGTGGGCCTCGGGGTCGTCCGGGACCTGTTCGGGCCGCTCGCCCTCCTGGTCGCGTTCTTCGACCTGGCCACCGCCGTGCTCTGCTGGCTGATGGGGCGGCGGCTCGGGAACCGGGCCGGGCACGTGCGCACGGCGGACACCGCGGGGGCCGGCTCATGAGGCGATCGCTGGTCCTCGCGGGCGGCGGGATGCGCGTGGCGTGGCAGACCGGCGTCGTGCGGGCGCTGCGCGAGCACGGCGTCCACTTCGACCATGTCGACGGGACCTCGGGCGGGATCATGACGGCGGGGATGCTGCTGTCGGGGCAGGATCCGGCGGAGATGGGCCGGCGGTGGTCCGGGCTCCGCGTACGGGACTTCAGCTCGCTGCTGCCGCTCACGGACTACCTCAAGGGGCCCTGGGCGCTGCCCGCCCTCGGGGACGCCGAGGGAGTGGTCCGCAAGGTGCTTCCCGCGCTCGGCATCGACGTGGAGACGATCCGGTCCTCCCCGGTGGCGGGCACGTTCAACGTCGCCGACTTCGCCACCAAGACGTGCGTGGCGGTGCCGCACACGGACATCGACCTGGAGCTGATGGCGGCGGGCATGTCGCTGCCGCTGTTCATCCCGCCCCTGCGCCGCGGACCGCGCGTCTGGACCGACGCGGTGTGGATCAAGGACGCGAACGTGGGGGAGGCGCTGCGCCGCGGCGCCGACGAGGTGTGGCTGGTGTGGTGCATCGGCAATACGCCGTACTGGGGTGACGGCTCCCTCGAACAGTACGTGCACATGATCGAGATGAGCGCCCACGGGGCGCTGTTCGCCGAACTGGAGGCCGCTCGGACCGCGGACCGGCCGTTCGTCCTGCAGGTGATCAAGCCGCGGTACCCGCTGCCGCTCGACACGGAGTTCCTGGCCGGCCGGATCTCCGCAGACACCCTGGTCGCGATGGGGTACCGGGACGCGTGGGACTGCCTCGGCTCGGCGTCCGCGTCGGGCGTGCCGAAGGACTCCGCGTGCACGACGATGCGGGACCCGCCGCGCGGCGTGCGTTTCCGGGAACGGATGCGCGGCGAGGCGGGCGGCGCCGAACTCGTCCTGGACGTCACGGTCGAACTGCCGCTCCCCGCCGCCGGAACCGCCTCGCCCGGTGCCCGCCTGGTGGGACACGTCGACCACGCGCCGTGGGGCGGCCGGGTCCTGCTGGCCGACGGCAGGATCGAGGCCGACGGCACCGGGGTGGCCTATGTGGCACGGGCCAGGCTGGACGGAACGTGGCGGGAGGTACGCGCCCGGCGCGAGCTGGCCGACGACCCGGGCCCGGACCTGTGGTCCGACGTCCGCAGAGTGGCCTTCCGCGCCGGGGACGACTGCTCGGCGGAACTGGAACTGGGCCTGCGTGACGCGGCCCGGGCGCTGGCCTCGGTGGAGCCGTACGGCGTCCACGGTTTCCGCGACCGTGCCGAGGCGCTGACGGAACTGGCCCGGGTCGGCCTGCGGCGAGCGGTGACTCGTACGGGCGGGGACTCGCCGCGTACGAGTTCGGGCACGTCCTGAGAGTGCTCGGGGACGAGGAGGCGGCCCTGAGCCGATGGGGCAGCGCGCTGTTGGGGGCCGCGCTCAGTCGACCACCCCGTAGTGCGCACGCAGCGCGTCCAGCTCCGCCCGGGTGATCGGGACGACGGTGCCGTGCCGGGGGCTGGACGGCAGGGCGTAGTCCTGGGACATCGTCCATCTGCCGGAATCCAGATCCGTGGTCTCGAACGGCACGTACCCGCGGCGGCCGAACTCGTCGATGAAGAGGTACCACTTGTCCTCGGTGTTCGACTTGAAGACGGTGGGCCCCTCGCCCTGGGTGATGCCGGGGGTCGTGGCGTCGCCCTTGCCGATGCACTCGGAGACGAAGTCCCAGTCGGTGTCGAGCAGTCGCGTGGACTTCTCCTCGATGACGAATTTGCTGCAGGGAGTGGACGAGGTGTTGTTCCGCTCGTCCTTGGTGAAGCGGTAGTAGGTGTCTCCGTTCTTGATCACCGTCGAGTCGATGACCGAGTACCCCGGGTCCTTCCACACCTTCGGCTCGGTGAAGGTACGGAAGTCCCGCGTGGTGGCGTACATCATGCGGTTGTACGCGTCACCGGTGTGGCCGGTGTCGGTCTCGTCGTACAGCTTCGACGCCCAGAAGACGACGTACGCGCCGAGGGAGTCGTCGTAGTAGGCCTCCGGCGCCCAGGTGTTGCCGGCGGTGTCCGGTGCCACCCGTACGTGCCGCTGGTCGGACCAGTGCACGAGGTCGGTCGACTCCCACACCTCGATGTTCTTGCTGCCCGTCCGCTGCGCGGCGTCCCAGTCTCCGTTCCCGTGGATCCGCAGGTCGGTGGCGATGAGGTAGAACCTGTCGCCCTCGGGGGAGCGGATGACGAAGGGGTCGCGCACGCCCTTGTCGCCCTGGGTGGAGGTGACGACGGGACGGGCGCCGTTCAGTTCGTCCCAGTGCAGGGGGTCGTCGCCCCTGCTGGCCGCGAAGTAGATCTGCTCACCGTCGGCGGTGCTCTCGCCGGTGAAGTAGCCGAAGAGGTAGCCCTCGTACGGCTCCGCCCTCGGCAGCGGACGTACCGTCAGGTCGAAGCGCCGCTTCGCCTGTACGTCGCCCAGGCGGACGGTCGCGGTGAGCCTGACCCTCGACGGATCGGCTCCGTGCGCGGGGCGGCTGACCTCTCCCGTCTCGGTGACGGTCCTCCCGTCCGTCGACTTCCACGAGATCCGCGTCCCGTGCGGGCCGCTCCTGGGCAGGGTGATGTTGCCGCGGATGTCGTCGGCGTCCCAGATCTTCAGGGCGTCGGCGGCCTCGGCCACCTTCTCCCGCACGGTCGACTCCGCGGGCACGATGATCGTGAACTCCTTCCGTCCGCTCGCCTCTCCGCTGGTGACGGTCGCGGTGAGGACCACGGTCGCGGGTCCGCTCCCCGGCGAGGGACGGCTGACGGCCCCGCTCGTGCCGATGACGCCCTCGTCGCCGGAGGACCAGGTGATCGTGGCGCCGTTCGGCCCGGTGGCCGGCAGGGTCAGGTTCTCGGTGACCGACGAGGTGTCCCCCAGGTCCAGCGCCGCGCTGTCCCGTGCCACCCGGTCGTAGAGCCGGAAGTCGCGCACCTGCGCCTTGAGATGGCGGTCGCCGCCGTGGAGGGACCTGTTGATGTGGTTGGCGCCGTTCATCGTGGTCGCGGGCCGGGCGTGGCCGGACACGTCCGTGACGGTGGTGCCGCCGCCGGTCCGGTCGAGCGGGTAGTGCACGAGGAGGCCGTCCGCGGCCTCCGCGGCCTCCGCTGTGGCCGCCCGCACCGTTCCCGCGGGCAGGGCCGCGAGCAGCGAGGCGAGCAGACAGGTCAGCAGCGAGGGAACCAGCACGAGCACACGGCGGGTCGGTGGTCGGTTCGGTAAGGGCATGGGCGGTCGTCGCTCCTCTCAGCGCGGGGTGCCACCGGTCGCCGCGTCCGCGACCGGTACGCCGAAGTCGGGGGTACCGTCGGCGTTCCACCCCAGAACCTGGATGCGGGTGTGCCGGTTCGGGTCGTGCAGCGGGTCGCCGGTGATCTCCTTGTACTGGCGGGCGTGGTAGACGAGGACGTCGGTGCGGCCGTCCTCGGCGACGGTGAACGAGTTGTGGCCGGGGCCGTACTGGCGTGTGGCGTCGCTGCTGGTGAAGACCGGGGCCGGGGACTTCGTCCAGGAGCCCGGGTCCAGCAGGTCGCTGCCGGCGCCGGCGGTCAGCAGGCCCATGCAGTAGGTGCTGTCGGTGGCGCTCGCCGAGTACGTCATGAAGACACGGCCGTTGCGGGCGATGACCGACGGGCCCTCGTTGACCTTGAAACCGCGGGTCTCCCAGTCGTACGTCGGGGAGGACAGCCGCACCGGCCGGCCGCCGATCGTCCACGGGTTCGCCATCGGGGCGAGGTAGAGATTGGTGTTGTTGTCGATCCCCGGCTCGTGCTGCGCCCAGGTCAGGTACCGGACGCCGCGGTGCGTGAAGGTGGAGGCGTCCAGCGAGAAGGTGTCCCAGGCCGTCGTGATCTGCCCCTTCTCCGTCCACGTCCCCTGAAACGGGTCGGGGTGGGCGTTCTCCAGGACGTACATCCGGATCTTCCAGATGTCGTCGGCCCGGCCCGCGGCGAAGTAGACGTACCAGCGGCCGTCGATGTGGTGGATCTCCGGCGCCCAGATGTGGGCGCCCATGTCGCCGGTGGGGTGCTTCCACCACAGCACGCTCTCCGCTGCCCCGGTCAGGCCCCGCAGCGTCCTGGAACGGCGCAGGACGATGCGGTCGTACTCCGGCACGGTGGCGGTGAAGTAGTAGTGGCCGTCGGTGTGCCGGTGGATGTGGGGGTCGGCGCGCCGTCGGACCAGCGGATTGGCGTACCGGGCGGCCGATGCGGCGGCCGGGCTCTCGGCGGCCCGGGCCACGGCCGGCAGACCCACCGCCGCGCCCAGGGCAAGGGCCCCCGCCAGCACGCCTCGGCGGCCGGGGTCGGTGTGTTCCATGGGGTTCACGGTGTTCTCCTCACTGCGCCTTGATCCGCATGAAGGTGATCGAGTGGGGCGGGAAGGTGTACGTGAAGGTGGTGTCGACGCCGTCGAACGTCGACCGCCTCGGCCGGATCGGCTGTGACGCGGACGTGTTCTCCGCGGCGGGGTCGCCCTGGAGTGTGGTCAGGTGGGCGACCGGCGCCACGCCGGTCTCCCGGCCGAGGTCGATCCGCGTACGCGCCGCGGCGTCCTGCGCGTTGACGACCTTGACGATGAGCTCACCGGTGGCCTTGTCGCGGGTGACCACCTGACGGAACGGCTCGGCCACCTTGTCGTCGGTGAAGCTGCCCCACTCCTCGCCGTCCAGGAACAGCGTGACGTGCCGCCCCCGGACCGCGATCCGCACGTCGTACGCACGGCCGCTCTCGATCGTCGTACCGTCCTCGACCAGCGTCTGCTTGGCGCCGCCGACGGCCTTCTCCACGGCCGAGCGGGTGTTGCCCCAGCCTCCGAGGTTCCACCAGTAGTGGTTCCCGGTGTCCTTCACCCCGAAGGCGATCAGGAAGCCTTCGCGCCCGGACCGCTTGGTGGCCTTCACGCGCAGGTCGTAGTCCTGCCACGCCGGGTCCCCCGCGGTGACCAGCGTGTCCTCGGCCGTGGCGTCGGACTGCACGTACGCGCCGTCCTCGACGGCCCACGCACCGCGCCCCGCGGCCCGCGTCCACTGCCCGTCGCCGCCCGAGAAGTCGTCGCCGAACAGGGTGCGGCCGTCCGGCGCGGTGACCGTGACATCGTCGTACGCGGCGCTGGTGGCCCAGGTCGACAGTCCGACGGCGCCGCCGATGGGGGCGACGGTGGCGGGCGTGGGGGATGCCTGGCTGGGGACGACGTGGTCCCCGACGTTGGTCATGAACAGCTTCTGCGCCTCGTAGCTGGTCGACCCCCACGACGTCCGGTTGTCGAACCAGATCATGTCGGGGCGCCACTGGACCGAGTCCGTGCGTGCGAGCAGCGGGGCGTAGGACGCCAGCTTGACCACGTCGGCGTTGCGCTCGAGTCCCGTCATATAGGCCGCTTCGGCCAGCGCGTTGGAGAAGCGGTTGTCGAGGGAGGCGTACTCGCCGAGGAACACCTTCGGCCCCTGGCGGTCGTAGGAGTCGTAGCGCGCGTTGTTCTCCAGGAACCACCGCGGGCTGTTGTAGTAGTGCTCGTCGACCATCGGGACGCCGGCCGCCCGGTTCAGCTCCCAGAGGCGGTCGAAGGTCTGTCCGGTGTCGTCGGGGCCGGAGTTGCCGACCACCGCGATCTCGGGGTGCTCGGCCTCGACGGCCTGGCGGAACGCGGTGAAGCGCTCGAAGTACGCGTCGGGGAGGTTCTCCTCGTTGCCGACCGCGAGGTGGGTCAGGCCGAACGGCTTCGGGTGCCCCATCGCCGCCCGCTTCGCGCCCCAGGTGGAGGTCACCGGACCGTTGGCGAACTCGATCAGGTCGAGGGTGTCCTGGACGTGCCGCCGCAGGAGTTCGGGGTCGTCGGTCGCCCGCTTCTGGCCGCACCCGGTGACGAGCGCGGGCACGACCGGCAGCGGCATGGCGCCGATGTCCTTGGCGAACTGGAAGTACTCGAAGTACCCCAGGCCGTAGGACTGGTTGTAGCCCCAGAAGTTGGCGTTGGTCGCCCGCTGCTCGACCGGTCCGACGGTGTCCTTCCACTGGTAGGACCGCCGCCGCTCCCAGTCCGGGGCCTCGTACGCCTCATGGCTTCCGGTGTTGACCAGGCAGCCGCCGGGGAAGCGCAGGAAGCCCGGCTTCAGCGCGGCGATCTTCTCGGCGAGGTCCTTGCGCAGCCCGTTCGGCCGGCCGCGGAAGGTCTCCCGGGGGAAGAGCGAGACCATGTCGAGCCGGACCGTGCCGGAGCCGCCCGCGATCACCGTGAGCCGGCCGGCCGTGCTCGCGGTGCGAGCGGTGAGTGTGCCGGTGTACCTGGTCCAGTGGTCCGTGCGCACGGCGATGTGCAGGGGGTCGGCCAACGCCGTGTCTCCGGAGGCGTCCCGCAGGCCGACCGTCAGCGGCGTACCGGAGGAGCGGTCGGTGCGCGCCCACACGGAGAAGTCGTACGTCTCACCCGCACGCACGGTGATGCCGGAAGCGTGACCTGAGTTGACGACCCCGAACCCGGCCCCTGCTCCCGCCCCCGCCGGGCCGTCCAGACTCAGCCGCAGGTGGCGCCGGTTGCGCTCCGCCAGACGGCCGTCGTCGTCGACGACCTCCGCGGTGCCCGTCGCACCCCCGGTCGCGGTCGGGGTCCACGCGGTCATCGGGGTGTACGAGGCGTGGTCCGCGCGGTCGAACTCGAAGGATCGATTCTGCACGAGCTCGGCGTACAGGCCGCCGTCGGCCGCGTGGTTGATGTCCTCGAAGAAGACGCCGTACATCGTGTCGTCGATGGCGGGGCCGGCGCGGGCCGGGTCGACGGTGAGCGTGTAGTCGACCGCGGCCGTTTCCGGTGCCGGCGCGCTCGACGCGGTGGCGGGCGGCGGAAGCAGTGTCGCGGCGAGCAGGACGCTCAGGATGCTCAGGGCGGGGGCGAGTCGCGCCCGTCCGTGCGGTCCGCCGAGCGCCATGGTGCGCCTCCCTCTAGTGGTTCGAAATATCGGACAACGTTTGGGATTTCGCTCGCTGAAGGATGTCGGCCCCGGCGACGTCGCGTCAACACCCCCGACATCTACGGGAGATGGACCGGAAACGCGTGACGCACGGACCGTTGACACGCTCCCCGCGGTGTCATTACGGTCACGCCACGATTTCGAACGTGTGTCGAAATATCGAACGCCCCTCTCTCAAGGAGCCGCATCGACATGAGCATCAGCAGGCGTACGGTGATGGCGGCGGGCGCCGCCGGAGTGGCGGCAGCGGCCGCGGGGACGACCCCGGCGTTCGCCGCGGGCCGCGCGGAACAGGTCGGCGGAAGACCCGTCAGGGAACACTTCGGGACCCTGGCCGACGGCACCCGCGTCCACCGCTGGACGGTGGCCGCGGGCGGCACCCGGCTGCGCGTACTGTCGTACGGCGGCATCGTCCAGTCCCTCGACATCCCCGACCGGCGCGGGCGGTACGCGAATGTGTCGCTGGGCTTCGACAACCTCGAGGACTACGTCTCGGGCAGCCCGTACTTCGGCGCGATCATCGGGCGCTACGGCAACCGCATCGCGGGCGGCGCCTTCACCCTCGACGGCAGCACGTACCGACTCCCCGTCAACGACGGCCCGAACAGCCTGCACGGCGGGGACAAGGGCTTCGACAAGCGCGTGTGGGACGTCGAGCCGTACGCGCAAGGGCCGGACACCGGCCTCACCCTGCGCTACGTCAGCGCGGACGGCGAGATGGGCTACCCCGGCACCCTGCGGGTCCGGGTCGACTACGTCCTCACCCCGCGCGGCGACTTCCGCGTCCAGTACGAGGCGACGACGGACAGGCCCACCGTCGTGAACCTCACCAACCACACGTACTTCAACCTGGCCGGAGAAGGAAACGGCAGCATCCTCGACCACACCCTGAGGATCGCCGCGTCCCGCTACACCCCCGTCGACTCCACCCTCATCCCGACCGGCGAACTCGCCAGGGTCGCGCACACCCCCTTCGACTTCCGCACCGGCAAGCCCATCGGCCGGGACATCCGCGCGGCGCACCCGCAGGTCCTCTTCGGCCGCGGCTACGACCACAACTTCGCGCTCGACAAGGGCCTCACCGGCGCGCCGCAGCATGTGGTCACCGTGACGGAGCCCGTCTCCGGCCGCGTGATGGAGATCGCGACCACCGAGCCGGGCGTGCAGTTCTACAGCGGCAACTTCCTCGACGGCACGCTGGCCGGCGCCTCCGGGAAGGTCTACCGCCAGGGCGACGGCTTCTGCCTGGAGACCCAGCACTTCCCCGACTCGCCCAACCAGCCGTCCTTCCCGTCGACGGTGCTGCGCCCGGGGCGGACGTACCGCTCGACGACGGTGCACTCCTTCGCCGCCCGCTGAGAAGGGCAGCTGCCGCAGCTCAGGCCCCTGAGGCTCCGCTCGCAGGCCGCGGCGTGAGCCGGGCGGCGAGCGCCGCGGGCAGGGCGTCCCGGTTCGCCGGGGTGAGGTGGACGACCTCGACACCGGCGCGCCGCTTGAGGGCGTCGGTGAACGGGTCGCGGTGCGCGTGGACCGTGGCGACGACATCGACGTCCGCGGCGAACAGCGCCTCGACCGCGTCCCGGAACGCCGTGGACGCCAGTTCCATGCGCCCCAGCTCGTCGATGAGCACCAGCCGCCCTGCGGCCTCCCCGGTCACCGCAGGCCGCAGCGACGGCAGCGCCAGCCGTTCCATGACGCCCAGGTCGACACCGTACTTCCCGACCCGAGGCGGACCGGGCAGGTCGACGTGGGCGAGCACCTCGCGCCGGCCTGCCAGGGTCTCCAGGGCGAAACCGACCCGGGCGCCGGACAGCCGGATCTCCTCCGTGGTGAAGCCGGTGGCCGCGCGGGCGGGCAGCAGCGCCGCCAGCCGGCGCAGGGCGGTCGTCTTGCCCGCGCCCGGGCGGCCCTCGAGCAGGATCCTGGTCGGCACACCGCCATCCTCACCCCGCCTTCGGGAGCGGCCCCGGTGGGCTCGGCCGAACGGGGGTTTCGGGGTACGGACCGGTGCCGGCGCCGCCGTTGCGGGTAGTGCGCCGCGCATGAGCGAAATGGAACTCAGCAGCACCGCGTTCGACGACAGAACGGTGATCCCCCGCCGGTACAGCGGAGAAGGAGAGAACATCTCACCGCCCCTGACCTGGTCGGGAGTGCCCGAGAACGCCACGGAGCTGGTGCTCCTGTGCGAGGACCCGGACGCGCCGGGGACGACCTTCCTGCACTGGCTCGTCACCGGCATCGATCCCGGGACCACCGGCGTGGCGGAGGGCCAGAAGCCACAGGGCGGACTGCCGTGGCCCAACGGCTTCGGGCGCATGGGCTGGGGAGGACCGATGCCTCCCGAGGGGCACGGGCGACACCGCTACTTCTTCCGCCTGTACGCCCTGTCCGAGCCGCTGCCGCTGCACGACCACCCGGGCGTCGAGGACGTGCACCGTGCACTGAAGGGCAGGGAGCTGGCCTCCGGCACCCTGGTCGGGACCTATCAGCGCTGACCGCGTCACCCCTGGTCGTAGCCGTGGACGCCGTACAGCCGGACGAACCGGGCCGCGGTGACCGTCCCGCGGTGCGCCAGGCCGCCGGCCTGCCGCTCGTACAGCTCGACGTGCTCCTGCCCGCCCCGCCCGATCGGCTGGACGAGCCGGCCGCCGGCGCGGAGCTGCTCCACGAGCGGCTCCGGCACCTGCGGGAAGGCCGCGCAGACGACGACGGCGTCGTACGGGGCGCGGCCCGGCACCCCGAGGGTCCCGTCGCCGAGCACGACCTCGGCATTGCCGACGCCCTGCCCGGCCAGCCGCAGGCGGGCCTCGTCGACCAGGTCGGGCCAGCGCTCGACGCTGACGACGTTCGCGGCCAGCCGGGCCAGCAGCGCGGTCTGCCAGCCGTACCCGGTCCCGACCTCCAGAACCTGTTCGTCCCCGGTGAGGCCGAGCGCGGCGACCATCATGGCGACCAGCGAGGGCTGGGTGGTCACCTGCCCGTGGGGGAGCGGAACGGGCACGTCCCAGTACGCGGACGCCACCTCGTCCGCGCGGACGAAGTCCGCCCGGGGGATGCTCCGTACGGCCTCCAGGAGACGGTCGTCGGTCACGCCCATGGCGCGTGCCGCGCGGACGAGGTCCTCGGGATCCCTTCACGGGCCATCGGACCGCGGGGCCGTGGTCGTGGTGGTGGTCATGGCCGTCCGTTCCGGGCCGCTCCCGCTTCTGCTCCTGTCCATGTGCCTCATCCGCCGCCGTCACGACGGGGTGCCAGGGTCGGTGTACCGCAGCAGGGCGCCCACGCCCTCGTACAGCCTCAGCTCGCTCTCCGGTACGACGACCAGCTCGGCGCCGGTGCCGACGAGAGCACGGACAAGGGCCTCGTCGGCGCGCTCCTCGCGCGGGGCCCGCACGCCGAAGGACACCAGCTCCGCCTCGTTCAGCGCGAGCTGGGTGGGCCGGGAGCCCGTCCAGAGCCGTAGCGAGGACCCGGGCGGCCGGTTCAGGAGCAGTGCCGCGACCTGGCCGCGCTGGAGGGCGGCGACGGTGGCGGCCAGCCCCTCCGTCATGGCTCCGTCCAGGGCGCGCCGGCTGATGAAGACGTCCACCAGTTCCCGGTCGTGCGCGGCCATGCGGCCCCGCAAGAGGCCGTCGAGCTGCGGCTCCAGGAGGGCGCGTCCGGTGTCGGTGGGGGTCGGGCCGCCCACGCGTACGACCTTGTCCCGCAGGGCGTGCGGCAGGCGGCGGATCAGTACGTTGCACGCCCACTCGTCCCCGCCCACGACGACGGCGTCGGCATGGGCGCGCCGCGCCCGCTCGTCCAGCCGGTGACCGAGCCGCAGGGCGGTACGGTGCCAGGTCGCCACCGCGACCCTGCGGTGCAGCCGCTCACCCGGGGTGACGGCGGACGCGGGCCAGGTGCCGGTCTCCGCCTCCAGCGTCACCCAGCCGTGGGTCTCGGCGGTCGGAAGGCCGCCGTAGTGGACGACCACGGCCATGTAGGGGATCTCCGGAACGTGCTGGGTGACCAGGGGCATCGCGTCCGGCAGGGTGCTGTAGCGCGCGGAGTCGTGCTCGGGCGGCCGGGGCAGCTCCCCGTCCAGGACGAGCGTGCCGTGCGCGGCGAACAGGGCCTGCCCGTGCACCCCCGGGACCTCCGTATCGGCACCGACCACGTCCTCCAGGACGTTCAGGAGCGCCCGGTCCGCGCCCTGACGGGACAGGCTCTCGCGGAGCCGCTGCCAGCGCAGGCCGATCGCCCGCTCGGGATGCTCGACGTCCCGGGAGGTGTCCAGGTACACGGAGGCGTACGGGCCCGGCTCCGCGTAGAGGGGCTCAAGGAACGACAGCCTCATCGCCACTCCTCGTCGGTGGTCTCCTCACCTTCGATGATGGCGCGCCCCGGAGGGCGATGGAGACCCTCGGCGGTGTCGCGGTCGCCCCCGGCCGGCAGGAGAGGACCTGCGGACACAGAACCGCCCCGGTGGCACGGGGGAGTCCACCGGGGCGGTATGCCTGGAAGTGTAGAGCAGTATCAGCCTGCCGTCGCGTGGTCCGTCATCCGCGCGACGTGGCGAAGGCTCGGCTCGGCGAGGACGGAGTGGAGCTGCTGGAACAGCCGGCGGGCGGCGACCGCGTCCCAGTCGGACGGCAGGAGCTCCGTGGGCAGGCCGGGGTCGAGGTACGGCAGGCGGCGCCACTGCGTGAGCATCGGCACATAGTGGCGGAACGCCTCGGCGTCCGCGAGCCCGCCCCGTACCGCCGGCCGTCCGGCCAGGTCCTCGGCGACGGGCTCGTAGCGCTCGGTGAACTGCGCGTACTGCTTCTGGACGGCCGGGAAGTCCCACCAGGTGCTGACCGTGTGGGTCAGGTCGCTGAACGCGGCGTAGTCCGCCGAGAACAGATGGACGTACGAGCTCAGCCCGAGCCGCTCCAGCATGGCGCGGGCGTCGTCGAGCAGCCGGGCGGGAGCCAGCCACACACCCGGCGCGATGTTGCCGAAGCCGAGCCAGGTCAGCCGGGTGCGCAGCTGGTAGCGGTGCGAGCGCTCCGACTCGGGCACGGAGAAGACCGCCATCGCCCAGCCGTCGGCCAGGTCCGCGGCCTCCAGGCTGCCGAAGATGCGCCGATCGCCCTCGTCGAAGACCGGGAGGACCGACGGGCTGAGGCGGTAGCCGGTGGCGCCCCGGCGCTCGGGTTCCAGGACGCCCTTCTTCTTGAGCCGGGAGATCGCCGAGCGCACCGCCGGTCCGTCGACGTCCAGCTCGGACATCAGCGTGATCAGGTCCGCGATGGAGATCCAGCCGCCGAGGCGGCGCAGAAACGCTCCGTAGACCGTGTTGATCAACGAGCTGGGCCTGAGGGGGCTGTCCGACATGATCGCCTTCCGTTGTGCGCGGCCGCGATCATATCCAGCCCTCCTCCGGGATCCTCCGGGCTCCCACGAGTCAGTGGGGCAGCGGCGCCTCCGCGTACGCGCCGGAGAGCAGGTGGCCGGCGCCGGGGGCGACGGCCGGGAGGTCCAGGGCGCGCAGCATCTGGTGGGCGGTGCACACCGCCGCGGAGACCACCGGCTTCCCGAGGAGCTGCTCGGCGTCCTCCAATGCCCCGAGGGAGGGCATCTGCACGCAGGCGGAGAGCACGACGGCGTCCGCGTCGGAGTGGTCGAGGGCGCGGGCGAGGCCGGGGAGCTTCGCCGGGTCGTGCGCGGCCACGTCGAGGTTGTCGGGGATCTCCAGCGCCGTGTAGTCGAGGACCTCGATGCCCTCGTGGGTGAGGTAGTCCACGACCGTCCTCGTCAGGGGCCGCATGTAGGGGGCGATCAGGGCGATCTTCTTCGCGCCGAGCGTGTGCAGGCCGTGGACCAGGGCGCCCGCGCTGGTGACGACGGGGGCCGGGGCTCCGTTCTCGGCCGTCCGGGTGCGCAGGCGCTCCTCGGACGTGCGGTGGTAGCCCAGGCCCATGCTCATGATGGCGACCAGGCAGGCGTAGCCGAGGACGTCGACGCGGGCGTCGGAGAGCTCCACGGCGCACCGGTCGGAGTCGGCGTCCATGGCCTTGAGCTGCTCGGGGGTCACATGGGTCATGCGCATCCGGCTGGAGTGGAAGGTGAAGCGTTCGGGGGCGATGGTCTCGCGGGCCCGCAGGACGGCCGGGATCTCGGTCTCCATCGTGACGTTGGAGCTGGGGACGATCTGGCCGATGCGGAAGGTGCGGTGGGACACGGGGTACTCCTGGGGTACGGGCGCCGGCGGGGCTCAGCGGGCGTCGACGACGGGGTTGGTCAGGGTGCCGATGCGCTCGACGGTCGCCTCGACGGTGTCGCCGGGGGAGAGGAACTGCGGCGGGACCATGCCCGCGCCGACGCCGGACGGGGAGCCCGTGGCGATGACGTCTCCCGGTTCCAGGGTCATGCCGGAGCTGATGTCGGCGATGAGCGCGGCGATGGAGAAGAGCATGTGCCGGGTGTTGGACTTCTGCTTGGTCACGCCGTTGACGCGCAGCGACAGGTCCAGGTCCATCGGGTCGGGGATCTCGTCGGCGGTGACCACGGCCGGGCCGAAGGGCGCGTACGAGTCCTGGCCCTTGGAGAAGAACCACTGGCCGGAGCGGCGCTGGTCGCGGGCGCTGATGTCGTTGACGATGCTGTAGCCGAAGACGTGCCCGTACGCCTCCTCCTCGCTGACGCGGAAGGCCCTGCGGCCGATGACCACGGCGAGTTCGCACTCCCAGTCGAGCTGGGTCGTCAGGTCCGCGTTGTGCAGGATCGGCGCGCCGGGGCCGGTGACGGCGGTGGCGGGCTTGCCGAAGAGCACGGCGCGGGACGGCAGGGCCTTGTCGGTGTCGAGGCTGCGGCTCGACTCCTCGACGTGTTCGACGTAGTTGAGCCCGACACCGATGATCTTCCCGGGGCGCAGCGGGGCACGGAGCGTGACGTCTTCGAGCCGGTGGACCGCACCGGCCGGAAGGCCTGCGGGATCCGTGTCCAGGAGCCGGCGGGCGGTCTCCTGGGCCTCGGCGCCGGCCTGGATGAACGAGAGCAGGTCGTGCGGGAGTCGCACGTCCGCGTGGGCGGCCAGGACGGCGAGGTCGAACACCAGGCCGTCGGCCTCGGCGCCCAGCCGGTCCGTGGTGTCGCCGGTGGTGGCGGTGTCGCCGGTGGTGGCGGTGGTGAAGGTGAGCAGGCGCATGGGGGCTCCTCGTGGGTCAGGCGTGGGTGGGCTGGTGGCCGCCGTTGTCGGCGTAGGCCTCTTCGCGGTGGAAGCCGAGCGAGCGCATGACCGGGAAGTCGTCGAAGGAGAACAGGCAGGCGTCCTCGGACTCGTCGAGGTTGCGGTGCTCGTGCCAGGCCCAGGACGGTACGCAGAAGATGTCGCCCTCCTGCCAGCCGAAGCGCTGCCCCGCGATCACCGACACGCCCCGCCCCTTGGCGACGGTGTAGACGACCGAGCCGGTGTGGCGGTGGGCCAGGGTGGCCTGACCGGGGCGCAGGAGCTGCATGTGCGCGCCCATGGTCGGCATCACCGATCCGCCCGTGACCGGGTTGGTGTACTCCGCGATCACTCCGTCGTACGGGGATCCCTCGCCGGCCTTCGCGAGGTTCAGGAGCGCCTCGTACGTGGGCTCCCAGGGGTAGGCGAGCAGCGGCGAGTAGGGCCGGGTCCACTTCTCCGCCCCGTACGGCAGAAGGCTCGCGCCGTACGTCAGGACCGAGGAGTTGATGACCTTGCCGGGGGTCTGGTACAGCTCCGGGTGGACCTCGTAGAAGCCCGCGTCCAAGGCGTTGACCAGCGGGATGTCCAGTCCGTCCTGCCAGATGACGGGCCCGTCCTCGGCGTCGTTGCCGTGCTCGTGCCAGGTGCCGTTCGGGGTGATGGCGAAGTCACGCGGACCGACCTTGAGCTTCTGGCCGTCCACGATGGTCCAGGCACCGGTGCCCTCGTGGACGAAGCGCAGGGCGGCCGCCTGGTGGCGGTGAGCCGTCATGGCCTCACCCGGGCCCATGATCTGCAGGCCGGTGTACAGCAGTCCGGCGGCGGCGCTGACGTCCCTGCGGCCGGGGTTGACGAGCATCACCACGCGTCGCCCGGCGTCGTCGGCCTTGACGAGGTCGAGGGCCTTGCGGACCAGCGGGCGCAGCTCGGCGTAGCGCCACAGGACGGGCACGGACCTGGGCTGCGGGTACCAGGGTTCGATGTCGTTGGCGACGGTCCACAGGGCGCCGGCTTCCAGGGCCTCCAATTCCCCGTAGTACGCGGTGAGTTCGGCGGTGTCGGTCACGCGGGCACGGCCCAGTGCGGTGTCGTCCTGCTCGGGGTTCATACGTCCTCCTCAGGGGCGGGGGCGGGGGCGGTGGCCTGGACGGGGGGCGGCGGGGCCGTGAAGGTCACGGGTGTGCGGGGGCGGTTGTCGACCTCGAGCCGGAAGATGTCGAAGCGGTTGTAGTGGCCGACGATGTCGTGCATCTGCTTGGGCTGGACGCAGCGGGCGAGGTCGATCTCGGCGTAGACGATCCCCTCGTCGTCGACGAGCGGTTCGGTGACGGGACGGCCGTCCGGGCCGAAGATGCCCGACAGGGCGCTGCGGGGCCGGGTGAACCGCTTGCGCAGTTCCTCGTCGTCCCCGGCGAGGGTGTCGACGATCTCCGGGGAGATGGTCGAACACGCCACGATCGAGAACACCTTGCCCTCGAAGCTGTGGGCGGCGGTGCGCACCGCGATCGCCTCCGCCATGTCGTAGTCGGCGGGGGCCACGGGCAGGGCGATGTAGCAGGAGGCATGGACGAGTTCGCCCTGGGCGAGCAGGGTGAAGCGGGCCAGCGTGTTGGTGTTCTCGCCGCAGGCGAGGGCGCCGAGCGGGCCGACGGGGGTGCGGTGGACCCGCAGGGAGCTGCCGTCACCGCCGGTCCAGGTGAGCTTCTCCGCCCACGTGGGCACCAGTTTGCGGTGGATGCCGAGGAGTTCGCCGTCGGGCCCGATGGTGAGCAGCGTGTTGTAGAGGACGCCGAGACTGTGCGCGGCGCGCTCGTTGACGCCGATGACGAGGACGACGCCGTACTGGCGCGCCGCGGCACGCAAGGTGTCGACGTGCGGCCCCGGGACGTCGATCGAGGCGCGCCGCAGGCGCTCGAACCAGGGCGAGCCCTCGACCGGGTTCATGGTCCAGTTCCAGTACGGGTATCCGGGGACGAAAACCTCGGGGAAGACGACCAGTCGGGCGCCGTTGCCCGCGGCCTCCGCGATCAGGGCGACGGCCTTGTCGACGGTCGCCGCGGGGTCGAGGTAGACGGGTGCGGCCTGGACGGCGGCCGCGGTGAAGCGGGGCAGGTCGCCGTCCGTGGTGAAGCGGGGCGGGTCGCCGTCCGTGGTGAAGCGGGGCGGGTCGCCGTCCGCCGGTTGTCGGTCGCGTTGCATGGAGTCCTCCGGTTCAGTGGGCCGGTGCGGCCGCGGGGCGCGGCTGTTGCCAGCGCTGGTGCACGGGCGTGGCGGGGGCGCGCAGGAGTTCCAGGCGCGGGGGGACGCGGTCGGTCCTGGCGCCGGGCGGGCGGCCGCTGCCCTGCTTCCAGGACGGCGCCCAGGGGGCGGCCGGGCCGTGGTAGCCCTGGGCCGCGGCGGCGTGCAGGGTCCACAGCGGGTCGTGCAACTGGGCGCGGCCCACGGCGCACAGGTCGGCGCGGCCGGCCAGGATGATCGAGTTCACGTCGTCGTACGTGGAGATCGCGCCGACCGCGATGACAGGGACGCCGGTGGCGTTGCGGACGAGGTCGGCGTACGGGGTCTGGTAGCTGCGCCCGTAGCGCGGCCGCTGGTGGGCCACGACCTCGCCGGTGGAGACGTCCACCGCGTCCGCGCCCGCCTCGGCCAGGGCTCGGGCGATCGCCACGGCATCGGTCCCGGTCGTGCCGCCCTCGGCCCAGTCGGTGGCGGAGATCCGTACGAGCAGCGCCTTGCCGGCCGGCCAGACCGCCCGTACCGCGCGCAGCACCTCCAGCGGGAAGCGCAGCCGGCCGGTCAGGTCGCCGCCGTAGGAGTCCGTGCGCAGGTTGGTGAGAGGGGAGAGGAACCCGGACATCAAGTGGCCGTGGCCGTACTGGAGTTCCAGGACGTCGAAGCCCGCGCGGTGGGCCCGTTCGGCGGCCCGTACGAAGTCGCGGCGGATGCGCTCCAGGTCCGAGCGGGTGGCCTCGCGCGGGACCGCGCTGTCCGCGTCCCAGGCGAGGGGCGAGGCGGCGACCAGCGGCCAGGCGTCGGCGCCGGTGAGCGGCGGCGACGTACCGTCCGGGCGGGGAGTGCGGGTGGCGGCGCGGCGGCCCGCGTGGGTGAGCTGGATGCCGAGGCAGGTGTCCGACTGACCGTGCACGAAGTCGGTGATCCGTCGCCAGGCGGCCTCCTGTTCGTCGGTGTAGAGGCCGGGGCAGCCGGGGGTGGCCCGGCCGTCGGCGCTGACGGCGGTCATCCCGGCGAGGAGCAGGCCGGCGCCGCCCAGGGCCTGGGTGCTGAGGTGCACCAGGTCGAAGTCGCCGGGGAGCCCGTCCTTCGCCGTGTAGAGGGCCAGCGGCGGTACGACGACCCGGTTGCGCAGCCGCAGCCCGCCCAGCCGGAAGGGGCGGAACATCGGGGGCACGGCCGGCCCGGCCGGGGTGACGGCTGGGGTGAGGGACGGGGTGAGGGCTGGGGTGACGGCCGTGGCGGGGCCGTTCTCGTGCCGGGAGAGGACGGCGGCGGTGAACCGGTCGTCGCGGACCCGCAGGTTGTCGTAGGTGACGCGGCGGCTGCGGGTCAGCAGGTTGAAGGCGAACTGGTGCGGCTCCTGGCCCGTGTAGCGGCCGACGTCCTCGAACCACTCGAGACTGGCCTGGGCCGCGCGCTGGGTCGATTCCACCACCGGCTTGCGCTCGCTCTCGTACGCCGCCAGCGCGCCGGCCACGTCCGGGTTCTCGTGCAGGCAGGCGGCCAGCGCGAGGGCGTCCTCCATGGCGAGCTTCGTGCCGGAGCCGATGGAGAAGTGCGCGGTGTGGGCCGCGTCCCCGAGCAGCACCACGTTGCCGTGCCGCCAGCTGCGGTTGCGGACGGTGGTGAAGCGGATCCAGCGGGAGTTGTTGGGGATCAGCCGGTGGCCGTCGAGATGCTCGGCGAGCAGCTCCTCGCAGCGCCGGACGCTCTCCTCGTCGCCGGCCCCCGGCGGCAGGTCGGCGGCGGCGCGGACATCGAAGCCCGCGCGCCGCCACGCCCCCTCGTCCATCTCCACGATGAAGGTGGAGCGCGTGGCGTCGAAGGGGTAGGCATGGACCTGCACCGTGCCGAAGTCGTGCTCGGAGACGATGAAGGTGAAGGCCTCCAGGACCTTGTCGGTGGCCAGCCACATGTACCGGCAGTGCCGCTCGTCGAGGTCGGGGCCGAAGCTGTCGGCGTACGCGGCACGGGTCGCCGACCGTACGCCGTCCCCGGCCACCACCAGGTCGTGGGAGGCGGCGAGTTCGGCGGCCGGCGGGGCCTGGGTGCGATAGCGGACGTCCACGCCGAGGGCGGCGCAGCGCTCCTGCAGGATCTGCAGCAGCCGCTTGCGGCCGATGGCGGCGAAGCCGTGCCCGCCGGAGGTGAGGACCTGGCCCTTGTAGTGGACGTCGATGTCGGTCCAGCGGGCGAACTCCGCCGACATCGCGGCGAAGGTCTCGGGGTCGGCCTGGGCGATCCCGTCGAGCGTCTCGTCCGAGAACACCACGCCGAACCCGAAGGTGTCGTCCGGGGCGTTGCGCTCCCAGACCGTGACCTCCCATCGCGGGGAGAGCTGCTTGGCCAGGGCCGCGAAGTACAGCCCGCCGGGCCCGCCTCCGATGACTGCTACGCGCACGGCGTACCTCCTGCGGGTGCGAGGGTGAAGAGTTCCGGGGGCTGAGGGCCGGCCGAGCGCAGGACCTCGCGTACGTCGTCGGGCCAGGGCTCGGTTCCGGTGGCGCGGGCGGCGGAGTGGGCGACGACCATGCGGCCGGTGGCGGCGACCGCATCCGACGCGCCGTGGACGGTGAAGTCGTAGTGGAGCGAGGCCCGGCCGATCCTGGCGACCCGGAGTTCGGTGCGGACCTTCTCGCCGAACCACAGCCGGGCCCTGAAGTCCGCTTCGAAGTGCACGCGCGGAGTGGAGCCGAAGAGGTGGTCGAGGCCCAGGCTGCGCAGCAGGGCGGCCTCGGCCGCCTCGGCCCACCGCACGACGGTGGAGAAGTGGTAGTGGCCGGCCGCGTCCGTGTCGCACCATTCGACGCGGCGCTCCACGGCGATGCTCGGCAGCCGGCCCGCGGCCCGTCTGCGCAGTTCGGCGCGCTGGAGCTTGCCGGTGCTCGTCCGCGGCAGCTCGGCGACGAACTCGATGGCGCGCGGGTACTTGTACGGCGCGATGACCGCCTTGACATGCTTCTGGAGCGCCTTGACGGTCGCCTCGTCGCCGGTGACTCCGGGGCGGAGGACGACGTACGCCTTGACCACCATGCCGCGCGAGTCGTCAGGGGCGCCGACGACGCCGCACTCCTCCACATCGGGGTGGCCGGCCAGGGCCTTCTCGACCTCGGGCCCGGCGATGTTGTAGCCGGAGGAGACGATCATGTCGTCACTGCGCGCGACGTACCAGAAGTAGCCGTCGGCGTCGCGGATGTAGGTGTCGCCGGTGACGTTCCAGCCGCCCCGGACGTAGCTGGTCTGGCGCGGATCGGAGAGGTAGCGGCAGCCGGTGGGGCCGGTGACGGCGAGGAGCCCGGGCTGTCCGTCGGGGACGGGGTCCCCGTGTTCGTCCACCACCATGGCCCGGTAGCCGGGCACGGGCCTGCCGGTGGAACCGGGCCGGATGTCCTCGTCGGCGGCGGAGATGAACACGTGGAGCATCTCGGTGGCGCCGATGCCGTCGATGATGCGCAGCCCGGTGGCGGCGTGGAACTCCTCCCACACCGCGGCGGGCAGTGCCTCTCCGGCGGACACGCAGCGGCGCAGGCCGGCAAGCCGGTCGACCGCCCCCGCGGCCAGGATCGCCCGGTAGGCGGTGGGCGCGGTGAACAGCACGGTGACGCCGAACTCGGCTATGAGATCGGCCAGTTGTACCGGTGTGGCCTGGTCGATCAGGAGGGTCGAGGCACCCACGGAGAGCGGGAAGACGACGAGTCCGCCGAGTCCGAAGGTGAAGGCGAGCGGCGGGGTGCCGGCGAACACGTCGTCCTGGCGGGGCTTGAGGACGTGCCGCGAGAACGTGTCGGCGTTGGCCAGGACGTCCCGGTGGAAGTGCAGGGTGGCCTTGGGGCGTCCGGTCGTACCGGAGGTGAAGGCGATCAGGGCGACGTCGTCGGCGGCGGTGGCCACGGTGGCGAAGCGGCCGTCCTTGGCCGCGCAGCGGGCGGTCAGGTCCGTGTCGGCGGGGCCGCCGAAGGTGAGGACGGGGAGTCCGGGGGTGTGGGCCCGGTCGAGTTCGTCGACGTGCCGGTGGTCGCAGAGGGCGAGCGACGGCCGGCTGATGTCGTGCAGTTCGGCGAGTTCGCCGGCGCGCAGCAGCGGCATGGTGGTGACGGCCACGCAGCCCGCCTTGAGGACGCCGAACCAGGCGGCGACCAGCCAGGGGGTGTTGGGGCCGCGCAGCAGGACGCGATTGCCGGGCACCAGGCCGAAGTCCTCGGTCAGCACCTGGGCGACCTGGTCGGCGCGCAGCCGCAGCTCGGCGTAGGTCCAGCGGTCGTCGGGGGTCAGCAGGCAGGGGCGGTCGCCGCCCCAGCGCTCGACGGCTTCGTCGAGGAGGCGGGCGGCGCAGTTGAGTCGGTCCGGGTACTGCAACTCCGGGAGGTCGAAGTGGAGTTCGGGCCAGAGGTCGAAGGGGGGAAGCCGGTCTCGGCAGAAGGAATCCGTGTGTGCGGACGGGGAGAGCTCCATGGGGCGGCACCTCGATCTGGGGCAGCGGGGAGGATGGAGCAAGTATCTCGATAAAATGGCGGCCGTCAATAATTCGCGATAACGGATGGGAGTCGACTCTCTCAGGCGACCGGCACGCACACCCGCACGGTCTTGCCGAACTGATGGGCTCTGACGGTCAGTTGGCCGTGCGCCTCCGCCACGAGCAGACCGACGATCAGCAGCCCGCGACCGCTCTCGGCGTCCGGGTCGACCTCCGTGGTCGCCGCGAGGTCGAGAGGAGGCGGGGTCGGGTCGCCGTCCTCGACCTCCAGGCGCAGGCGTCCGCCGCCGGCGGCCACCGTGACGTGCAGCCGGTCGGTGAGGGGCGCGGCATGGCGCACCGCGTTGCCGACCAGTTCGGCGACGGTCAGCAGCAGGGTGTCCGCGAGGTCGCCGGAGATGCCCCAGGCGGTGAGCGCGGCGGCCACGCGGGCCCGGATCAGCGGGACGCACGGGGCGGTGGGCCGGGAGGTCCAGCGCACGAGGCGGCGGCCGGGCGTGCGGCGGGAGGCCGTGGGGGCGGAGGCGGAGGGGGGAGGGGTGCCGACGGTGAGCATGGCGGGCTCCTGAGGGGCCTGCGGAGCGGCTGCTGCTGGAGTTGCTCGTGTAATGAGCCGGGAGATGCACCGGTCTACGGCCTTGTGGTGGCGTGAAGCATCTCGCTAGAGTTCGTTGTTACACGTGTAACACGTTACCCGGGCCGCGGTGGTCGGCGCAAGCAAATTCGGGCAAACGTTGCGAATTCTCGCCGGATCCGCCACCGCCACCGCCCAGCCCCCGCCCCCCGTGACCCCTGTGAGAGGGCCGCAATGACGCAATCGCTCCCGGCCGAGCTCGACATGAGCTGGCCGCCCCCTCCCTTCCAGGCTCCGGCGCCGCCCGTGGTGGCCGAGAACGGTGTACGCCGCTTCGACGGAGTCACCTACGCCACCCGGCCGGGCTACCGGCCGCGGCTGCTGGACGTCCAGGTCCCCGCCTCGGAGGAGGCGCTTCCTGCCGTGGTCTGGATCCACGGCGGCGGCTGGCTCGAGGGCGACCGGCGCTACCCGCCGCCGACCGTCCCCGCCGAGCTGCTGCACGGCACCGTGCTCGCGGCCGGACTGGCCCTGGTCTCCATCGACTACCGGCACAGCCTCGAGGCCCCGTTTCCGGCGCAGCTGCACGACGTGAAGGCCGCGATCCGATACGTCCGTGCATTCGCCGACGTCTTCGGCGTCGACCCGGACCGCATCGCCGTCTGGGGCGAGTCCGCCGGCGGTCACCTGGCCGCGCTCGCCGGACTGACCGGTCCGCACAGCCCCGACTCCGCCGCCCTGGAGGGCACCGAAGGCGTCGGCGAGGGCGACACCTCGGTACGCGCCGTCGTCGACTGGTACGGCGTGTCCGACCTGGTCTCCGTACGCGAGCACCCCATGCCGCCGATGCCGCCGGGGGCGGAGTTTCCCGACCCGTACGACGCGCTGCTCGGCGGCACGCAGGAGGAGCGGCCCGCGCTGGCCCGCGCGGCGAGCCCGGTGACGTACGCCGTGCCGGGCGCCGGCCTCCCGCCGTTCCTGCTGATCCACGGAACGCAGGACGGGCTGGTCCCGTACAGCCAGAGCGAGGCGCTCGACGCGGCGCTGCGGGCGGCGGGCGGCGAGTCCACACTGCGGCCCGTGGAGGATGCCGACCACATCTTCCTGGGCTCCCCGGACATCGCCCCGATCGTCACCGCGAGCGTCGAGTTCCTCGCCCGCCACCTGAGAGCCTGAGGCGCGATGTCCGAGAACCCTGTTCCCGCGCGTCGAACCGCAGGCGTGCTGCCGCTCGGTCTGCTGCTGACCGGTGTCACGGCCCTGCTCGCGGTGCTCGTCCACGCGGACGCGGGGCACCCGCCGTTCCAGGCCCTGGACGAGCGCTGGCTGGGCTGGATGGGCGGCCCGCACGCGGGCGTCCCCGCCGCGGCGGCCACCTTCCTCGACTGGTTCGGCGGCCCCCTGGGCGTGGTCGTGCCCCTCGGATTCCTGGTCTTCCTGCTGGTCCGCAGGCGCTGGTGGTCGGTGTGCTGCCTGCTCGTCACCTACGTCGGGGCGAGCGCGCTGGTCGTCCAGGGCCTCAAGCACCTGGTGGACCGGCCGCGCCCGGACAACCCGCTGGTCCGCGTGGACCACGGCTCGTTCCCCTCCGGCCACGCGGCCGGGGCGGCGATGCTCGTGGTCCTGGCCGGCGCCCTGCTGGTGCCGGCGGCCCGGCGGCGGGTCTGGTGGTGCGCGGGCACGCTGTTCACGCTGGCCATGATGTGGAGCCGTACCTGGCTGCACGCGCACTGGCTCAGCGACACCGTCGCGGGCGCGGCGGCCGGGGCGGGGGCGGCGCTGCTGCTGTGGCGCGCCTTCATGCCCGTACTCGCCCGGGAGGAACGCGGTTCCGCCGCGGGCGAGGGGCTGCCACGGGCCGAGCCGTCACCGGCCGTGCGGTCACCGGCCGAGCCGTCACCGGCCGCACGCGGTTGAGGTGAGTGCGGGAGGCCCCGGGAGTCGCGCTCTCCCGGGGCCTCTCCGCGTCGAGCGGGCCGGGGCCGCTCGGCGTCAGGACGACTGGCGGTGCACGAGGATCGGCTCGACGCCGCGGAGCTGCGGGGGCGTGCCCGCGTCGATCAGCGCGTGCAGGGCGTCCGCGATCTCGGCGGCGGAGGGCAGGTCCAGGGCGACGCTGGTCAGCGCCGGCCGCTGCAGGGCCGACAGCACCAGGTCGTCGCAGCCCACGACGGCCACGTCGTCCGGTACGTCGACTCCCTCGGCCTGCAGTGCGTGCATGAGCAGGGCGGCGTACTCGTCGTTGTACGCGAAGACGGCGTCCAGGCCGAGGCTCCGCCACCGCCGGGCCAGGGCCATGGCGGACTCCCGGGTGTAGGCCAGCTCGACGGGGGTGACGGTGGCCGGATGCCGGGAGGCGACCCGCTCGGCGCCGGCGAGCCGCGGCCGGGCGAGCGTGTCGAGGCCGCGCTCCTGAGGGATGACCACGCCGATCCTGGTCCGGCCCCGGGCGATGAGGTGCTCGGTGGCGACGGCGCCGATGGAGGCGTGGTCGAAGGCGATGGTGTGGACCCCGGGCACCGGGTGGGAGGCGAAGGCGAGCATCCCGCGCACTCCGGCGCGCCGCAGGACCTCCGCCGCCTGCGCGGTGAACCTGTCGCCGTCCAGGGCGAGGAGCGCGGCCGGCCGCAGCTCGGCCCAGGCGCGCGCCGCCTCCAGCGGGTCGGTGAAACGGCCGGCGTGCATGACGGCGGTGTAGCCGTGCCGCTCGAACTCGCTGAGCAGCTCGTCCACCCACTCGCTCACCAGGCGGCCGACGGCCGAGATCGACGCGGGGATCAGGACCAGATTGCTGCGTCCGGCGCGCAGGGAGCGGGCGGCGGCGTTCGGTACGTAACCGAGCTGGTCGGCCGCGGCCAGCACCTTGGCGCGGGTGCTCTCGCTGACCCGGTGGTTCTGGGTGTTGTTGAGCACGAAGGAGACGGTGGCGCGTGACACCCCGGCCAGGCGGGCCACGTCCGTGCTGGTGACCGATGCGGGGGCCGGTGTCTCTTTGGCCATCACGTGCTTCATCGCTCTCTGTAGCCGGGCGCCTGTTCTCCTGTCAGGTTACACGAGTTAAGGGTGGAGACGCGGGTGCCCCGGGTGCCGAATCGAGCACCCGGGGCGGAGCGGCCGGCGCTACGAGCGGGACCGGCCGCGGGCCGCGTACAGCCTGCGGACGGGACCGGCGAGATCCCCGACCGCGCCGACGACGGAGTCGAACCGCATGGTGGTCCGCGTCCGCTGGTCGTACCGCTCCCAGGCCGGCATCTCGGGGTGGTTGGGGTCGCCGGTGCGGATGAAGGCGATCCAGGCCCGGTGCATGGTGCGGGCCAGGCCGTCGCGGACGCGCGGGTCAAGACCCGCGAGGAACGGGGCGTGCGACCACGCGTCGAAGTTGTCGAAGACGAAGGGGAGTTCCAGGCAGTGCGCGGCGCCGAGCCGGCCCTCGTACGCGGGGGTCGGCAGGTCGAACTGGTAGGCCCAGACGGGGCGGCCGAGGGCGGCGCGCGCCTCGGCGAGCTCCAGGCACGGGACGCGGAAGAGCTCGTCGGAGATCAGGTCCATGAGCACGTCCGCCGGCCGCGCGCCCGGGCGTGAGCGCGCGTAGGCGGCGTACGCCTCGGCCGCGCCGTCGTCGCCGAAGGTGTCGGCGAGCCGGGCGACCACCTGTTCCTTCGTGGCGGCGGCATGGGCCTCGTCGAGGGCGAAGCCGAAGGTGGCCTCCTCGCGGGTCCAGCCGATCAGGACGTCGATGTCGGTCGCGGCGCCGTGCAGCAGGGTCTGTGCCGGGTGGCGGCTCAGGGTGATGTCGTCGACCACGGGGAGGAACGGCGTGGGCCAGTAGCCCCAGCGCATGGTCTTCGCGAACAGTCCACCGCCGGCACCGATGAGCAACTGCCAGGGGAGCGCGCGCAGTTGCTCGACGCTGTCGACCCCGGCGATGTCGAGGTACGCCTCCGTGCGCTCCTGGTACTCGGCGGGCGTCGGCAGCCGCAGGCCGAAGGGCGGGCTCTGCAGGATGACGCGCCGGAAGAGCTCCCGGGCCTCGGGGTGGCCGGCGAGCGCCGCGGTCGAGACCGCGCCGCCGGACTGGCCGGCGACGGTGACGAGGTCCGGATCCCCGCCGAAGGCCGCGATGTTCTCCTTCACCCAGCGCAGCGCCGCGAGCTGGTCGGTGAGCCAGAAGTTGCCGGCGGGGTCGCCGTCCTTCTCGCCGGGATACAGATAACCGAGCGGCCCGATGCGGTAGTTGACGCTCACCACGACGAGGTCGCCGTCGCGGGCGAAGGTCTCTCCCGAGTAGAGGGGGAGCGACCCGGAACCCGAGACGAAGCCGCCGCCGTGGATCCAGACCAGTACGGGACGGGCCGCCCCGGCGGCCGCGGGGGTCCACACGTTCAGGGTCAGGCAGTCGTCGTCGAAGGGCGGCGCCCCGTGGCCGCCGAGGACGGGATCCCCGCCCTCCACGGACATCTGCGGGGCGCTCGGGCCGTCGACGGTCGCGTCCCGTACCCCCTCCCAGCCCGGGTGCGGCCGGGCGGGCCGCCAGCGCAGGGCGCCGACCGGCGGTTCGGCGTACGGCACCGCCCGGAAGACGCGCACGTCCCCTTCGATCGCCCCCTGGAGGCTGCCGCCCGCAGCCAGTTCCACCCTCGCCGACTCCGGACCTTCTGTGACGGTCATGAGCGATCCTTTCCTGCTCGCCGGTGCCGCGACGGGCCGACGGCGAACGGCCATGGCGTGCTTTCGACGCACGTGGACACTTCGATGGACGACGGGGGGTCGGTCACCACCACAGGCGGTCGGCCGCGGCGCGTTCCGCCTCCTCCCGCAGCAGCGAGGCGAAGGCCCGCCACAGCAGGAGGCAGGCCCCGACCCCGGCCAGCGCGCCGGCGGCCGTGTCGCTGAGCCATTGGGCGTGCAGCCAGGTGCGGCTCCACATCATGGCGCCGACGTAGAGGGCGGCGACCGGCCACCACCAGCGGCGCGCGCGGGGCGGACAGAGCACGACCCCGGCCGCCACCACGAGCGCGGCGGCCGTGAACACCTGCCCCGACGGGTACGAGCCGTCGTTGACCAGCACCCACGGATGCGGCGGGCGCGGACGGTCGACCAGTTGCTTCAGCGGCAGCACCACCAGGATGTTCGCGGCGACACCCGCGGTGAAGGCGAACAGTCCCGAGCGCCACCGCCCGTACACGCACAGGCAGCCGGCGAGTGCGAGGGGAACGACCACGCCGATAGGGCCGCCCAGCCGGTCCAGGGTGAGGGCGAGGTCCGACGCCGCGTCGGCGCGCGAGCCGTCCATCGCCCGTTCCCAGGCGTCGTCGAGGCCCTGGAAGAAGGGAGGGCCGTCGCCGCGGAGGAGGAAACCGACAGTAGCCGCCATGGAGAGCAGTCCACACCCCCAGGGCACGGCGCCGCGGGGAGGCGCGGCGGGGAGGCGGTGATCAAGCCGCCCGGTGGGTCTCCGGTGCGGCTGGGCAGGGGTCGATTCGCGCATGGCGGGCCTTTCGCGGCGGCGCACGAGGGCGGGGGAGGCGGGCGGGAGCGGCGGGGCCGGTGGGGCCGGTGGGGCCGTGGGGGTGGTGCCCGGGGTGTCGGGGCGGCGGGTGAGGCGGGGCGGCTCGGCGTGTGGGCAAGCGAGGGTGCCCGGGGTGCCGGGCGGCCGCTGCGCGGCAGCGGGGGAGCGGCGCGGGGCGAAGGATGCCGGCGCCGGACGCCAGGCAGCATGGCGCATCCCTGTCGGTCGCCACAAGCCCTGCACAATCCCGACCCGCGAAAACCGGGCGCTGAATTGGTTACACGTGATCCACCTGCCAGATGACGACTTGGGCCTACCTCTGGCGGTGCGGCCCAAGGAGTGCTACACAGTCTTCCAGAGCGATTGATAACACGTGTAACTCGACGTGTTGAGGCGCCGACCGAGCGCCCCCACAGCCTCCTGGTGCTCACCCCCGCACCGTTTTCTCGCCTCCCGCTCCCCCCTCCCCCCTCGCCACACCCCCTCCCCCTCCCCACCTCCCGCTCCGTTCCCGAGGAGTCGACATGACCACGAACGAAGTCATCGAGCCGCAGCCCGCCCCCGCCCCGGACGGGACCCGCCAGCGAGGCCTGTTGCTCCTGCTCCTCGTCGCCAACGCCGCCATGCTCGCGGTCTACATGGGCGTCGGCTCCGTGCTGCTGCCCACCCAGATCGCGGCCATCGCCCCGGACGACAAGGTGGCGGTCCTGGGCCTGATCGGCGGAATCAGCTCCGTCTTCGCGACCGCCTGCAACCCCATCGCGGGAGCCCTGTCCGATCGCTCCGGCCGCAGGAGTCCCTGGATCCTGGGCGGCGCCCTCGCCTCGCTCGCCGGTCTGGCCTTCCTCGGCGGCGTCGACACCGCGCTGTTCGTCGGCATCGGCTGGTGCCTGGTGCAGGCCACTATGAACGTCTACCAGGCCGCGGTCACCGCGATCGTGCCCGACCGGGTCCCGGTGGCCAAGCGCGGCACGGCGTCCGCGCTGGTCGGCCTCGGCCTGCCGATCGGCGGAACCATCGGTGTCCTGGTGGCCTCGCAGACCGCGGACCGGCTGCAGACCGGCTACCTGGTCTTCGGCGCGATCATCGCCGGCGCGGCGGTGCTGCTGACCTCGCTCTGCCGTGACGTCCCGCGCTCGGCCCCCGCCCCGGCCGTCCCCGCGCGGGCGCAGATCGCCGCCTTTCTCTCCGCACTCGCCCACCACGACTTCCGATGGGCCTTCATCGGCCGTGCGCTGATGGTCCTCGGCTACTTCTCCGTGATCGGCTACCAGCTGTACATCCTCGGCGACCACATCGAGCTGCCCGCCGGACTGACCCCGTCCGAGGCGATGGCCGTGCTCACGCCCGTGACCATGGTCGCCATGGCCGTGTCCACCGTCGTCGGCGGCCTGCTGTCGGACCGCTGGAACCGGCGCAAGGTGTTCGTCGGGGTGTCGGCCGCCCTGGCCGGGCTGGTCATGGTGATCCCCGTGGTCAGCCCGACGTGGGGCGGCATGATCGCCTTCAACGCGCTCAACGGGCTGGCGTTCGGCTGCTTCATGGCCGTGGACACCGCGCTCGTCACCCTGGTCCTGCCGCGCGCCGAGGACGCCGCCCGCGACATGGGCGTGCTCAACATCGCCAACGCCGGTCCGCAGATCGTCGCCCCGTTCGTCGCCTCGGCCGTCGTCATGGCCTTCGGCGGCTACACCCCGCTGTTCCTGGTCGGCGGCGCGCTCTCGCTGATAGGGGCGCTCGCCATCCTGCCGATCCGCGGCGTCCGCTGACCATCACGCCTGCCGCCCTTCTCCATCCGTCGATCCGCCGTCTCTCCTTGAGGAGCAACTTCCGTGAGATCCAAGCGACTTCTGCCGCTCGCCGCCCTGCTGCTGTGCACCCCCGCGCTCACCGGGACCGCGCCGGCGGCCGGGGCGCCGGCCGCCGCGGCCCCGCAGGGCACAGCGCCGCAGGGAACCGCCCCGCAGGGCACAGCCGCCCGACCGCTGCGGATCCTGTTGACCAACGACGACGGCTACGACGCCCCCGGAATCCGTACGGCCTTCCAGCGGCTGACCGCCGCGGGGCACGACGTCACCATCGTCGCCCCGCTCACCAACCAGAGCGGTACGGGCACCAAGATGCTCAGCGGCACCACCGTGACCGTCCGGCACCCCGAGCCCAAGGTGTGGGCGGTGGACGGCACGCCGGGCGACTCCGTGGCCTTCGGTCTCTCCGAGGTGTTCGAGGGGGCGGCCCCGGACCTGGTGGTCTCCGGCACCAACTTCGGCCCCAACGTGGCCGGCCTGGCCAACCACTCGGGCACGGTGGGCGGGGCCATCGCCGCGCTGGAGTCCGGGGTGCCTGCCATCGCCGTCAGCACGGGCGGCTTCGCCGCCCCCGACCCGGTCGCCACGGTCAACGCCATGCGCCCGACCGTGGACTTCCTGGTCAAACTCGTCGAACGGCTGCAGTCCCAGGCGAAGTCCGGGCGCCTGCTGCCCCTCGGTATCGGACTCAACGTCAACCACCCCGTGGTCGGCGCGGACGGCAAGAGCCCGGCCCAGGGCGCCGCCGTGACCCACCAGGACCCCCAGGCGCCCCTCGTGCCGGACTTCACGGACTCCGGCGACGGCACCTGGAAGGTCAGCGTGACGTTCGCTCCCCGGCCCCCGGTCAAGGGAGGCGACGTGGAGGCGGTCAGTGCCTCCAAGGTGGCCATCAGCCCCATGTCCGCCGACTGGAACACCGGCCCGGCCGACTTCGCCAAGGTGAGCGCGCTCCTCGCGGGCCTGCGCCCGTAGGAGCAGGCCCGTAGGCCCGTAGGCCCGTACACGACGCAAGGAGGAACGATGGATACGCATCCCATGGCGAGGCCGCGGGCCGGCCTCGCCCGGATGTCCGCCCTGGCGGCCCTGCTCGCCACGGCTGTGCTCGGCACCACCCTGCTCGGCACGGCCACGCCCTCCGCCGCGCGCGAGGTGTCGCCGCGGCCCGTGGTCCACACCGCCCAGGGCGCCCTTGCCGGGCGGACCCACGGCCGGGCCCAGGAGTTCCTGGGCGTGCCCTATGCGGCGCCCCCGATGGGGGAGTCGCGCTTCCGGCCTCCGAAGGAGCCCGCGCCGTGGGGCGGGCTCCGCGACGCGAGCACACAGGCGCCCGCGTGTCCGCAGTTCTCGCCGTTCGGTCTGCGTGATCCGCAGGCGGTCAGCGAGGACTGCCTCTACCTGGACGTCTACCGGCCACGAGGCGCGCATCCGAGGTCACGGCTCCCGGTGATCCTCTGGATGCACGGCGGCGCGTACAGCCAGGGCACAGGCACCCAGTTCGGCGGCCGGACCATGGCGGAGCTCACCGGCAGCGTGGTGGTGAGCATCAACTACCGCCTGGGGCAGCTCGGTTATCTCGCGCTGCCCGAGCTGACCGGTGCCAACGCGCTCCGCTCCGGCTCGTTCGGTCTGATGGACCAGCTCGCCGCGCTGACGTGGACCCGGGGCAACATCGCAGCCTTCGGCGGCGACCCCGCCACCGTCACCCTCGCCGGCCAGTCCGCGGGCAGCGGTTCGGTCTGCGCCATGCTCGCCTCTCCGCAGGCGAGGGGCCTGTTCAGCCGCGCCGTGCTGCAGAGCGGCCCGTGCACCCTGCTGCGGGCCCCCGACCGGGCAGGAGCCGAGGAGCAGGCCCGCGCCTACGCGACTCGCCTGGGCTGCACCGATCTGACCACCATCGCCGCCTGCCTGCGCGGTGCCCGCGTCGACGACCTGGTGGCCGCGGCGGCGACACTGCCGGTCTCGGGACCGGCGCACGGCGACGGTCTGCTGCCGGCGGACCCCGCCGCGGCCATCGCCTCGGGGTCCTGGAACAAGGTGCCGGTCCTGATCGGCAGCACCAAGGCCGAGGCCCGCTTCTTCGTGGCGCTGACCCAGCCACGCCTGACCCCGCAGCAGTACACCGACCAGATCCGCGCGCAGTACGGCCCCGCGGCCGACGAGGTCCTCACGCGCTACCCGGTCGCCGGATACCCGTCGCCCTACCTCGCGCTCTCGGCCGTGCTCACGGATTCCACCTTCGCCTGCCACACCTACGCGACGGCCCGGCTCTTCGCGCGGCAAGTTCCCACGTACGCCTACGAGTTCGACGATCCGGACTCCCCGACCCTCTACGGCGCGCAAGTGCCCGGACTCGACCAGTCCAACGGGCACAGCGCCGAACTCGCCTACCTGCACGATTTCACCATGAGCGACTGGCCTCTGACGGAGCGTCAAGTGGCATTGGCCGACCGGATGAAACGCTACTGGGCAGCGTTCGCGCGCGCGGCCGACCCGAGCGTCCCGAGCCAGGCGCCCTGGCCGGCGGTCGGTACCTCGTACACGTCACTGACCCTCCACCCCACCGCCACCGGCCCATCGACGACGTTCGCCACCGACCACCAGTGCGCGTTCTGGTCATCCGCGGCCCGTACGGGAGCCTGAGGAGACTGATGGCACCGGCCCGGCGTGGCCGGTGCCCGGCACCGGCGGCGGACGTCCGATCCGGTCCCGCCGTCGCCTGTGCAAACGCGACAGACGTGGCCTATGGCCACCGCTCGTGCACCTGGCTGGACCTTGTTTCAGCCGAGGGTGCCAGGCTTTGCGTCTCCATGGCGCGCGAAGTCCGGAAGGCCGTGCTGACGGCCTGGAAGAAGGGATTGAGGCAGCTGGTCGATGCCCTCCCAGGGCCTTGCGCGGGTCGGGCATTAGCCCCTATAAGGTTCGTGCAGGCATCGGTTGGGATGGCCGGAAGGCATCCATGCCGCCGATCAGGGGGACCCTCCACTTCCCGCCGGGATCACCGCGTGCGCAGACCGACGGAGAACGTGAGGACATGACCGACAACGCCTATCGCGATGCCATGACCCGCCTGGCGGTCGACCCCGCCTGCGCGGCCGAACTCGACGGCGACATGGACGAGGTGTCACGAAGACTCGGCCTGACGCCCGAGCAGGTCACCGAA
The DNA here is from genome assembly GCF_005517195.1 of Streptomyces vilmorinianum. Classification (NCBI taxonomy): domain Bacteria; kingdom Bacillati; phylum Actinomycetota; class Actinomycetes; order Kitasatosporales; family Streptomycetaceae; genus Streptomyces; species Streptomyces vilmorinianum. Next base: position 4,173,463 of record NZ_CP040244.1, on the reverse strand, counting down.
CTGCGTCGGCTCCGAGTGGACTCCAGCACGGCCGACGGCCCGGCCACCCTCGACGCGCGGCTGTCCAAGTCGTCGCTCTTCTTCGGCAACGCCGGCAGCGCCCTGGCGCACCACGACCTGTCCATCGACCCCGTCGGGGTTGATGCCGGGGCGCAGGACGCGGTGGTCGCCGACAGCGTGGCGCCACACCTGGACGCGGCCGACACGGGCGACGCTCGCGACCTGGCCGGCGAGCTCGACGCGGCGGCCTCGGACGTCGCCGGCCTGCTCGGCGATGGGCTCGCGAACCCGTCCTTCGGCGACGGAGGCTCCCTGCTGGACGGCCTCGGAAACCCGGGGGACTTCGGAAACCCGGGCGACTTCGGCGGCTTCGGGGACTTCGGTTCCTTCGGCGACCACGGCCCCGGCGGTCTGGGGATCGACGGTCCTGGCGGCTTCGGCGACGGCGGCAGCGGCTTTGGTCCCGGCGGCGATCTCGGCGGAGGATTCGGAGATGGCCACGGCGACGGACTCGGTGGCCTTGGCGGCGGATTCGGAGGCCACGGCGGCGGCACCGACGGCTTCGGCGGTATCGGCGGCCCTGGTGACCGCTTCGGCGGTGGTTTCGGTGGCGGCGACGAGGGCGGTTTCGGCGACGGGGCCGGAGGCGGCCTCGAAGGTGGCTTCGGGGGCCACGGCGGCGAGGGCGACGGTTTCGGCGGCGGTTTCGGCGGCGGTCCCGGTGACCGCTTCGGCGGCGAGGGTGGCGGAGCCGGTGGCTTCGGGCCCGGCGGTGTCTACGAGCGCGGCGAAGGCGGCGACTCCGGCGGCGGGGACTCCGGCGGCAGTGGCGGTGGCGACTCCGGCGGCGGTGACTCAGGCGGCAGTGGCGGTGGCGGCAGCGGTGGGGGCGACTCCGGCGGTGGCGACGGCGGCGGCAGCCAGGAGAACGAGCGTCGGCCTGGGCATGGGCCCAACACTCCCGGCGACGATGGCGACTCCGGCGGCGGGAACAACGGCGGCGGAAACAACGGCGGCGACGGCGGCGGCAGCGGTGGGGGCGACTCCGGCGGTGGCGATGGCGGCGGCAGTCAGGAGAACGAGCGTCGGCCTGGGCATGGTCCCAACACCCCCGGCGACGATGGCGACTCCGGCGGCGGGAACGGCGGCGGTGGCGACGGCGGCGAAGGAGGCGGCCGCGGCGGTGGCCACGCGGACACCCCCGCTCCCGACTCCGACGGCAGGGGCGGGGGAGTGTTCCGTCCGGGCTTCGACCGTCTCGGCAGCCACCTCCACTCGTCGATCCCCGGCAACGCCGCACCCGACGGACTGTCCGGCGGTTCGTTCCTCACCGGTTCCTGAGCCGCGGACCACACGGAATGCTCTGCCACGCCTGTCGCGTGCACGTACGCCGCGACTTCCCGTACTGCCTGCGCTGCGGCACCCTCCGCCGCGGCGCGGCGCCGACGTCGTTCGCCGCGCCCCAGTTGCGCGGCGTCGACGACCCCGGCCTGCTCATACCGCTGACCGGTCGGATCACGACCCTGGGCCGGGGCGCCGACAACGACGTCGTCCTGTCCGACGGCAGTGTGTCGCGCTGTCATGCCCGGGTCGTCCGTGACCAGTCGGGATTCCGGATCGAGGACCTGGACTCGTTCAACGGTACGGCCGTCGCCGGCGTCGACCTGCACGGAGGGTCGGCGCGGCTCGCCGACGGCGCCGAGCTGTCCGTCGGCGACGTCCGCATGGTGTTCGAGCAGCCGCGCGACGCGCGGATCGGCTCCCGCACCATGGTCGTCGGCACCCAGTTCACCGAGCTGCCCGCCGCCGTCCCCGAGGAGGAGGCGCCGGAGGCGACCGGCCCGCTCACAGCGCGGCCGCGCCGCCGCAGTGGGTGGGCGCTCAAGCAGGTCCCCACGGGTGACCGTACGGAACCGCACTGGGTGCTGAGCAACACGCGCACCGGCGTGTACCTCCAGCTGGACGAGCGCGAGGTGTTCCTGTGGAACGCCATCGACGGCGACACCACCGTACGGGACCTGCTGTTCGCGTATGCCGACCGCTTCGGTGAGCTGGCGCTGCCGCGGATCGAGGCCGCGCTCGCGGCGTTCGCGGGCGCGGGCCTCCTGCGCGGCCTGCCAGGGCGGCAGGACGAGCGACAGACCACAGGCTGGCGCCGGTTCTGGCGGGCCGTGTACCGGGCCCTGCTCAAGCTGGAGGTGTCCGTTCCGGGCCTCGACGGCGCCGTGACCCGCATCTACGGCGGCTTCGGCTGGCGGTTCTTCACGCGTACGGGAGTGACGCTCGTCTGGCTGTCGGTGGTCGCCGGCCTGGTGGCGTTCTTCACGGCGCAGGAGCGGCAGCACCTGCTGGACTTCGGCGGAGCCGGAGTGTGGGGCCCGGTGACACTGGCCGTCGGATACATCTCGGCCCTGGTGGTGCACGAGCTGGCGCACGCGCTGGCCGTGAAGTCGTACGGCCGCAGGGTCCGGCGCGGTGGCTTCATGCTCATGATGGGGATGCCGTTCGCGTTCGTGGACACGAGCGACATGTGGTTCGGCTCCCGCTGGTCGCGGGTCGTGGTGGCGCTGTCGGGACCGATCTCGACCGCGGCCTTGGCCGGCTGGTGCGCCGTGGGCGCGGCGTATCTGCCGGTCGGACCGGCATCAGCCGTGCTCTTCCACATGGCCTTCGGGCTGTATCTGAACACCCTGTACAACTTCAATCCGCTGATGCCGCTGGACGGCTATCAGGCGCTGACCGACGCGCTGCGCCTGCCACGGCTGCGCGAAGAGGCGAGCGCGTACTTCCGCAAGGGGCTCTGGAAGGACCTGCGGGCGGGCCGTCGGCCCGGGCCGCGCCAGGCGGGCATGGCCGCGTACGGCCTCGCCGTGATCGTCGGAACGTACGGCTTCCTGGTGCTCGCCCTGCTGGCCTGGCGCTCCCGGCTGGGGGAGTGGCTCCAGGGGCGTGTGGACGCGCCCTGGGACACGGTGATCGTGGCCGCGGTCGTCGGCCTGGTGGCGTTCCCCGTGTGGGCGGCGCCGGTTCGGTGGCTGATACGAGTGGTGAAGCGACGTCCGCCGGCGGGCGGAAGTCCGGCGCGCCTGGTGGACGGCGCGGCCGTGGAGGGGGCGGCATGAGAGATGCGCGGGGCGGCATGAGAGACGTACGGGGCGACGACCCGCGAGACCTGCAGGGCGACGGCGCGAGCGCAGCTCCGCACGGCGACGGCGGCTGGGCCGTCCCCGGCTACGCCGCCGTGCGTACGCTCGGGGAGGGAGCCGGGGGCCGCGTCGTACTGGCGCGGCACGAGGCGACGGGCGCACCCGTGGCGATCAAGTACCTGAGCGAACGGCTCCACGCCGACCAGGAGTTCCTGGCCCGCTTCCGCGCCGAGGCACGGCTGCTCGGCGACCTGCGGCACCCGTGCGTGGTGCGGCTGTACGAGTACGTGGAGGCCCGCCTGGGCGCCGCGATCGTCATGGAGGCGGTGGACGGGGTCAGCCTCCGCGCACTGCTGCGCGCGCACGGGGCAACCGGCCCGGAGGCGGCCCTGGTCCTGCTCAAGGGCTCGCTGCTCGGGCTGGGCGCGGCCCACACGGCCGGGGTGGTCCACCGCGACTACAAGCCCGAGAACGTGCTGGTCCGCGGCGACGGTTCGAGCGCGCTCGCCGACTTCGGCATCGCCGTACGCACCGGCCGCGAGACGGACGCGGCAGGCACACCCGCCTACATGGCGCCCGAGCAATGGGACGGCGAGCCCGCGGGTCCGGCGAGCGACGTGTACGCCGCGGCGGCCGTGTTCTTCGAGTGCCTGACCGGCCGGCGGCCGTTCCGCGGAGACGACCTGACGGCGCTGCGGCTCCAGCACCTCCGGGCGCCGGTCGCGGTCGACGACGTACCCGAGCCCGTACGCGACCTGCTGCGCAGGGGCATGGCGAAGGACCCGGCGGCCCGGCCCGGCATCGACGCGTTCCTCGCCGAGCTCGAACGCGCCGCAATCGAGGGGTACGGCGCGGGCTGGGAGGAGCGGGGGCGCCGCAGACTCGCCGAACTCGCCGCCCTGCTCGCCCTGCTGTTCCCGTTCACGATGGCGTCGGCGGTGCACCAGGCGACGCCGGCTCTGACCGTACTGGGACGGCTCAAGCTCCACATCTGGAAGGCGGTTGCCGGGGTCGCCGCGCTTGCGGCGGTCGCCGGAGGGGTGACGGTCGCGACAGCCCGTACGCCCGACACCACGACGACGACCGCCAGTTCCGTACCCTCCCGGACCCTCGCCCCCGGCTCGTCTCCAGCCCCTTCCGCTTCCCTTGCCCCCTCGCCGGGCGCGACGACGCCGACACCGACCGGATCACCGTCCGGCACCGCCTCGGCCGAGCCCTCGCCGAGTGCCTCCCCGACCGACGCGTCGACGGGCACCCCGGCGCCGGTGACCACGTCCCCCGCACCGGGAGGCGAACCCGGACCTGTGCCCTCCACCCCCGCTCCGTCCCCGACGGCGAGTTCCCCCGCGCCGCCGACGCCGGGCACGATCACGATCGCCATCGGCTCGTTGCGCCGGGGTCCGAACAGCACGCTCATCGCCGACGTGACCATCCGTACCACCGGCACCGGGCCGCTGACGCTCACCGCCGACTTCTACGTCAACACGCCCGCCGAACCCTATGGTTCGCAGACCCGTCGGCTGTCGGGCGGCACGGAGTACGCAGTGAGCTTCCAGGGCGACTTCTCGAACCACCCGTGCAGGGGCACCTGGAACATCGCCGTCAGCAGCAGCCCGCAGTCCGTGAGCGGACGTCAGACGGCGTCCGCGGACGCGCCGCCGTGCTGAGCGAGCACCGAGGAGAACAGAACGCGATGACGACACCCGCGACACCCGCGACACCCGCGAGACCTGCGACATCCGCGAGACCTGCGACATCCGCGACGGTCGCCGGGCGTGCCCTGTCGGGCTGGTCACGTGACGGGCGTTTCGGCACCTGGCACGCCCTCGGGCCGGGTCCCGCCGGCGAACCGCCGCTCGGCGTGCTGCGGATCGACCGTGCCCTGCTTGCCCCCCAGGGTGCACGGGAGCGGCTGGCGGCCGCCGTGGTCGCCGTGGCGAAGCTCCGGCTGCCGGGTGTGCCGGCCACGGTCGATCTGGTGGGGGAGGCCGGAGACGTGTGGCTGATCGTCGCCCGCCTGCCGGCTCCCACGGTCGCCGACCTCCTGACCGCCGATCCGTCGACCCCCGGCCCCTCGACCCCCGACCCCGCACAGGTGGATGCGGGCAGCGCGGCGAGCATCCTCAACGAGACCGCGCAGACATTGCTCGCCCTGCATGCGGCCGGACTCGCCCATGGAACGCTCACCCCGGACTGCGTCGTACTCGCCCCGGACGGCACCGCCCTGCTCGCCGAGGCGGCGCTGGACATGGCACTGTCCGGCACGTCGACGGACTCCGCCCGTCACGACGACATCACCGCGTGGGCCGCTCTCGCCCGTACGCTCGCCAACGCCTGGACAGCGGCCGGCACACCGGCGGCCGAGCTGTTCGCCCGCTGCGCCGACACCGCCGAGTCCGACGGCCTCGCCGAGGCCCGCGCGACCCTCACCTCCGGGCGCGCGGCACTCCCCGCGGACTTCCTGCGCCGGACCGCACTGCGCGCGGCGGCAGCCGCCGCCTTGAAGGACCTCACAGAGCCCGGCCGCGACGCAATGGGGCCGCAGGTGACGGACGGTGGGGCAGCCGGCTCCGAGGCCGTCGCCCCGAAGGCGGCGGGCGGGGAAGCCTCGGGCGTCGGCGCGACCGACCGCGAGGCGACCGACCCCGAGTCGACCGGTCGGGTGACGCCCGAGTCCGGGGCCCCCGGGTCGAAGGCGCTGCACCGTGAGACGGGGGACCTCGACACGACCGGCACCGAGGTCACCCGCCCTGTCACGACCGGCATCGAGGCGACCGACATCGAGGCCACGGTTCTCGGCCGGCGTGGTCGGGTCTCGCAGTCCGCCGCCGCCGTCGACGAGCAGGCGACCGTCCTCGGCAAGAGGAATCGCCGTCCCGGCTCGCTTCCCGCCCCGGCGCCCGCCGGAGCCGGTGACCGCGACATCCTGCTGCGTTTCGGCCCCGGCGTTCCCCTCGGCGAGCAGGAAACCCTCCGCGCGCTGTGGCCGGCCGCCGTGCCCGCCCCCGCACGCCGTCGCCGTCGCCGACGGCGAGCCGGTCGGCTCGGGGCGGCCGCGGTGCTGACAGCGGTCGCCGTCGTGCTGTGGCTGCTGCTGCGCCCGACGTCGGGCCCCGCCGTCACGAAGGCCGAAGTCAAGGCCCCCACGGAGCGGTTGAGCTGCGGCCAGACCGCTGACCTGATCGGCGTCATGACCACAGACGGTCGTGGCGGGCCCATCACGTACCGCTGGCTGCGCAGCGACGGCCAGGAGTCCGGCGAACTGACCCAGACGGCCCGCCGCGGGGATCACAAGGTCACTGTCCATCTCCGCTGGACGGTCCGCGGCCCCGGACAGTTCCGGGGCACCGCCCGCCTCCAGGTCCTACGCCCCGCGAGCTCACCGATCGAGGCCGAGGGCACCTTCGGCTACTCCTGCGCCTGATGCGAGGGCCTCGGTGCCGTCCGCAGTCGGAAGATCCGCCGCCGCCGCCGACGCGGGCGAGGACGAGGACGAGGACGAGCCTGTCACCGGCACCGCATACCATGACCGCCCATGAGTACGAGTGACGACCGAAGACCCCTGGTCGACGGACGGTTCCAACTGATCTCCCGTCTTGGCAGCGGCGGCATGGGCACCGTCTGGCGAGCGCGCGACATCGCCCTTCACCGTGACGTCGCCCTCAAGGAGGTCCGACCGCCCGACCCCGTCGTCGAGGAGGCGACCCCCGGACTCGGCGCGCAACTGCGCGAACGGGCCGTCCGTGAGGCCCGGGCGCTGGCGCGGCTGTCGAATCCGCACGTCGTGACGATCCATCACATCGTCGAGCCCCAGGACGGCTCGCACCCGTGGATCGTGATGGAACTCGTCGAGGGCCGCTCGATGTACGACCGCCTCGCCGAGGGGCCCATGCCGGTCCCCGACGTCCTCACCCTCGGTCGCCAGGTCCTGTCCGCCCTGCGCGCCGCCCACGCCGCCGGCATCCAGCACCGGGACGTGAAGCCGGCCAATGTCCTGCTCCGCCCCGACGGCAGCGCCGTGCTCACGGACTTCGGCATCGCCGTGTTCAGCGAGGCGACGTCCCGGCTCACCTCCACCGGTGACCTGATCGGTTCCCCCGAATTCATCGCCCCCGAGCGGGTGCGGGGCGAGGAGGGCAACCCGGCCTCCGACCTGTGGTCGCTCGGCATGCTGCTGTACGTGGCGGCCGAGGGCCATCACCCGCTGCGCCGCGCCACCAGCCTGGCGACCGTGGTCGCGGTGCTCGACGACCCGATCCCCGTACCCGTGAGGTCAGGCGCGCTGGCGCCCGTCCTCACCCAGCTCCTGGTGCGCGATCCCGCACTCCGGCCCGATGGAGCACGCCTGGAAGAGCTGCTCGCGGCTGCCGAGGTCGAGGCCGAGGCCCGGCATCCCGGCGCCGGGGCAGCTGCGCCCCCTGGGCCGTACGTCGCGCCGTACCCCCACCCCGCTTACGGGCCGCCGACCGTCCCGTCGCCCGGCCATCCCTCGCCGAGCGGAGGCTTCGGCCCGCCCGTACCTCCCCCCACCTCTCCTTCCCGTCCTTCCCTTCCGTCCCGGCCGCGCAGGCGTGTCACCACCCTCGCCGTCTCCCTCGCGCTGGCGGCCGCCGCGGTCGTGGGTGTCGTGAACCTGCTCCCGGGCGGAGACGGCAGGGAGACCGGGGCGAAGGGAGGCACCACGCCCAGCGCCAGCGCGGGCGGCCGCACCCCGACTCCCGGCACCACCGCACCCACGGCCACGACCGTCCCCGCGGCCGGCGGCACACTCCTCACGACGGCGAGGGTCCGCACCGTCATCGAGGCGTTCCGGAAGGCCAGCGGGACCACGACGATGAAGGAACTGACGATCTACGAGAACTACGCCCTGGCGGACATCCCCACCCGGCCCGGCGCGAAGACCTACGACGCGTACGAGTACCGCGACGGCGTCGCCCGCAAGACCGGCCCCGGCGGCACCATCGACGCCGATTCCCCGGACGAGCAGCCGCTCGACATGGCCGCCATGCCGTGGGACAGCCTTCCCGCGCTGATGAAGCGCGGCGAGCGTGAACTCAAGGTGGAGAACCCGACCTTGCGCTACGTCATCGTCGACCGCTGGACCTTCAACGAGGACCGGCCCACGCTGCGCTTCTACCTCACCAACGACTACCGCGCCGTCGGCTACCTGGCCGCCGACACCGGCGGCAAGGTCGTGTCGACCTACGCCGCGTCCTGACGCGACGGCCGGTGGCAGCTCTGCGGGGCCGGAGGTACGGCTCCGGCCCCGCCCGCCCGTCACGCCGCCCGTCACGTCGTCGCTCACGCGTCAGTCCGAGGAAGGCTCCTGCTCCGGGGCGACAGGACCCGGCGCGGGGCGGCGACTTCGCACCCGCGAGGGGGCGCCGTCAGCGGGTCGGGGTGATCCGTACGGTCTCCGCCCAGGCAGGAGGCTGCGGGGCGTCCTCGCCGATCAGGGCGACGATGAGGCGGCAGGAGACGGGCTCCGGGGGCCAGGGGGTGTATCCGTCGGTGAGCACGACGACGATGTTCGGTGGTTCGGGCGCGGCGAGCGCCGTGCGGATGCCGACGGTCATGTCCGTCCCGCCGCCGCCCGCCAGTTCGACCTGGTCGACGGCGGTCACCCTGGCGACGGCGTGGACATCGGCGTCGCAGGCGAGGACGGCGACCCGGTTGCCGCCGACCCCCACCTCGCGCAGCACGCCCGACACCTCGGCGAGCGCGGCCGCGAGATCGTCCTCACCCATCGAACCCGAGGTGTCGACGACGATCGCCACGCGCGGCAGTGGCCGGCGCAGGCTGGGCAGCACCACCCGGCCGCCCAGGGCCGGAGTGCGGCGCGACGGGCGCCGGTAGGTGTAGTCGACCGCACCGCCCGCCCACGCCGCCGCCTCGCGGACGGCTCCGGTCAGTGCCTTGCGCCAGTCGACCGTTGGTTCCAGGACCTCCTCCGCCCAGCGCCGCCAGCCCGCCGGGACCGATCCCCGCGAGCGCTGGTGGGCGCGGACGGCCTGGGCGGTCTGGCGACGCAGGGCCTCGGCCTCCACGGGGCCGAGACCGGCCACGCCCTCGCCGCCGTTCTCCCCCAGGTCCCAGGGTGCCGGGACGCCGTGCGCGCCGGACCCGCAGTCCACCGCGTGCTGGGACGTGGCCGGGATGCCCGGCAGGTACTCCTCGAAGAGTCCACCCACCGGCAGGCCGAACAGGCGCGGCTCCATGCGCCCTTCGGGCAGCCGCAGTCCGTCGGAGATCAGGTCGTCGTTGATCTCGCAGTCCTGGGCGATGTTGACCCTCAGGCGGTCGCGCTGATCGGCCGCGGACAGCCGGTCGGCGCGCCCGTGGTGGTCGCGCAGAAGGTGCGACGCCTCGTGGATCCACACGCCGGCCAGCTCCTCGACGTCCGTGGCCTCGACGAAGGCGGGGGCGACGTAGCAGCGCCAGTACCGGTCGACGGCCATAGTGCGCACCTGCTCCGAGACGACGACCGTCAGGGCGTACAGCGCGGAGGCGAGGTACGGGCGTGCCTCGGCGGCCTTGTACCGCGCGGCCAGCAGCTTGGCGCGGTCCAGCGCGTCGGCCGGCCCCAGGGCGGCGGTCACGGGACGGCGGCCGGTCAGCGCGCGCCCGGCAGGGCGCCGGCGAGCTGGAGCAGTTCCAGGAAGGCGTCGATCCCGGACGGGATCGGCCACTCGGGCTCGCGCATCGCGGCGAGGTCGCGGGCGGCCCGCGCGGCCACGTCGGGCACTCCGGCGTCCACGGCCTTGGCGAGGACGTCCCAGCCCGCCTCCCAGCGGGAACGGGTTGGTTCGCTCTGCACGGCGGCGACCACGGCGATGAGGAACGCGAGCTGGCGGTCGCCGCGTTCGGGCAGCGCGAAGGCCGACGGGTCGGCGAGCACCCGGTCCGGATCGGGCAGATCGAGGTTCTCCAGGTACGAAAGGAGTTCGATGCCGGCCGCCTCGCCGACGGCCCCCATCAGGGCGGCGGCCTGCGCCTCGCGTCCGGCGCCGGACGCGTACCCGGCGGCGAGCAGGCGCAGCGCCATCTCCCAGGTGCGCGGGGAGGGCCAGGCGCGGCCGCGGCCCTCGGCCTCCTTCGGCATGTGGTGGACGAGGCCGGGGCGGGCGGTCAGGAAGCCGGAGATCACGCCGCGGGCCCGGGCGACCGCGCCGGACGCGCGCGCGGGGTCCACCATCGGCAGCACGGTCTCGGGCCAGGTGCCGGCCATGCCGCGGGCCACGGTGCGCGGGTCGTGCGTCCAGTCGAGGTGGACGAAGCGGTTGGCGAGCGGCGGGCTGAGGTGCCAGCCGTCGGCCGCGCTGGACGGCGGGTTGGCGGCGGCGACGATCCGTACCGACTCCGGAAGGGCCAGGCTGCCGACCCGGCGCTCGAGGACCACCCGCAGCAGGGCGGCCTGCACGGCGGGCGGCGCCGAGGACAACTCGTCGAAGAACAGCAGTCCGTGCCCGGTGCGCGCGAGTCGGACGGCCCAGTCCGGCGGGGCCATCGGAACGCCGGAGGCGGCCGGGTCGTCGCCGACGATCGGCAGCCCGGCGAAGTCGGACGGCTCGTGGACGCTGGCGACGACCGTCTCCAGGTGGACGCCGAGGGCGGCGGCGAGCTGTTCCATGCCGGCGGACTTGCCGATGCCGGGCTCGCCCCAGAGCAGTACCGGCTGGTTCGCCGTCACGGCCAGTGCGAGGGCCTCCAGTTGGGGGTTGCCGGCCGCTTCGGTGCGGGTGACGCGTATGCGCGCGTTGAGGGCGTCGGCCGCGGCGAGAGCGGCGGGAACGGGAAGCGAACCGGTCATGCGTGGATGTCCTCGTCCTCTGCGGTCGGCTCTTCGTCCCCGTCCCCGTCCCCGTCCCCGTTCCCGTCCTCGTCCCCGTCCTCGTCCTTGTCTTCGTCCTCGTCCTCGTCCCAGTCGGGCTCGGCGTCCCGTTCGCTCATGTAGTCGTCGAACCACTCCGAGCCGATGCCCGGGTGCTCCTTCAGCACGCGGCGACGCAGGAACATCAGGTCCGTCCGGTCGTAACGGCGGATCACCTGGGCGAGGGAGAGCTCCATCTCGTCGGTCACGTCGATCCTGGCCCCGGCGTCGAGGAGGTCCCTGACCAGTGCCGCGGACCCTCCGTTGTGGACGGCGCTCTGGAGCGGCGTGCGGCACGTCGTGTCCTTCGCCTCCAGGTCGAGCCCGGCGGCCAACAGGCGCGGCAGCAGCTCCCGGTGGTCGAGCAGGTGGAGGACGTGCAGCAGGCCGCGTCCGGTGCGGTCGCGGACGTGCGGGTCCGTTCCGGCGTCGAGCAGCGCCAGTACGGCGGGGGCGTCCCCGTGCTGGACGTGCTGGAACAGCTCGCGCCGCTGCTCCCGCAGCGCGCGGGGCAGCCGTCCCTCGCCGCTGGTCCAGGCGTGCTGGGTGGCGAAGCAGCCGCTGACGGTTCCACCGAAGGCGCGCAGGGCGAGTTCGCGCTGCCGCTCCTGCTCGGTGTGCGGGACGTCGAGCACGCCGTTCCTGGACACGACCTCGTGCCATGTGCCGCCGCAGCGGACGCGTACCGGCGCGGGCGGGGTCGGCCCGGGCGGGCCGGCGGCGGTTCCGGCCTGCGGGAACAGGGCGGCGGCGACCAGCGGGTGCAGGTCCTCGGGCCGGATCCGGCCCGCGCGCAGCAGACCGATGTCGGGCAGTCGCTGCCAGGCGTATCGGGGCAGCAGGGGGACGCCCTGCTCCTCGCGTTCGTGGCCGGTGACGCGCGCCGGTGCCCCGTCGGCGTCCGCGGGGTCGAGTTCGATCCGCAGGTGGCCGCGCCAGTCCACGGGTATGCGGAAACGCGTGCCGCGTCCGGCGCGTTGAAGGAGGCGGATCTCGGGGGCCAGGCGCGTGAGGTCGTGAGCGCCGTGCCGGATGAGTTCGGCGACGTCGAGCTGACGGTAGGAGCGCGGGCCCTGCGGCGGGGAGGTGAGGTCGAGGTCGAGTCCGGCGGCGGCGAACGCCTCGGCGTGGGCGCCGCGGGCCTGGAGCACGGCGACCCACTCGGCGCGGGCGGCCGGGTCGGCGCTCCCCGGGTCCTCGGCCGGCAGCTCCTCGGGCGTGAGCGGGGTGCCGTCCGGGTGCAGGAACGGCAGGCGGCCGGAGTCGGCGGGGCCCGCGCTGTACCGCAGTTCGCCGGTGTGGCGGACGTCCCAGAAGCGGCGGGCGGCGGTCCAGTCCTCGGTGGTGTACGTCAGGCCGTGGAGCAGGTCGCGCCCGGGCGTGCGGGCCGGACCGAAGTGCAGAGGGAGCCGCTGCGGTCCTTCCAGCATCGGGGAGGTGGTGAGCGACAGGACGGGGCCCGTGCTCCCGTACGAGGCGAGAACGACGCGCCGGCCGGGGGTGATGGTGGTGTGGCCGCCGAGGACGCGCGGCAGGTGCCAGCGCAGCAGGTCCGGGGCCAGGTGGCGCAGGTCGTCGGCCACCCGGGCGGCCACGTCGGGGCCGTACCGGTCGGCGATCCGCTCCGGGGCGAGGTCGTCCTCCGGGACGTCCACCGCGGCCGCGGCGCAGGCGGCCTTCCAGTCACCGGCCAGGCGTGCTTCCGTGGCGCGTTCGATCATCCAGCGCGGGACGGCGTAGCGGCGGACGCGGGCCCAGCCGGCGGCGTCCTCGGGAGAGAGGGCCCCGGGCGGCATCGGGCGGGGGCTCATCGGTACACGCTGCCGATCGCGCGCAGGTCGGGGTGGGTGGGCCGGGCGGGGCGCAGCCGCTCGGCGAAGGACCGCTTGACGCGGCGGGGCAGGCCGGGGCCGAGGCCCACGTACTCGAGGCGGTGCCCGTCGGGCAGAGCGGCGAGCAGGCTCTTCGCGCCGCGGCCGGTGATACCGGTGTGACGCAGTTCGAGACGGCGCAGCGGGCTGCCGGGCAGGGCCGCGGCCAGGGCCTGGGCGCCGTCGTCGCCGGTGGCGTTGCCGGGGGAGCCGAGGCTGCGTTCGGACATGGCCCGGCCGAGGTCGAGGGTCTCGATGCCGTCGAGGGCGTCGGCGAGGGCACGCGCGCCCTCGGGGCCGATGCCGTTGCCGCCGAGGCCGAGCCGTACGGGCCGGGCGGGGTCGGTCGCGGCGGCCAGGACGGCGGTGCCCCCGTCCCCGAGGTGGTTGGCCGTCAGGTAGAGCTCGCGGACGCCGGCGTCGCGGACGAGGGCGGCGAGCAGCGGCGCGTCGGCTGCGGTCAGGCCGTTGCCGCCGAGGAAGAGCCGTTCGAGCGGGGCTTCGCGATCCAGCAGGGCGTCGAGAAGGACCCGTACGCCCGCGGGTCCGATGCCGGAGTTGACGAGGTCGAGGGTGCGCAGCGACGTGTTACGGCGCAGCAGCCCGGCGAGGGTGCGGGCGCCGGTCTCCAGGACGGGGTTGCGCTTGAGCCACAGGGCGCGGACGGTCGTGTCGTCGGCGAGGGCCTCGGCGAGGGCGGTCACGCCGGCCGGCCCGATGCGGTTGCAGCCGAGGTAGAGGGTGTGGATCCCGTGGGAGGCGTCCGTGTCCGTGTCCGTGTCCGTGTCCGCGTCCGTGTCCGTGTCCGCTTCGGCGTCGGTGTCCCGCGCCGCGACCAGGGCGTCGGCGACCGACCGGACACCGTCGTCGCCGAGGGAGTTGGTGCCGAGGAGCAGGTGGGCGGCGTGCGGGGACGCGGTGGCGACGGGCAGCAGCCGGGCGGCGCCGTCGGGGCCGAGTCCCTGCTTGCACAGATCCACACGGCCGTCGGCACGCAGGGTGCCGAGCGGGAAGGTCTCGTCGTCGCCGACGGGCCGCGCGTCCGTGAGACGGTCCATCAGCGGCCCGAGCTCCGCGGGGTCGGCGAGCGGCAGATCCGGGTGCTCGATCGCGGGGCAGCGTACGGGCGTTGTCGGCTGGGTCATCACCACTCCACCGGTCCTTCGCCGGGGCCCGGCGTCCGCGTCGACATCAAGTAGGCGCAAGACCGGTCGGATTCGAACCGACGTCCTCCAGCTCGATGCGTGGGCGCGACGACCTCTGCGCTACGGCCTTGCTGCGGACGATCATAGCGACCCCCGAGCCGGGTTTCGATCACCAGTTTGGTGCGCGCACTCCTTCGCGTGTTACCCATCGGTAAGCAATGATGGGGGGGCAACCAACCACACGGCGGGGGCTGAGGCAGCGGTGACGACTTTCGAGGAACGAACCAGGGTGCACGCCTTCCGGGACGACGCCCTGGGAGAGCACGACGCCGTCGGTCTCGCCGCCGCGATCCGGCGGGGTGAGATCGGTGCCGCCGAGGTCGCCCGGGACGCGGCGGAGCGCGTACGGGCGGTGGAGGCGCAGCTCAACGCGGTCCAGGCATACGCCGACATCCCGGCGTACGTCGACGTCCCGGCGGCCGCCACCGGCGCGGGCGGTGCCTTCGCAGGCGTGCCGACCTTCGTCAAGGACAACACCGACTACCGGGGACTGCCCACCGGCCACGGCAGCGCGGCCTTCGCCCCGAGGGCCGCACGGCGGCACGCACCGTTCGCCCAGCAGTTCCTCAGCAGCGGCGTCACGGTGCTGGGCAAGACCCGGCTGCCCGAGTTCGGGTTCAGCCCGACCACGGAGTACGAGGGCGCCGAGCCCGTTCGCAACCCGTGGAACACGGGCTACTCGGCGGGTGGTTCGTCGGGCGGCAGCGCGGCGCTCGTCGCCGCCGGGGCGGTGCCGATCGCGCACGCCAACGACGGCGGTGGCTCGATCCGCATCCCCGCCGCCTGCTGCGGACTCGTCGGTCTCAAGCCGACCCATGGACGGGTCGTGGCGAACGCCCAGAGCCGTCAACTTCCGCTCGACATCGTCTCCGACGGCGTCGTGAGCCGCTCCGTACGGGACACCGCCGCGTTCCTCGCCGCCGCCGAGACGTACTGGCGCAACCCGAAGCTGCCGCCCGTGGGTCTGGTCGAAGGCCCCTCGGAGCGGCGGCTGCGCATCGGGTTCCTGCTGGACTCGCCGAACGGTGTCCACGCCGACGCCGCCACCCGGGCGGCCGTCACGGAGACCGTGGCCACGCTCGAACGGCTCGGCCACACCGTGGAGCCCGTGGAGTTGGCCGTCGACCCCCGCTTCACCGACGACTTCCTCACCTACTGGGGGCTGCTGTCGTTCCTTCTCGGGGTCACGGGCAGGACCCTCGGCGCGGACTTCGACCGGCGCCGCATGGACGGCCTCAGCCGGGGGCTGCGCGATGCGTACCTCGACAACTGGCGGCGCACTCCGGGCGTCCTGCGGCGGCTCAAGCGTACGAGGGAGGCGTACGCGGCTGCGTTCCGCGGGCTCGACCTCGTCCTCTCTCCCGTACTCGCCCACACCACGCCCCCGATCGGTCACCTCAGCCCCACCGTTCCCTACCCGACGTTGATCGAGCGGATCCTCGCGTACGTCGCGTTCACGCCCCTCAACAACGTCGTCGGCACACCGTCGATCTCGGTCCCCGCCCCGAGCCCGACCGAGGACGGGCTGCCCATCGGCGTCATGTTCTCCGGACGCCCCGGCAGTGAACGGACGCTGCTGGAGGTCGCGTTCGCGCTGGAGGCCGAGCACCCCTTCCGGCGTATCCAGGACTCGTGACGACGCGCGCGTATGCGCGCACGACGTGCCGTCAGCGCCCTTCGAAAGCCCATGACGCGATGTCGCGGTAGCGGATCGGCCCCGGACCGCGGCCGAAGTCGCTGCCGACCAGATGCAGGCGCGCCGCGCGCCACGATCGGCCGGTGAACCCGGCCAGACCGGCGGCCGTCGCCACCACGCTCGACGTGTCGTCGCGGCGAGCGCGGGCCAGAGTGAGGTGCGGCCGCAGGGGCCGGCCCGCGAACGGGACACCGCACTCCTCGACCACGGCACGCACCTCGGTGGCGAGCCGGTGCAGTCCTTCCAGGTCCCCGCCGATCCCGCTCCACAGCACCCGCTCGTCGAAATGCCCGCTGCCGCGCAGCGCCAGCTCCAGCGGTGGGCGCGTCGCCGCCAGGTGCGCGAGGGCCGGCCGCAGCGAAGGCACCGCCGTGACAGGGAGCTCCCCGAGGAACGCCAGGGTGATGTGCCAGTCCTCGATGCGGTTCCACCGCATGCCCGGGTACGCCTCGTACGCGGGCCTCAGCGCTCGCGCCAGCTCGTCCTTCGCCTCGTCGGGCGGGGCGAGGGCGATGAACACACGTATCGTCGCCGCCCGGGACTGTTCACCCGCGCTGGAATCCGTGGACTCCGCCTCCTGCCTGGACGGATCGGTCATCGTCGCTTCCCTGCTGCTCGTGCGCGGCCGGTCCTGCGGCAGGCCACCCACTGACACGCCGTCCGACCCGCACTCTCATTCCTTGCCGACCCGAGGGTACGGGGTGTCCTGGACGCGCCGCCAAGCCGGCAAGCATGGCGGCGCCTCCTACCGCCGAGCAGGGCGCGCCTGTGCAGGAGGGCGCCACGACGTGTTCTCGTGGGGCGTCAGGGTGTCCCTCTCCCGCGCGAAGCCGTACGCCCGCCTGTACGGGAGGCCGGGACGGCGTCCGGATCTTTGTGGCTTCCGCCAGTACGACGGTCTGTCAGGGGCCGTAGAGACTGCCGGCCAGAGGGCCCGGCGTGCCCCAGGGACGGGGGAGGCCGTGGCCCAGGACGGACATGGCGAAGCACGGGGAAGGACAGCACGATGAGCGTGCAGCAGTACGACGAGATCGGTGAGGCGTACGAGGGGTTCAAGGCTCTGCCGCTGGAGCAGTACGCGGTGGTGCCCGGGTTCCTGGCCATGGTCGGGGACGTGCGCGGCAAGGCGGTCCTCGACCTGGCCTCCGGTACCGGCTTCTACAGCAGGGAGTTCAAGCGGCGCGGCGCCACGGACGTGCTCGGAATCGACATCTCCGGTGAAATGGTCGCCGTGGCACAGGCGTTGGAGGAGCGCGATCCGCTCGGTGTGCGCTACGAGGTGGGCGATGTGTCCGAACTGCGGCCCCTCGAGCAGCGCTTCGACGTCGGCCTCGCGGTCCAGCTGCTCAGCTACGCGGAGGACATCGCCACCACGGAGCGGATGTGCCGCAACGCGCACCGGAGCCTGAAGCCCGGCGGTGAGTTCTTCGTGCTCAACCAGTCGCCCGACTTCCGCTTCGACGGGCCGTCCCCGGAGAAGTACGGCTTCCGCAGCGAGCTCACCGGCGAGGAGGCCGAGACCGGGCCGCAGGTCCGGATCACGGCGCTGCTCGACCCGCCGGTCTCGTTCGTCGCCAACCGCCCCCGCCGCGAGGTCTACGAGCAGTGTCTGCGGGCGGCCGGCTTCAGCGAGGTGACCTGGGTCCCGCTGACGGTGGCGGAGGCCGGCGTGCGCGCGTTCGGTGCGGACTTCTGGGCGGACTTCCACGCCAATCCCCCGCTGGAGATGCTGCGCTGCCGCGCCTGACGACCGAGGCCATCAGTAGCTGTGCCTGGGCGCCTGGACCCTTCCCGCGGGGAGACGGGAAGGGGCGGCGCGGCCCCGCCCACTCGCTGCCCGCGGGCGGGGCCAGGCGCGATCCCCCTCGGGGGACACGGCGAGGACCGCGTACCGACACACTGCCACCGGCCGGGGTGGTCACAACAGGGTCGTGCACGAAAAAGCCACAGTCATATGCCTGTGGCGATCGCGCCCGAGGGTGGTTCTCGCCGGTTCCCCTGACGCCGAAGGCCCGGGTGCCGCATCGTGGCCGCAGCAGGGGGCGTCGCGAGCGTCCCGTGGCGAGGGATGGGGAGGGGCCATGGCGTGGCAGCGGGAGGGGTACACCGCGCACGAGGGGGAGGTCGGTGTGCTGCTGGCCGACGGCAGCGAGCCGGGACCGGTGTACTTCGACACGGGCAGCAGCGGCAGCTTCCACGAGTCGACGGACTGGTGGGTCTACGACGGCACCTTCGGTGCGCCGTTGGCCGCGCGGATGAGGGCGAGATGTTCGTGCGGCTGGCGCGCGGACATTTCGTACCCGCTCGACTGGGACCAGGTCCAGCGCCGCGAACCGCACGACTACGACACCTCCGCGCCCGCAGGGGACTGGGAGGCGCATCTCGATGACGTCGAGGCGCGGACCGTACCGCTGCCGGCCGAGGTCAGCGACCTGCTGCACCGGCTGCGGCAGCGGCTGGAAGGTCTGGTCGACGACGCTCCGCTGGCCGCGCTGAAGGCCGTGAACGAGCTGGAGTCGATCGCTGCCTCGGTCGGCCCGTCGGCGGCGTTCCTCGCCGTGCACGGCGACAGGATTCCCTGGCGGCGGATCGCCGAAGGCCTCGGCACCACCGAACCCGACGCCCGCTCCCGTCTCCACCGGTACGAGTACCGCCGCTGACCGCGATCGTCCGCACGGGCAGGGGCACGGGCAGGGGCCCCTCGCCGGCGTGCGCGAGAGGCCCCCACCCGGGTGGTCACTTCACCGAACCCGCCATCACCCCCTGCACGAAGTGACGCTGGAAGGCGAAGAAGACCACCACCGGCACGATCAGGGAGAGGAAGGCGCCCGGCGCCAGGACGTCGATGTTGCTGCCGAACTGCCGTACCTGCGACTGCAGTTCCACCGTCAGCGGCTGCGATGAGCTGTCCGCGAAGAGCAGCGCCACCAGCATGTCGTTCCACACCCAGAGGAACTGGAAGATCGCCAGACTGGCGATCGCCGGGCGGCCCACCGGCAGCACCAGCCGCGTGAAGATCCGCCATTCGCCGCCGCCGTCCATCCGCGCCGCCTCCAGCATCTCGCGCGGGATGTCGGCGAAGTAGTTGCGCAGCAGGAACACCGCGAACGGCAGCCCGTAGGCGACGTGGAAGAGCACCACGCCCGGGATCGTGCCGAACAGCCCCAGCTGCCCGAACAGCTTCGCCACCGGCAGCAGACCCACCTGCACCGGCACGACAAGGAGTGCCACCACGCCCAGGAAGATCCAGTCCCGGCCGGGGAACTCCAGCCAGGCGAAGGCGTATCCGGCGAGCGCCGCGACGACGACGACCAGGACGGTCGTCGGCACCGAGATCAGCACCGTGTTCCAGAAGGCCCGGGTGATGCCCGCGTTGCCCAGCAGGGCGGTGTAGTTGTCCAGGGACAGCTGGCCAGGACCGGCCAGCGCCGTCCACCAGCCGCTCGCCGCGTTGTCGCTCGCCGAGCGCAGCGAGGACAGCAGCAGTCCGGCGACCGGGGTCACCCAGACCAGGCCGACCACGGCCAGGAACGCCTGCACCAGGCCGTTGCCCAGCCAGCGGCGCAGCCGGCCGCCCGGCATCGTCGCGGTCGCACTCATGACTGACTCCTGCGGAAGCGGCGGACGTTGAACACCATCGCGGGGATCACCAGGAGCAGGAGCAGCACACCGAGCGCGCTGCCGAGCCCCTGATTGTTGCCGCCGCCGAAGGACACCAGCCACATCTGCGTGGCCAGTACGGTGGCGTCCTCCTGTACGGGCCCCGGCGCGATGATGTAGATGAGGTCGAAGACCTTCATCACATTGATCACCAGCGTCACGAAGACGACGGTCAGCACGGGTGCGAGCAGCGGCACGGTGATCCGGCGGAAGACCTGCCACTCGTTCGCCCCGTCCATCCGCGCCGCCTCCAGCGCGTCGCGCGGCAGGGACGACAGACCGGCGCCGATGAGCACCATCGCGAAGCCCGTCCAGATCCACAGGTACGCGCCGATGATCGCGGGCGTGACCAGGGCGGGGCCGAGCCAGGAGACACCCTCGTAAGGCGGCGCGAAGTTCTCCGCGGGCAGCCGGACCGTGTACGCGCCCGCCCCGAGGCCGGTGAAGCGGAACGATCCATCGGCCGCCGTGGTCGCGGTGGCGACCGTCCTCCCGTCGCGCACCGCCTCCACCGTCATGCCGGGCAGTCCCCGCTCCGCGGCGTCGATCGCGCCCGGCCGCCCCCCGCCACCGGGCGTGAAGTCCAGGAACACGGCGCCGGCCACGTCCTTCGGACCGGCCTTGCCGGCCACCGCCGGCTTCGCGTCGGCGGGCAGCTCCTTGGGCGGTACGCCGACCAGGCCGAGGGCGACGCTCTGCCCCGGGGAGACCGTGTGGGCCGTCCCGTACGAGCCGTCCGGGCGCCTGTCGAGCCCCTGACCCTCGCGGGCCCGGGCCGTCGGGTACGACGAGGAGTCCTGGAACACCTCGTGCACACCGACCACCGCCGCGTTCAGCACGCCCTTGTCCGGATCCTCCTCGTAGGCGAGGCGGAAGATGATGCCCGCCGCCAGGAAGGAGACGGCCATCGGCATGAACAGCAGCAGCTTGAACGCGGTCGCCCAGCGGACCTTCTCCACCAGCACCGCGAGGATCAGCCCGAGTCCGGTGAGCAGCGTCGGCGTGACGACCACCCAGATGGCGCTGTTGCGGACGGCGGTCAGAGTGGCCGGGTCGCGGAAGATCTCCGCGTAGTTGTCCCCGCCGACGAACCGTGAGCCCGCCGCGTCGAAGAAGCTGCGGCCCACGGAGAACAGCACCGGGTAGACGACCAGCGCGCCGAGCAGCAGCAGCGCCGGCAGCACGAACGCCCCGGCGATGATCCGCCGCCGGCGCCGGGCCCGGACCCGCGGGTTCATCTCCCGTCGGCCCGCCGCGGCCGCATCGGGCCGAGGCGGGGAGGGAGCGGTGACTGTGGTCATGACGGCCGCCTCAGCCCTTGTACGCCTTGGCCGCCGCGCCCTCCAGCGCCGCGGCCGTGGCGGCCGGGTTCGACGGGTCGCGCAGGAAGTCCTGGAGGATCTTCCACTCGCCCACGCCCTTGGTGCCGCCGAACGCCGCCGGAGCCTGGTCCGACATGTCGAAGCGCACCGAATCCCCGGCGTCTATCAGCGACTTGGCCGTCTCGCGCAGCGTGTCGTCGCCGTAGGAGGCGAGATCGAGCTTCTTGTTCGGCGACAGGAAGCCGCCCGCCCCGGCCCACACGGCCGCGGCCTCCGGCGTCGCGAGGTACTCCAGGAACGCCGTCGCGGCCTCCTGGTTCTTGCCGTCCTTCAGGACGACGGCCGCGTCACCGCCGCTGACCACCGGAGCCTTGCCGCCCGCGACCGCCGGGAAGGGGAAGAAGGTGGCGTCCTCGCCGATCTTCCTGCCGAACTGGTCCTTGGCGATGCCGGCGACGAAGTCGCCCTCGTACACCATCCCTGCCTCGGGCTTCGGGCCGAAGACCTTCTCGACGGAGCCGGGGAAGTCGGTGCCGAGCGCGCCCTTCTGGCCGCCCGCGATCAGCTTCTTGTCGGAGAAGAGCGCGCCGAGGGTGGTCAGCGCCTTCACCACGCTCGGGTCGGTCCACGCGATCTCGTGCCGGGCGAGCTGGTCGTACTTCTCGGGGCCGGCCTGGGAGAGGTAGATGTTCTCGAACCAGTCGGTGAGCGTCCAGCCGTCCTCGCCGGCGACCGCGAAGGCCGGCAGGCCCGAGTCGGAGATCGCCTGCCCGCTCGTGAGCATCTCCTCGTACGTCTTGGGCGGCTTCACGCCCGCCTGGTCGAACGCCTCCGGGCTGTACCAGACGGTCGACTTGTGAGCGGCCTTGAAGTACAGGCCGTACAGGGTGCCGTCGACGGAGCCGTAGTTCTTCCACACCGGCGCGAAGTTGGCGTCGACGGACTTCTTCGCGGTCTCCGACAGCGGCTTGAGCCACTTCTTCCGCGCGAACTGCTGCAGCACGCCGACCTGCGGGACCATCACCACGTCGGGGGCGTTGCCGCCCTCGATCTTGCTGCCGACGACGGTGGAGACATTGTCGCCGGTGGACACGAACTGGGTTGTGGCGCCGGTCTTCTCGGCGAAGGCGTCCAGCACCTTCTGGAAGTTCTTCTGCTCGGCGCCCGACCAGACACCGGCCACGTTGAGGGTCTTGCCGGACAGCTCCTTGCTGCCGCCGCCGGCGCTCACCGGGCCGCCTCCGCCGCCGCACGCGGTCGCGCCGAGCGCCAGGGTGAGCGCGGAGCAGCAGGCCATCGTCATCCGTCGTCGCATGGTCATCGCAGTACCTCCAGGGTGGTGTCGTCAGTGATCCACCAGGCGGCGGTGGACCCGGGCAGTGCGCCGGTCGGGCACGGTCCGCTGGACAGCAGCGGGGCGCCGGAGACCGGGGCGGGCACCGGAGCGGTGCCGAAATTGACGGCGCAGACGAGGCCGTCGCCGCGCAGGAAGGCCAGCACGCCGGGCGGCGCGTCCAGCCAGCGCAAGGTGCCCTCGCCCAGCTGCGGCAGTCCGTGCCGCAGCTGCAGGCCCTCGCGGTACAGGTGCCAGAACGAGCGGGTGTCGGCCAGCGCCCGGTCGGTGGCGTGCTCGGCGAACCAGCCGGGCTGCGGAAGCCACGGCTTGGCGCTCTCCGCCCCGGTGCTGAAGCCGAACGGGGAGGCGTGCCCCGACCACGGCAGCGGCACGCGGCAGCCGTCGCGGATCCGGGCCCGGCTGCCGGTGCGCCGGAATATCGGGTCGGTGAGCACTTCGTCCGGCAGGTCCACGACCTCCGGCAGGCCCAGCTCCTCGCCCTGGTAGATGTACGCGGCGCCGGGCAGGGCCAGCATCAGCAGGGCGGCGGCCCGCGCCCGGGCGGCCCCGAGCCCGCTGCCCTCGGTGCCGGACTCCCCGTACCGGGTCACCGTGCGCACCTGGTCGTGGTTGTTGAGCACCCAGGTCACGGTGGAGCCGGTGCCCGCGATGTCGCGCATCGCCTCGTCGATCACCTTGCGGAAGGCGTCGGCGTCCCAGGGCGCGCCCAGCAGGTCGAAGAAGAACGCCTGGTGCAGCTCGTCGGGGCGGACGTACGTGGCGTGCTCGCGGGCGGTCGGCACCGACACCTCGCCGACAAGCAGCCGCTCGCGCCCGTCCCGGGCCGTGTACTCCTCGCACACCGACCGCCAGTGGCGCCACACGTCGTGCACCTCGGGCTGGTTCCAGGCGAGCGGGTTGACCGAGTCGCGGGTGCGGGCGTCGGCCTCCGGGTCGGGGGAGTCGGGCAGGTCGGGGTGCTTGAACAGCCCGGCCGCCACGTCGATGCGGAAGCCGTCGACGCCCCGGTCGAGCCAGAAGCGCAGGACGTGGTCGAAGTGGGCGCCGACCTCGGGGTTGCGCCAGTTCAGGTCCGGCTGCTCGGGGGTGAACATGTGCAGGTACCACTGGCCGGGGGTCCCGCCCGGCTCGGTGACCCGGCTCCAGGCCGGGCCGCCGAACATGGCGTGCCAGTTGTTGGGCGGCATGTCGCCGTCGGGGCCACGGCCCTCGGCGAAGTGGAAGCGGGCGCGGGCCTCGCTGCCGGGGCCGGCGGCCAGGGCCTCGCGGAACCAGGCGTGTTCGCTGGAGCAGTGGTTGGGGACGACGTCCAGCAGCACCTTGATGCCCAGCCGGTGGGCGTCGGCGACCAGCAGGCCGAACTCGGCGAGGTCGCCGAATACGGGGTCCACGTCGCAGTAGTCGGCGACGTCGTACCCGTGGTCGTGCTGCGGCGACGGGTAGAAGGGGCTCAGCCAGATGCCGTCGACCCCGAGCTTCTTCAGGTACGGCAGGCCGGCCCGGACTCCGGCGAGGTCGCCGATCCCGTCGCCGGTGCTGTCCAGGAAGCTGCGGACGTACACCTGGTAGATCACCGCGTCGCGCCACCAGTGACGGCGGCTTGGGGCTGTGTGCATCACCCGTTGACCTGTATTTCTGCGTGGAGGGGTGCGCGCCACCCAGAACGGGTAGCGGTTATGCATGCATGTTAAGTAGGCGTGACGAGAGGGTGTCAACGAAGCTGCCGAAAATCGACGCTGGTTGGGGTTATATGTCCCGCTTTGTCTCGGTCGTCAGGGCATGCGGGTCCGCATGCTGATACCTAACAGGTAAGTAGGGAGTCCCGAGGTGAAGAAGCGATGAGGGGGGCGTCAGCGGCGACGGGCGATGGCCGCGAGCTCGTCCGCGAGCCGGCGCACGGCCGCCTCGGGCGTCTGGTGCTGCGCCATCGCGTCATGCGCCACGGCCTGCACGGCGAGGCTCACCTGCTCGTAGTGCGGGCTCTTGGGGCGCGGCGCGGCCGCGAGCACACTCGCCCGCAGCGCGGGCAGATACGGGAAGCGCGCCACCAGCGCCGGATCCTCGTACAGCGCGGCCCGTACCGGCGGCAGGGCGCCCTCGCTCAGGACGCGGCGCTGCACCCGCTCGCTCGTGAGGTACGCGATCAGGTCGCGCGCCGACTCGGGGTGCCGGGCGTGGCTGCTCACGGCCAGATTGGAGCCGCCCAGCACACTCGCGCCCGGCCCTCCACGGCCCGGCAGCGGCACGGCGCCGAACTTCCCCGCGACGCTCGACTGCGCGCCGGAGGCGCCGGCGTACGCGTACGGCCAGTTGCGCAGGAAGAGCAGCCGGCCGTCCTGGAACGCCTGCCGGGACTCCTCCTCCTTGTACGTCAGGGCTTCCTTCGGTATCCAGCCGTCCCGCACACCGCGGGCGAGGAACCCCAGCCCCTCGCGAGCGGCCGCCGAGTCGACCGTGACCCGCTCGCCCTCGTCGCCGAGGATCGTCCCGCCCGCCGAGTACACCGCCTCGGCGGCGTTGACCGTCAGCCCCTCGTACGGCAGGAACTGGCCCGCGTACCCGTCCAGGCCGTACTTCGGGGCGAGGGTGCGGGCCTGCCGCTCCAGCTCCGCCCAGGTCCGCGGCGGGCGCTGCCCCTCGCGGTCGAGGACGTCCTTGCGGTAGAAGAGCATCCCGGCATTCGTCACATACGGGACGGCGTACAGCTGCCCGTCGTACGTCGCGGTGTCCACCACCGGCGGCAGGAAGCTCTCCAGCGGGAACCGGCCGCGCTCCAGCGGCGCGATCCACCCCGCCGCGGCGAACTCCGACGTCCACGCCACATCGATGTTGAGCAGATCGAACCTGCCCTCGCCCGACCTCAGATCCGTGATCATCTGAGCCCGGGTCTCGTCGGCCGAGTCCGGCAGCTCGACCAGGGTGACCTTCTCCGCCGGATGCGCGCGGTTCCAGCCGTCCAGGACCGGGCCGAGATAGCCGGTGAGATCACCGGCCGTGGCCAGCGTCATGGGACCGCGCCCGCCCTCGCGCTGCGCGCCGCCCGACGGGGCGCCGGAGGCGACGTAACCCGTCAGCACGACGGCGAGAGCCAGGAGACCCCTACCCGCGGCCCGTATCCACCGCATAGGTTCCTCCCAGAGCACCGCGCCGTACACCTTCGTCCGGCAACAGGGCATGTATACCCGTTAGGCATGGGCGATACTAGAGCCCACATCACACCGGGAGCACGCCAAGGGAGGACAGCACGGGTGCGCCTTTCCCTCCTCGCCCTCCTGGCCAGGGGCCCCGCCCACGGCTACGAGCTCAAGCAGGACCTTGAGCAACTGCTGGGCGCCGCGTACCCTCCCACCAACGTCGGCCAGATCTATGTCACGCTCGGACGGCTGGAGAAGTCCGGGCTGATCGAGGGCGAGGAGATCGCCCAGGAGAGCCGCCCCAACAAGAAGATCTACCGCCTCACCGACGCCGGGCAGGAAGCACTGCGCGCCTGGTTCGACGAGACGGCGAGCGAACCGAGGGTCCGGGACGAGTTCTTCATGAAGCTCGCCCTCGCCCCGCGCACCGGCCTCGCCGACCAGATCGCCCTCATCAACAAGCAGCGACGCGAGTACCTCACCACCATGCGCAACCTGTCCAAGCTGGCCGCCACCGAAGACCGGGACAACCGCATCGCCCACCTGCTGATCGAGGGCGCCATGCTGCACCTCCAGGCCGATCTGGACTGGCTGGAGCGCTGCCAGGAGGAGCTGGAGGAGCTGCGATGACGGACTCCGCCATACCCGTGCCGCTGCTGCACGCCGAGGGCATCGTCAAGACCCACCACGGCGAGGGCGCTCCCGCCCACGCCGTGCGCGGCGTCGACCTGACCGTGCGGCGCGGCGAATTCGTCGCCGTCACCGGCCCCTCCGGCGCCGGCAAGTCCACCCTGCTGCATCTGCTCGGCGGCCTCCAGCGCCCCGACAGCGGCTCGCTCCGGCTGGACGGGGAGAGCACCGACGGCTGGACCGAGGCACGCTGGGCGGTGGAACGGCGCCGCCGCATCGGCATCGTCTTCCAGTTCTTCAACCTCGTCTCCAACCTCACGGTCGCCGACAACGTCGAACTGCCCGCCCTGCTG
This sequence comes from Streptomyces vilmorinianum, assembly GCF_005517195.1. NCBI lineage: Bacteria > Bacillati > Actinomycetota > Actinomycetes > Kitasatosporales > Streptomycetaceae > Streptomyces > Streptomyces vilmorinianum. Next base: position 4,147,219 of record NZ_CP040244.1, on the reverse strand, counting down.
GCCGGCACCCCCGCCAAGCGGGCCCGCGCCGAACGCGAGAAGCTCCTCGCAGAGCTGGGCCTCGACGGCAAGGGCCGCAGCATGCCCGGCGAGCTGTCCGGCGGCGAACAGCAGCGCGTCGCACTCGCCCGCGCCCTGGTCAACCAGCCGCGGCTGCTCCTCGCCGACGAACCGGCCGGCAGCCTCGACAGCAAGGGCACCCGCGAAGTGATGCGGCAGCTCGCCCGCTTCCACCAAGGCGGCCAGACCATCGTGCTCGTCACCCACGACGCACGGCTCGCCAGCGCCGCGGACCGGGTGATCAGCTTCTTTGACGGCCGCATAGCCGACGACGCCGAACTGGGCGGCACGCCGCCGCGCGGCACCGGCCTCGCCGGCGTACTGGAACTGAAGGACTGACCCGTGCGGGCCATGCTGCGCTGGGCGCACGCCGATCTGCGCACCCACCGGGGCGAGGCGCTGTTCATGGTCGCCGCCACCGCCGGGATCGTCGCCTCGCTGCTGCTGGCCACGGCGCTCTTCGGCTACGCCACCAACCCCTGGCAACGGGTCTTCACCCAGTCGCGCGGCGCACACGTGTGGATCCACACCGGCCCCGCCGCCGACACCGGCGCCCTCGCGGCCCTGGACGGCGTCGAGCAGCTCTCCGGCCCCTACCGCACCGCGACCGACACCGTCGCCTCACGCGGCGCGCGCGCCCGCGTGGAACTGCGCGCCACCGGCGCCGAGCCCCCGGCCACCGGCCGGCCCCTGCTGACATCGGGCCGCTGGCTCGACGACGCCGTCCCCGACGGCGTCGTCCTGGAATCCAGCCTCGCCCGCGCCCTGTGGGCCGAACCGGGCGACCGCCTGACCCTGCCGACCGGCCGCGCCCTGACCGTCCTCGGCGTCGCCGACAGCGCGGAGCCCCGCTACCGCCCCGGCGAGCGGGCGGGCACCGTCTGGGCCCTGCCGCGCACGGTGCCGGACGAACGCGGCGGCGGCCAGGTCGTCGGACTGCGCCTCACCGACCCGGACGACACCGACTACGCCGTCCAGCGCGCCGTCACCACGCTCGGCGCCGGCGCCGTCACCGACGTCTCCGCGTGGCAGCAGGCCCGCGCCGAGGCCCAAGGCGACACCAAACTGCTCGGCCAGGTCCTCGCCCTGTTCGGGCTCGGCGCGCTGATCGCCGCCGCCCTCGCGGTGTTCGGCGCCATCAGCACCCGCGTGCGCGGCCACCTGCGGGACATCTCCGTCCTCAAGGCCATCGGCTTCACGCCCGGCCAGGTCGTACGGGTCTTCCTCGTCCAGCACCTCGCCTTCGCCGTACTCGGCGCGACCCTCGCCACGACGGCCGTCCAGACGCTCGGCGACCGCCTGCCCGGCCGGCTCGGCGACGCCGTCGGTGTCTGGCAGGGGCTCCAGGGCCACACGGCGGCGCTGCTCGCGGTGCCCGTCGCGGCGGTGCTGTTCATCGGCGCGGCCACCTGCCTCGCCGCGTGGCGGGCCGGGCGCGTGGAGCCCGTACCCGTCGTGCCCGCCGTGGCACCGGGAGGGGGTGGGCTGTCCCGTGCGGCCCGAGGCGCGCTCGGACTGCGCGTGCCGGCCACCCTGGTCCTCGGCTGGCACCGGGCCTTCGGCCGAGGCCGGCGCGCCCCGGCCACCATCGTCCGCCTCGCCCTGCCGCTGCTGCTGATCACCGTCGCGCTCAGCGCCTGGACCACCATCGAGCGCTTCGACAGCCGCCCCGAGCAGCTCGGCCACGCCGCCGCGCTCACCGCCCGCCCCGACGCGATCCTCACCGACCACGAGGCCACCGCGCTGCTGAAGGCCAACGACAAGATCACCGCCGCCCACCCCGGCCTGGAGGTCGCCGCCCTGGTCCCCGGCCAGACCGGCACCATCGCGCTGCGCGGCCTCGGCACCCGCGACGAGCCCTACCCGTACACGATCGCCGAGGGCCGCCCCGTCCACGGCCCCGACGAGGCCGTCGCCGGCCAGGGCCTGCTCGACCTGCTCGACGTACGCGTCGGCGACTGGGTCCGCGTCACCGTCGGCGGCCACCCGCAGGTGCTGCACCTGGTGGGCCGCAGCATCGAACCGGAGAACGGCGGCAGGGTCATCTCCACCTCGCTCGACACCCTGCGCGAGAACGACCCCGTCCTCAGCCCCACCCTCTACCAGCTCCGCCTCGAACCCGGCGCCGACCCCCGCGCCGTCCGCGCCGAACTCGCCGAGGCATCCAGGGGACACCTCGACATCCACGAGGTCGCCACGCCCGCCGACCGGCTCTCCGCCCTGCGCGGTCTCGTCGTCGGCCTGATCACCGTCCTCGCCCTGATCGGCCTGACCGAACTGTCCACGGCGATCGGCGGCAGCATCCGCGACGGCGAACGCGACCTGCTGGCCCTGAAGGCCATCGGCCTCTCCCCGCGCCAGATCACCGCCGTCACGGTGACGGCCATCGGCTGCACCGCGCTCGCCGCCGCCCTCGCCGCGACGACCCTCGGCGTCCCCTTCGCCCACTGGCTGATCGACCACGAGGCCCACACCACCGGCATCGGCTCCGGCATCGCCCAGGCCCCGCCCGCCGTGCACCTCGCCGCCATGAGCGCGGCCGCCGTCCTCGGCGCGATCGCCCTGACGGCCCTTCCCGCGGCCCGCGCGGCTCGCCGCCGGCTCGCGGACACCCTGAGCGCGGTCGCCTGACGCTCCGCCGTGCGCTGCCGCTCGCGTACGCCTGCCGAAGAAGCGTGTCCGGGCTCAGCCGCTGACCGGCGTGAGGACCACGAAGTCGGCGTTCGACGGGTCGACGCAGACGGCGAGCCGGCCGACACCTTCCGCGTCCTCCGGCCCCATCTGCACGCTGCCGCCGTTCTCGGTGACCTTGGCGACCGCGGCGTCGCAGTCGGGGACGTTGAAGACCGGGTGCCAGTACGGCCGCCCGTTCGTCAGGGCGAGGTCCTCCTCGCGGAGCTCCATGAGACCGCCGTGCATGCGCTCCTCGGGAAGTCCGGCGGGAGTGATGAGGGAGTACGTGCCCCCGCCGCCGGGCAGCTCCATGTCGCTGAACCGCCAGCCGAAGACGCCGCCGTAGAACTCCTTGGCGGCCGCGGCGTCGCTCGTGTACAGCTCGGTCCAGGACAGTGAGCCCGACTCGTCCACCAGCTCGACGCCCTTGTTCGTGCCCGGCTGCCAGACGGCGAACTGTCCCCCCAGGGGGTCGCTGTACTGCGCCATCCGACCCCACTCGTCGAGATCCATCGGAGGCACCCGCACCGTGCCGCCCGCGCGCTCCACCGCCTGGGTGGTGGCGTCGGCGTCGGTGACGCAGTAGTAGATCATCCAGGCCGAGCGTGCGCCCTTCTCGGTGAGCTTGCCGAGCCCGGCGACGGTCTTGCCGTCCATCCGGAACATCCCGCCTTCCATGTCCTCCCCCTCGCCCATGGACTCGTACTCCCATCCGAGCACGGCGCCGTAGAAGGCCGCGGCGGCCCGGACGTCGGGGGCGCCGAGGTCGAGCCAACAGGGGGAGCCAGGGACGAAGTCAGTGGTGATCATGGTGATTGCCTTTCGGAGATCGCGTACGACCTCAGCCTGGCACCGGACACTGACACACGCCCGTCGACCGCTGGGGCTAGTCCGACGGGCTCACGTACCGCTCGTGCTCCTCGGGGGAGACCCGGCTGCCCGAGGAGGGGAGGAGCTGCGGAATGCCGTCCACGATCGGGTAGCTCAGGTGCAGCCGCGGGTTGTAGAGCACGTCCTGGCCGTCCGGCAGCGTCAGTGGCCCCTTGTCGAGCGGGCAGGCCAGGATGCGCAGCAGCGGGTCGTCGGAGTTCATGGAAATCCCCTCGGTGGTGGTGGGCTTCGGGCGGTACGTCAGGTCCGCGGGTCGTGGCGCGGCATGACCAGCAGGACGGACAGGGCCAGCGCCGTGCCGGCGACGCGCAGGGTCAGCAGCAGCGGATCGTCCGGGAGCCTCTCGCCGAACGTCAGCGTCCCCACCACCGCCGTGAACAGGCACGTCACCGTCGTGCAGACGGGCACGATCAAGGAGGCACGGCACCTTTGCAGCGCCGCCTGGGACATGACGAGCCCGGCCCCGGCCGTGAACAGCAGCAGATACGGGTACGGGGAGCCGAACAGCGCCCTCACCGCCGCGCTCGCGCTCTCGGCGGTGAGGCGGCCCGACGCTCCCTTGATGGCCAGCGAGCTGACGCCGTAGAGCAGGCCCACGGCCACGCCGTAGCCGATGCCGCTGGTCGGCACCCGATGGCGTCTGCGTGCGCGCCGCTCGACCTGCCCGTACAGCAGCAGTCCGGCCGCGAGCGTCGGCACACAGACGACGAGCACCAGGGCCCACGGCGCACCCGTGCCCACCACGTCGTCGCCCTCGCGGACCGACGCCACGACCATGAGCAGCGCGACGAGCACCGCCCCGAGCGCATGGCGTTCCCGGCCCGAGGGCTGTTCGCCGAGCACCGCCGACGACAGCAGGAGGAGCAGGACGAGGCCCGAGACGAAGAGGCCCTGCGCGGCGGCGATCGGCAGCGCCCGGTAGACGATCAGCTGGGCGACGAAACCGGCGGCGAGCGCGAGGGAACCGGCCATCCACAGCGGGCTGGTCACCAGCACCCCGACCACGCGCAGCGGCCGCCCGGCGGAGAGCGCGGGCAGCGAGCCGAGGGCCCGCTTCTCCAGGACGAAGCCCACGCTGTAGAGGACGTTGGCCAGCAGCGCCGCGCCCACACCCCACCACATCCCGCTACCTCCGCCGGGCGTGCGCCAGCAGAATGGACGCCGCCGACGGCACGGCGCACGCGGCCCGGTCGATCAGACGCAGCCCCCGCGGCACCCCGTGGAACGGCGCCCCGGTGATCCGTACGTCCTCGAATCCGGCCGACAGCAGGAACGAGCGCAGCGCACGCGCCGTGAACAGCCTCAGGTGGCCGACCACTTCGGAACCCGGCCGGCCGTGGATGCCGCGCAGACTCACCTCGGAGAACACCGGCTGCCAGCCGGCGAGCAGCAGCCCGCGGTTGTACCAGGCGGCGAGGTTCGGGGTGGAGAGCATCAGATGACCTCCCGGCCGCAGGATGCGCCGCAGTTCGTCCAGAGCCCGGTCGGGGTCGACGAGATGCTCGACCACCTCGCTGAACAGGACCGCGTCCGCGCACCCGTCCGCGAACGGCAGCCCGCCGTGGTCCAGTTCGCCGCGCACCACATGGGCGAGTCGCGGCCGGGCGCGGCGCAGCGCGTCCTGCGACCAGTCGACGCCCACGATCCGGTGCCCGGCGAGGATCGGCCCCGCGGTCGCGGCCGCGGTGCCGTCCCCGCAGCCGACGTCGACGACGAGCGCGCCCGGCGCCCCGAGGGCGGCGGCCAGCAGCCGCGCCTGCCGCAGGCTCCTGGCGTCACCGGACGCCACGGGCACGGCGGGGTTCTCGTAGAAGTCCCGCAGCCCGGGAACGGAGTCGGGACGAGCGGCCGCGTCGGGGGCAGGGGCGAGGGATGCCGTCGCCGAGGGCTCGGGCCCCCGAGCGTCGGGCGCCCCGCCTTCCCCACTTTCCCGTACGCCGCTTCCCGCCGTGGCCGCTTCCACGGTGTGCCTGTTCACAGCGCCTCCGCATCGGTCGCCGCCAGCCGCCCGGCGAACATCTCGCACAGCCGGGCGCCGTCCTCCTCGCCCAGCAGGGTCCGGGACCAGCGCAGCACCAGGTGCAGCCGGCCGCCGGTGGACGCCGTCGTGAACGTCAGCCCGCGCGGCATTCCGGCCGGCGCCGAGAACCAGACCGCGTGCGCGCGGCCGGCGGGACCGAAGTCCAAGGGGTACGGGATCCGTCCGATGTTGCTGAGCAAGGTCGTGGATATCCACGGCGCCGCGAGCCGCCGCACCCCCCGCGTCAGCGCCGCCCGGGCGGCGACCGGCAGGACCGGGGCGGTCAGCACCGCGGCACCGCGCCCCAGTTGGGGACGGTCGCGCGCCTTGAGGGCGCGCGTGCGCTCCGCGGTGCTGCGCAGCAGCGCGCCGAGGTCGGCGTCCGGGCCGGTCTCGCCGGGCGTGAATCCGACCTCGACCAGACGGGTGCCGTTGCCGATCGGCATCTCGGGCCCACGGGTGCGGTCGTCGACGGGCATGGTGATGCGCAGCGGCCGGTCCGGAGCGCCCTGCCGCCGGTTCCAGTCGGCGACGGTCAGCGCCGTGGCCACCATCAACTGGTCGTTCACGGTGTACGGGGTGCCCGGCTCCCGCCGGGGCACCGGGAGTTCGGTGACCAGCATCGCGTTTCCGGGCGTGGGCCCGGGGCTCCCCGCCGCGACCCGAGCCGGCCGCGCCACCGCCGGAGCACCCCCTGGCGGAAGCGCCGGTCCGGCGGGCGGGCGCACCGGCGCAGGGACGGGCGGGGCGGAGCGTCCGCCGTAGATCTCCGCGGCGGTCGCGGCGATCCGCAGGCAGGCGGGACCGTCGAGCGCCGTGTGATGGACCGTGAACAGCAGGACGCACCCCTCGGAACCGGGCTCCTCGACCACCTCCAGGCGCAGAGGTGGAGCGGAGAACAGCGACGGAGCCTCGGTGAGGGCCCGCTGCCGGGCCCGTGCGAGGGCGCCGGGCGCGCAGGGTGGGAAGGAGACCGCAGCGGTCCCGGGACCGTCGGTCAGCTCCCACTCGTAGCGCCGTGCGAACGGTCCGCGCCCCCGCTCCCGCATCAGCACCCGGGGATGCCGGGAGAGTGCCCGCGCGAACGCCTCGCGCAGCCGGTCCGGCCGGACCCGCCCCGGCAGATGGATCTCGATGTGCACCGTGTTCGGCTCACGGTCGTCGGCGCAGTGCCGGGCGATCTCGTCCACGACGGCGAACGGCACGCGGCGTAACTCCCGCCCCGCCCCGGCGCGCGCGACGGCCGCGCCCTGATCGGTTGCCATCAGACACCCCTTTTCTCGGTCCGCCCCGCGTGGCCGCTCGGCGGCCCTCCCTGACTCCAGTGGCCGGCGGGGCCGCCGGGGTCTCCGGGGTCTCCAGGGCCGCCGGGGCCGCCGGGGTCTCCGGGCGGTCCGTCCCGAGACCCCTCCGGTCCGTCCGGAGCCCCCTCCGGTGCGCCCCGGCCTCCGGCGCGGTGCGCGCCCGTCCGGCTGCCGTGCTCACGACGCGCCGTCACGAGCGCCGCGAACAGCGCCGTCAAGGCCAGGAGTTGGGCTGCGGGCCCGTACGCGCCCCGGCCCAGCGCGGCCGCCTCACCGCTGCCGGTGACGGCGACGACTCCCGCACCCGCCATCGCCGTGAAGGCGATCGGGCCGAGCAGCGCCGGGCGCCACCAGGCGATCGCCGCGAGCACGGGTACGGCCACCGCGAAGGGACCCGCGATCACCACGCCCACCAGCGTCAGCGCGACCGTGCCGAGCAGCAGCCCCGGCGCTGGCGGCAGCCCGTCCGCGCCCGACGCCCCGTCCGCGCCCGCGCCCGCGGCCGTCGCGGCGGACCGGCGGCGGCCGACGAACGCGAGCCCGGCGAGCACCACCAGCAGCGCCCCGGCGGCGATCAGCCCGGCCTCGTACACGCGGGACGGCTCGTACAGCAGCGTCACCGTGCCGCCCTCACCGGCGGGAACGAGCCAGGCCTGCTGCCAGCCGTCGAGCCGCAGCGGGCGCAGCTCCTCGCCGTCGAGCGTGGCCTTCCAGCCCGCGTTGTGGTTCTCGTGGAGCTGCAGGTACGAGGCGTCGCCCGCGCCCACCCGGAGGGTCCGCCGGTCGCCGCTGCCCGAGACGACCTCCACCGCGCGCGAGGCGGACGCGGCGGCCCGCGCTTCACCGAGCGTGAGGTCGATGCGCGTGACCGCCAGCGGACCGGCGTCACCGGCCTCGACGGTGTGCGTGCGACGGCCGAGGGAGACGCGGCTGCCCTCGGCGCACAGGGAGACGGCGATCGGCCGGCGCTCCGTCAGATCCCGTACCAGCCCCTCGGCACGGGTCGCGAGGAAGCGGCCGTCGACCGACACGATCGGGCCCTTGCCGCACGGCAGCGCGAACTTCTTCGCCGGGTCCGGCTGCGGCGCCCGGTACTTCTCCAGCGCCGGGATGTGCAGCTCGCTCAGCCCGACCGGCAGCTGCAACTGCTCGTCGGCGACCGGGTTGTGCAGGGTCAGCGGCGCGACCCGGGAGATCGTGATGTCCATCCGGTCGGTCGCGATGGGGGAGAACCGCGCCAGGCCGTTCTCGTCGACCGCCGCGATCGCCGTCCCGTCCGGGGAGCTGATCTGCACCTGCTCCGGCCGGGTCGCGAGCCCGCCGGCCGCGGCGAGGACGATCTCGCCGACCGCGGTCTTCTCCGGCCAGGTCAGATGCAGCACGGGCCGCTCGCCCGCGACCCAGGCCGTGGTCAGGTCGCCGTCCGTCAGATTGCGCGGACTGAGATTCGTCCCGAGCCGCGCGGTCGAGTCCGCGCTCACGACGATCTTCTCGCGCTGCCCGGTGAGGTCGAACAGCAGGTCGTCGAGCTCCTTGCCGGGTACGGGCAGGGCGGCCGCGCGCACCGTGTAGTCGCCGGCCCGGGCGGCCTCGAACTGCCGGTGCAGCCCCACCTCGGCGGACACGGCGGACAGCCCGCCGGGATCGCTGCCCCGCGACAGCGTGTACACGACCGGACCGGTGACCTCGCGCGGCGCGTCGGCGGGCAGCTCCAGCATCCGGGTCACCTGCACGCCCGGGACGGAGATCTCGCTGAACCCGGCGCCGGTCAGCCCCGGGCGGCCCTGCTGCGACTCGAGGATCGTCACCTTCAGCCACGTCGCCTCGCCCTCCGGAGCGGCGACCTGCTGGGTGCTGCCGTCCGGCCGCAGCGGGCCGACCCGGCTGCCCCGGTCGGTCTCCACCCGCACCACCGTGGGCGCGGCGCGCACATTGCCGCTGGGCAGGGGCGTCAGGTCCAGCGTCCCGGGGATGCGGGTCGGGCCGGTGAAGTCGATCCGCAGCCACTCGCCCTCGGGGGAGCCGGGGGAGCCCTCGGCCCAGCCGGTGTCCGGATTGCCGTCGAAGGCGTTGACGGGGTCGTACTGCGGGAGATGGAACAGCCAGTTGCCCACCGACGACGCGGTCACGGACGCCGCGCCGCGCAGCACCGCGGTCGTCTGGTGCCGGGTCCCGGACAAGGGCAGGATCTGCCGCGGTTCGTCCCCGGGGTCCTGGACCGCCTGCTCCGCGTTGCGCTCCCCACGGGTGTACGTGTGCGACGTGCCCGAGTTCACCAGTCCGAACCGGGTGTCGGCCCGGCGCATCCCGTCGCCGGCCGCGTACAGCGACGGCCGGTCCACCCCCGGGTGCGCGTCGCCCGCGAGTACCGCCGGCCGGCCGGCCAGGGCGCCCGACGCGGACAGCGGCAGCAGCGACTCGGGACCGCCGCTGACGACCGCCGTGGCGGAGACGGGCGTCATGCGCGCCGGACCGGGGCGCGCGGTGCCGGACGGCGGCGCGTAGATCTCCACCGCGCGCTGGCGCGGATAGAGACCCTCGACCTGGACGGGGGTGTCGTCGGCGATCCGGCCGTCGGTCAGCAGCGGGCCGAAGCCGGTCACGCGTCGGTAGCCGGAGGCCTCCAGCGTCCGCTTCACGGTCGTGGTGGGGACGTGCCCGAGCTGGTCCGGGTCCAGGTCGCCCCGTACGACGACGTGGTACAGCCCGGCCCGGGCGAGGTACGCGGCGAGCCCCGGCACCTCGCCGCCGGAGGTCAGGGCCTGTTCCACGGCGTCCATCGCCCGCCGGTTGCCGGGGGTCCCGAACGGCACGTAGTCGCGCTGCGCCCACGGGGACCGGGCGAGGACGTCGAGCGGCTGGTCGATCGGGGAGCCCCAGGTGTAGATGCCGTGCGCGGTCGCCGGGACGACGAGGGCACGGTCGTCGGGCGCGTGCTCGGCCAGCCAGTCCGCGGTCGCCTCCCAGTACCCGGGCAGCCGGCTGAACGAACCCGGCTGCAGGATGGAGCCGTTGACGTACGGCCAGGCAAGGCCGGGCAGGACGAGCACGGCGGCCACGGCGGGTGCGAAGCGGCGGGACCGGAGCGTCACGGACCGGGGGAGGGCCGCGGCCGTCAGGTGCATGAAGCCCAGCGCGAGCGCGAGGGCGAGCCCCGTCTGGAACTTGTAGATGTTCCGGAACGGCACCAGCGGCCCGTTCAGCCAGTTCTGCACCGTCTCGTGGAACGGGCCGCCCAGCGCGCCGCCGTACCCGGCGAGCGTGACCAGCGCGGCGACCGTCGCCGTCAGGACGAGCCAGCGCCGCTCGGGCAGGTCCCGCCGGGCGAGCCCGGCGAGGCCGAGCGCCGCGGCGAGGGCCGAACCGGCGATCACGACGGCCGACGTGGCGACGGTCCAGCCGGCGGGCAGCCAGGCCTCGCCGAAGTGCAGATAGCCCACCCAGTTGCCGGCCCCGCGCAGCACCTCGGCCGCCGACATCGTCGCCGTGGTGGTCTGCGAGGACTCCACGTACGGCATGAAGTTCTCGCCGTACGCCCCCAGGAGCAGCAGCGGCACGACCCACCAGGCCGTCGCGAGGATCACGCACGGCGTCCACCACGCGATCAGGGCGCGCTTGCGGGGACCGCCAGGACGGGACAGCAGATACAGGCCGACGGGCAGCAGTGAGGCCAGCGTCGACGCGGCGTTCACGCCGCCCATGAGCGGGATGATCAGCGCCGAGCGGGCGGCGGCCAGGCGCGGGCTCGTCCGCGGGTCCGTCAGCGGCAGCAGCACCCACGGCAGCACCGCGCCGGGCAGGGCGGCGGCCGACGTGGAGCCGACCACGATCGTGTACGTCGGCCACAGGGCGTACACCACCGAACCGACGAGCCGCGAGGTGGACGAGCCGGTGCCGAAGCGCTCGGCGAGTCGCAGGGCGCCCCAGAAGGCGGTGGTGACTACGAGGGAGAGCCAGAGCCGTTCGGCCAGCCAGACGGGCAGCCGCGCCAGATCGGCGGCCGCGTGGAACGGCAGCATCGGGATCGCGTAGCCGACGTACTGGTCGGCGATGCCGCCGAAACCGGCCCGGTCGTGCCACAACTGGCCCAGGTCGCGCAGGAACCGCCATGGATCGGCGACGACCCCCAGCTTGGTCTCGAACGTCATCCGCCCCGGCGACACGGCGAGGAACGCCAGGAACACCGCCGCCCAGAAGCCGAGCAGCCAGCGCCGGGAGCGCCGCCGCGGCTCCGGCGCCCCGGGCGCGGACCCGGGACCGGGCGCGGCCGGGGAGGCGGGCGGGCGGGCATGGATGGTGCTGGTCATGGACACCGCCGGAGGATGAGGAGGAGGTTCCACGTCGCGAATTCCCGCAGCCCCGGCACCCGTGGAACGAGCGCCGGGAGGACCGGCCAGTAGCGGGAGCGGGCCGAGACGATCTCCACGTCGTCCCGGCTCCTGACGTGGCGCAGGGTCGGCCCGACCCCGATGGCGAACAGGTTCTCGCCGAGCCGGTGCTTGGCGGCCCGGCCCGTGCGCCGCTCGTAGCGGGCCCGGGCCCGCTCGGCGCCCAGGTAGTGCCAGGGCGCCCACTCGTGGCCGCCCCACGGCGAGAGCCAGTTGGTGAAGGAGACGTAGATCAGTCCGCCGGGCCGGGTGACCCGGACCATCTCGCTGAGGAAGGTGCCGGGGTCCCGCACGTGCTCCAGCACGTTGGACGAGAAGCAGACGTCGGCGGCGCCGTCCGCGAGCGGCAGCAGATAGCCGTCGGCGACGACCGTCCCCGCCCCGGGTACGGAGGCGAGTTCGGCGAGGTCCGGCTCGAACAGGTAGGCGTGGGCGCCGCGGCGGCGGAACTCCCGGGTGAAGTGGCCGCGTCCGCCGCCGACGTCGACGACGACCCGGCCGGCCAGCCGGACATGGCGTTCGACCTGGTCGGCCGCGTCGCGGGCCAGCAGCTCGTACGCGGTGTGCGGATCGTCCTGCTCGCGCAGGAAGGCCCGGAAGAGGGTGAGGGAGCGGTGGAACGACGGGTCCTTCACGTGCGCGCGCCCTTCGCCTGCGTGCCCTTCTCCTGCGCGCCCTTCGCCTGCGCGCCCCGGCCCTGCGGGCGCGCGCGGTTCACCGCCTCCGCGGCGACGGCGCGGAACCGCCGCACCGTGCCGCTCCACCGGAAGTCGGCGGCACGCTCGGCGGCGGCCTTGCCCATGGCCTCGCGCCGGCCGTCGTCCAGCGCCAGCGTGCACCAGGCGGCGGCGAACGAGGACTCCCCGCGGGCCAGGAGGCCGGTGACGCCGTCCTGGACCGAGTCACGCAGCCCCGGCACGTCGAACCCGAGCGTCGGCGTCCCGCGGGCACCCGCCTCGGTCACCACGAGACCCCAGCCCTCGACGGCCGCGGGATGCAGCAGCAGCCACGCCTCGCACAGCAGCCGGTGCTTCTCCTCCTCGGACACATGTCCTTTGAACTCCACGCCGGGACCCGCGAGTTGTTCGAGCCGCTCGCGCTCCGGCCCGTCGCCGACGACGACGAGCCGGCCGCCGGTGACGGGCCGGACCCGCTCCCACAACCGCAGCAGCAGATCGATCCGCTTGTAGTCGACCAGCCGGCCGAGGGCGACGAACATCGGCGTCGCCGACCGCGGGGCACGCGGCCCGGGCTCGTGGACACCGTTGTGCACGACGCGGATCTGCTCCTGCGGCACGCCGATCGCGCGGAGCGCGCCCGCGGTCGAGGGCGACACCGCCACCAGCAGATTGCCGCGGTGGGCCCGGGCCAGGGCCCAGTGCTCAAGGAGTCGGCCGGCGCGGGCGACGGGCCGGGGGAAGCGCATGTCCCACAGTTCGGTGTGCACATGGTTGACCAGGCATACCGTGGGGCCGTGATGCCACAGCGGGGACAGGTACGGCATGCCGTTGCACACCTCGACGAGCAGGTCGCAGGAGCCGACCTGGCGGGCGAAGGCGGAGCGTGCGCCGACGAAGTGGCCGAGAGCGCCGCCGGCCGACACGACACGGTACGGCCGGTGCGCCGCGGGACCGCCGCACAGCAGTGTGACGTCGTGGCCCAGATCGGTCAGTCCGGAGGCGAGCCGGTCGACCAGGAGCTCCGAGCCTCCCGCGGCCGGGTTGCCGAGGTCGCGATGGGCGAGGAAGGCGATGCGCCGGGGTGCTTCGGCCCCGCGTGGACGGGCCGGGGCGTGGCCGTCCAGGAGCCGCGCGAGCGGCTGGGGGACCGGGTGGAGCCGTGGGGGAGGAACGTGCTGGGGCATGTGCGCTCCAACTCGTGTCGGGGTGCGGAGTGTGTGTGGGGGGAGAGAAGCGAGCGGTGGGGGCGTGAGGTGGGGGATGGGAGGACTGCGGGGGAGTGGTGCAGGTGACCGGGGAGGGGCCGTGCTCGGTTGGGGACGCCAGTCTTCGGTACGTGTTCGATCCGCGGCTACTCACCGGTATGACAACTTCGGTCTCGCTCAGGCGGGCTGATTCGTCATCAAGTGAGCATCCGGGGAATCGGGTTCGGTCCGACGCCCCCGTACGACGAGTGCCCCGCCGGCCAGTGCGAGGACCGAACCGAGCACCCCGGCCCCGAGGGGCGCCGTGCTGCCCAGCAGCTCCAGCTTCCTGCTGTCCGCCGAGGCCAGCTCCACCTGCTGCCGCTGCGTGCGGTCCGTGAAAGCGATCTTGTCGCTCGACAGCAGCACGACCGCGTCCTTCTCCCCGCCCGGGGCGCGCAGCGTCTTCCGCGGTCCGATGGCCGCGTAGACGATGCGCCCGGTGCGCCGGTCCACGACCAGCTCGATCCGGCTGTTGGCGTACCACTCCTCGGCGAGCACCTGTGGCGTCTTCGGCCTGCCGACCAGCCGACCCGGCACCTGCCGCACACCCGTCTTCGTGGGCGGGACACTGCCGGTGAAGCGCAGTCCCTCGTGGCCCTGCACGGTGCCGGGGCCCGCGTAGCGGAGTCGTACGACACCGCCGAGGGTGCCGTCCCACCAGCGGTAGTCGCGTTCCTCGACGTCGAAGGGGAACTTCAGGTACGCCTCGCCGTCGAAGGCGGGCGACTCGCGGCAGCAGTGCACCGGTTCATTGGTCCGCCGGTCGGTCACCCAGCGCTCGAGCGTCCACTGGAGGGAGTCGCGGGTGTCGGCGGCCGGCAGGGTGGCGTCGCTGTCGACCGAGGTGGACACGTCCCAGACAGCGTTGCCGCTCCGCATGCTGTCCGCGACGTCGCCGCGGACCTGGCGTGTGACGGTGATCCGCCGGTCGTGCACCGTCTCGAGCAGCGAGGTGTCGAAGTAGCTGCCGGTGCCGGTGAAGACGGTCGTCGTGTCGACGTCGACCGGGGTGCGCTTGGCGTGCGGCTGGACGTACAGCACCAACAACGGGGCGAGGACCAGCAGAAACACCCCTGCTCCCAGCAGGATCAGGGACATGGGTGAAGCGGTACGGCGCATCCGGGCACTCCTGGTTCGAGAAACTCGCACGGAGACGCACGGACCCCAGGGCCGGTCGAGCCCTTGTGGCTGAGACGGTAGGGAGCCCCTTGACGGATTGTCAATGACCTGCCAAGACTGGCGTCCAGCCGGTGGGGGCCGGCCGGGGTGGGATCGTCTCCAACGAGGAGCTGACCCGACACAATGCGCAGACTGCTCGCCGCATCGACCACCGCGGTGATCGCCGCGGCACTCGCCGTGGGCACCGCCTTCGGGATCGTGGCACTGCTCAACGCCACCCCCGAGCAGCCCAACGTCCCCCTGATCACCTACGACACGGGCCCGCCGCTCCGATGAGCCGTCCTGCCTGGAGCGAGGTACCCAAGCCGAAGGTGGAGCGGTTCGCCGCGATCGCCCTGGCCGAGGCGGCGGATCTGGCCCAGACGATCCTGCGGGAGATCCGGTGCGACTTCCCCGAACTACGGCTCGTGGAGGGCGAGTCCGGCGAGCCGATGGCGCTCGTGGGCATCCGGCGCGCCATCGAGGGATTCGTCCAGCACCTGGCGTCCGGGGCGGCCGATCCCCGGGTGCCGCCCGAGGTCTTCCAGGAGTTCGGCAGGGGAGAGGGGCTGAACGGGCGCAGCCTCGACTCGCTCCAGGCCGTCTACCGGCTCGGGGTGCGCCTCGCCTGGCGCAGGTTCGCCGAGATCGGCCAGCAGGTCGACATCGCCGCGCCCGCCATGTACGAACTCGCCGAATCCGGCTTCGAGTACCTGGACGGCCTCGTCGAGCAGTCGGTGCGCGGATACGCGGAGGCGGCCGCCCGGCAGGCGAGCGAACGCCTCCGATTACAACGGCAGTTGATCGACCGTCTGCTGTCCGGGCAGCCCGGCGACCCCGCACACACCCACACCCTCGGCGAACGCGCCGCCCGTATCGGCTGGGAGCTGCCCACCACGATCGCCGTCGGCGTGCTGATCCGGCCGGCCAGGGAGGCCGTCGCCCCCGCCCTGGGCCAGGGCATCCTCCTCGACATGGAGACCGAACAGCCCCGCATGGTCATCCCCGAGCCGGACACCGCCGGCCGCGCGGACCTGGTGCGCCGGGCCACGACGGGCTGGTCCGGAGCGATCGGGCCGTCGGTGCCGCTCGCGGCCGCGGCGACGTCCCTGCGGTGGGCGGAGACCGCCGTGCGGCTGATCGAGGACGGCCTCCTGCCCCGGGGCGAGGTGCAGCACTGCACCGATCGCACGGAGGAACTCGTCCTGCTGCCCTCCCGCGAGCTGATCGACGCCGCGGCCCCGCGCTGCCTGACCCCGCTGCAGGACGTCGGCCCGACCCAGGCCCGCCGCCTCGCCGCGACACTGCTCGCCTGGATCGAGACCTCCGGCGGCGCCCCGGAGGTCGCGAACCGCCTCGGCGTACACCCCCAGACGGCCCGCTACCGGCTGCGCCAGATCCGCGAACTGTGGGGCGACGCCATCGACGACCCGGACCGCCGCTTCGAGATGCTCCTCGTCCTGCGCGCCCAACGCCTGCGCGGCGAACTCCCCACGGGCCCCACCTGACGCACGGCCGCCCCCGGGGAACCCCTGGTTGCACCGGTCCTCGGGCGACAACGTGGGTCTCGCCGGGCAGACGCCACGGGCCAGGGACCACACGGAGGAACGACACACGGCCGGCCCGGCGGGGACCGCACAGGCGGCCGCAACGGTTTCGTCGACATCTCCGACGAGACGCACGACAAACCGCTTCCGTACCGCCCTCGCCCTCGCCTCCGCCGACGCCTTCCTGGCATCGGCGGCGGCGTCCGTGCAGCTCACGACCTGGGCGACGGACCACAGCTCGAGCCGCCTGCGGACGCACGGCGGCCACCGCCGGGTACGACGGCACCGTCCGTCTGTGGGACGTGGCACGGTCACGGCCGACCGACGTCCTCAGCGGCCACACCCAGGTCGGTCCGGGGCGTGGCGTTCAGGCCGGACGGGAGCACCCTCCCGACCAGCGGAAACGATCGCATCGTCCGCCTCCGGGACCCGTCACGGCGACAGCCCGTCGCCACTCTGACCGGCCATGGACGGGCCGTATGGGGCGCGACGTTCAGCCCGGACGGCCGGACCCTGGCCGGTGTCGGCAACGACGGGACCGTCCGTCTGTGGAAGCCGGACGTACGCCACCTCAGCGCCGCCCTCTGCCGGCTCGCCGGCCCGCCGACGAGCAGCACTGGCGGCGCCTCCTGCCCGGATACGCGTACCCGGCCCGTGCGGATCGACCACGAGGGCGGACGGTAGCCGACGATCCGGCGGCGTGGGCGAGGCGGTCCGTGAAGGGTGCGGATCCTGGGGTGGATCTTGCTGGGCCTTGCCTGCGGGGCTCACGAAATGTGCGCCGCGCCCGCGTCGTCCCGGGCTTCAGTGGTTGGGCCGCTTCCGGAGTGGGACGCTGAAGGGAGGGTGGGGGCCGTACCGACGAGACTCGGGAGGGCCGAATGGGACGCGACGTCCCGGCGCTGGTGTTCACCCGTGACGACCGTCGCCGGTTCCGGAACAAGATGCACACGTGCCTCGACGTGTTCGCGCGGATGCTGCGGGAGGCGCGGTTCGATTTCGAGCGGCCGCAGGTGGGCCTGGAGATCGAACTGAACCTCGTGGACGCCGCCGCCGAGCCCGCCATGCGCAGCACGGACGTGCTGGAGGCGATCGCGGATCCCTCCTGGTCGACCGAGCTGGGCCGGTTCAATCTGGAGATCAACGTCGCGCCGCGGCGGCTCACCGCGGGCGGTCCCGACTCCTGGGAGCAGGAGATCCGGGACGCGCTCAACCACGCCGAGGAGAAGGCCGCGGCGGTCGGCGCGCATCTGGTCATGATCGGCATTCTGCCGACGCTGGAGCTGAAGGACGCGGGCCTGGCGGCGCTGTCGGAGAACCCGCGGTACCACCTGCTGAACGAGCAGATCTTCTCCGCGCGCGGCGAGGACCTGCTGATCTCGCTGGACGGGGTGGACAGACTACGGACCTACGCGGACACGATCACGCCGGAGGCGGCGTGTACCAGCACCCAGTTCCACCTGCAGGTCTCGCCGGACGAGTTCGCGGACTACTGGAACGCCGCGCAGGCCATCGCCGGGGTGCAGGTGGCCTTGGCGGCGAACTCTCCGTTCCTGTTCGCCAAGGAGCTGTGGCGCGAGACGCGTATTCCGCTGTTCGAGCAGGCCACCGACACCCGGCCGGCCGAGATCAAGGTCCAGGGAGTGCGACCCCGGGTGTGGTTCGGCGAACGGTGGATCACCTCCGTCTTCGATCTCTTCGAGGAGAACGCGCGGTACTTCCCGGCGCTGCTGCCGCTCTGCGACGAGGAGGATCCGGAGGAGACGCTCGACCGCGGCGGGATCCCAGGCCTGGCCGAGCTCACCCTGCACAACGGGACGGTCTACCGCTGGAACCGCCCCGTCTATGCCGTCGTCGACGGCGTACCGCATCTGCGGGTGGAGAACCGGGTGCTGCCCGCGGGGCCCACTGTGGCCGACGTGCTCTCGAACGGTGCCTTCTACTACGGGCTGGTCCGCGCCCTGGTCGACGAGGACCGGCCCGTCTGGTCACGGATGTCGTTCTCGGCGGCGGAGGACAATCTCCACGCCGCCGCGCGGCACGGAATCGACGCGCAGTTGTACTGGCCCGGGACGGGCGAGGTACCCGTGACCGAGCTGGTGCTGCGACGCCTGCTGCCGCTGGCGGACCGTGGTCTTGAGCGCTTGGGCCTGGACGCGGCCTGGCGCGAGCCCCTGCTGGGAATCACGGAGCAGCGGTGCGTCAGCGGCCGCAACGGCGCGGTGTGGCAGTCCGAGATGTTCCACCACTTCCTCGATACCGCCCACGTGGACCGGCACGAGGCGCTGAGGCGGATGACCCGGCAGTACATCGAGTACATGCATTTGAACGCTCCGGCGCACACCTGGCCGGTCGAGTGATTCCATGGTGAGACTGCGGTCAGAGAGTGAGCAGTCGGACGAGCACCACCATCAGCGTGCCGGCTGTGAACACCGACCCCAGGACGGTGAACACCAGGTCGACCGTCGCCGCGTCCCAGCCCTGGATGGCGAACCGGCGGGGATCTTCCGGATCGTATCGGACCATGACGGGGGTG
This sequence comes from Streptomyces vilmorinianum, assembly GCF_005517195.1. Lineage (NCBI taxonomy): Bacteria > Bacillati > Actinomycetota > Actinomycetes > Kitasatosporales > Streptomycetaceae > Streptomyces > Streptomyces vilmorinianum. Next base: position 4,128,715 of record NZ_CP040244.1, on the reverse strand, counting down.
CCCACGCCGAAGCCGCCTCCGATGGAACCGCGGCCGAACCTGGATGAGTACTCGCACGCGCGGCCGTCCCGGGTCGTCCAGGCCGCGACCGGGTGGTGGAACGTGGCACCTTCGTCGTCTCGCCTGACGTCGTGGCGGACGATCCGGCCCTCGGCGGTGACACCGGTGCGCCGGAGCGCGCCGGCACGTCGGAGTCCGTAGACGCCGAAGCTGAGGAAGACCGCGCCGATCGTCAGCGGGATGAGGGAGAAGAGCCATTCGCGTTCCATGTGTGGTGCGACGCGCGCATGGGGGTTTCGGTTGCGAGTGGGGCGGTCCTTCCGGCCGGACCGACCCTCACAGGTCCACGAAGGCGCGTTCGCGGGGATCCACGAGCCGGGAGAGGAACATGCCGATGCCTGCCGAGCCGGTCGCGTAGTCGTGGGTGATCCGGTTGAGCGAGCGACCGGGGAACGCGATGCCGGCCTCGTCCTCGATCCTGAACCACAGGATGGTCTCGGCGATGTCGAAAGCCTTGGCCCGGTAGTCCTCCTCGCCGGTGAAGCGGTACATGTCCAGCATGAACTCGCCGATTCCGGCCAGGCCTTCGAAGAGGCCCGGGGTGTACGTGTACTTGACGAAGGTGTCGTCAGCCACCCGTCGGGCGAGGTCGCCGTACCGCTCGATGCCGAGCAGGTGGTGGAACCGGACCAGTACGCTGCCGACGCCGGCGCTTCCGTGGATCCAGTACGGGTACATGACGGGGTCGCCGTGGACCCGCTGCCACTGCAGGCCGAGGCCGCTCTCGCTCGCGTGGGCCAGATCGAACTCCAGGGCGCGGACGGCGCAGGAGCCGAAGCGGGCGTCGCCGGTCAGCAGGTGCAGGTGGAGGAGGAAGAGGGCGATACCGCTCGCTCCGTAGCCGTATCCGTAGTGGACGCGACCGTCGTGAGAGGACTGCCAGGAGCAGGTGTCGTCCTCGTGCCGCGCCGTGTCGAGAAGGGCTTCGCCCGCCTGTACGGCGCGCTCGAGGTAGACCTGCCTTCCGGTCCTCGCGTGGAAGCGCAAGGAGGCCATCCCCCACCCGGCGACTCCGAGGAACACGCTCGGTTCGTCGTACAGCAGGGGCGATTCGTAGAGCATCGCCATCACGGCCTCGCCCCTGTCCTCCCAGCCGAGATCGTGGAAGGCCCAGGCGATTCCGGCCAGCCCGACGTACAGCCCTGGGGGATAGGTGTCGGTGCCGAGGGGCTGCCCCAGCATCCAGGAGGTCACCCCCGCCGGCAGTTCGCCCGCCGGCAGTTCGCCCGCCGGTCCTCGGGCGCTCGTCGTGGAACGGAGCAGCAGCGCCGGCCCGCAGGCGCCGTAGGCCACGCTGAGGGGGTTCGTCGCGAAGACCATGTAGTCGGCAGGCCAGAGGCGGTCGGTGCGCCGGTCGTCGCAGGTCCGGAGCAGGGTGTCGGCGATGGCCCTGAGGGTTCGTCGCACCTCCGCGTCCGGGTGGGCCGCCGGGACACGGTCTTCGGCCGCGAGGGTTGTGGTCGTCAGGCGTGTCATGGCGTCACCCGTCCTCCCAGTCGGCGAGCACGGTCTTCGCCTCTTCCGCGTTGCCGGCGGTCAGGCACGATACGACGGACCTGACCCGGGCGGGGACGCCGAGGGCGACGAGCTCGTCGAGGAAGAGGTCCTTCGCAGCGGGGTTGAGCCCGAAGAACGCGGTCGCGGGCACGACGCTGCTGTAGACGAGCATGGCCGCGGCGTACCAGTCGTCGCAGGGCAGGAGCCTGTCGCGGGAGGAGCGGTCCGGGTGGAGGAAACCGGGTGTGCCCCAGCGTGTCCCGTAGGTCAGCATCGCCGCCTCGTCGTCCTCGTGGACCGCGCTCTCGAAGTCGATGAACCACATACGGTGTGTTTCGGCGTCGATCAGGATGTTGTTCGGTGACAGGTCGCCGAGGACCACTCCACGTGCGTGCACCTCCTCGACCATGCGAATCAGACGGCCGACGATCTCCCTGAAGAGGGGCACGAACCGGTCCACCCGTCCCTCCCGGCGGATGTACGGCGCGAGGATGACGTCGTCCCGTGCCCAGAAGTCGTGGAAGGCGATGCCTTCCACGCGCTCCTCGACCAGAAAGGTGTGCTCCCACTCCCGGAAGAGGTCGACCGGCCGTGGAACGAACTCCAGGCCTTCCAGCCGGCGCAGTACGTCGAATTCGTGGCGCAGCATGTCGACCGAGTCGATCGTGCGGTCCCCGACCGTCCAGCAGTTGGTGAGACGCCGGGCCTCCTTCACGACGACGGGCTTCCGGGTGACCTCGTCGGTGCCGTGGTAGACACCGCCGGCGTTGGAGAACGTGAGCGCGCCTTCGACGAGGTAGCGGCCCTTGAGGAGGGTGCCGTCCGGCTCCTCGACGGATCCTGCCGTGGATCGCGCCGCCGGTTCCTCGGCGAACGGGTCGCGGACCCAACTGGGCAGCTGGAAGTACGGCGACCGCTCGTCGGCCACGTACTCGCCGTCGGGCGAGACCAGGAACGTGCTCTGCGTGCCGTCGATGTTGAGCCGCCGTGGCGGCCGGAAGCCTCCGTACCGGTAGAAGAGGACCTTGCTGTCCCGGTAGCGCCGGTCGGACAGGATGTAGGGGCCCTCGACCGCCTCGTCGACCGTGCGCCGGTACAGGGTCTCGATCAGCTCGACGAAGACGTCGTCGTCGGGCGGATAGATCGTCATGAACTTGCCCGAGAAGCCGCGTTCCTGGGACTTCGAGTTGATCACGCCCAGCATCACCGGGTCGGCGGCCGCCTTGAACTCGACGTCGTTCTCCACGCACACGGGCACGACGAGATCGAACAGCCGGAAGGTGTGCGCGGGGGAGGAGGAGACATGGATCTTGAAGCCCTGGGTGGGCGGTGGAGCCGTCCGCCGCGACGCGCCCGCCACCATCCGGGCCCGCAGCCACACGTCGCCGCGCTCCAGCACCCAGGTGTCCGGCAGCAGCCGCTCAAGAGCGTCGCGGTACTCGGGGGTGATGGTCCGGCGGGACAGCGGCTCGTAGTGCCGGGGGTCGACGAGGCCGAAGAGGTGCTGGGCGGCCATGGCCGCGTGGCGGTCCACGCGCGCTCATCCGCCGGGGCCGCGAAGGGGGCCCCGGCGGACGTGCTGGCGTGCCGGGATCACATCTGCACCGTCCGGCCGGGGCCACAGGCCACGCTGTAGGTGCTGCAGCCGATCGACTGTGTGCTGTGGAATCCTGCGGCCGCGGGCGTGGCGTTGCCCTGATCGGGCCGCATCTCCTGCAGCCCCAGCACGCGGTCGACGTCGGCGACGGCCCGTTCCAGGCTCGTCTTCACCTCTTCGAGCGAGGCGGCGTTCGCTTTGCCTTGCTTGGCCATGAGCTCCTCCTGTCTCCTGGAGACGTGCTGCCAGGAAAAGGGCACCCCCGGTGCGCTGCCAGCGTGTGGGGCCGCCCCACGGCTTCCGTCCCCGCCCGCTGCCGCGGCGGACCTGCGCAAACGCCGGCCTCGTCGCTCCACGGCCGACGTACTCCGAACGTGTGAGACTCGCCGTGCCCAACACCTTCTGGACCCGTCCGGCGGCTACCTGCCGGGGCTGCCGGGGACCACGCCCACGTATGCCTACTGGCGATCACTGGTCGATCATGGCCAGCTTTTGGATCGAATTTGAGCCAAAGCGACCCAGAAGGATCGTTTCATTCTGTACAAAACGGCCCTGATCGCGGCCGAGGACGGTTGCACGGGGTTGTGGATCGGCCGACGTGGGCACGTTTTGGAGCACCAAATGGCGGGAACGGTTCGGCGTCCGTCCCCGTGGCAGTGGTGGATCGTCACCCTATGGACCGTCTCGGAGGGAGAAACCATGCCCCAGGAGCTGACATTCACGATCCTCTTCCAGCCCCCGATCAAGGGGCACGGCCCTGATGCGCCATAGCCCACGGTGCCGGCATTCCGGGCTCATGCCCGATGCGCCGTGCGCCTTCACGAAATCCCGCATGTGCAACGCGTTCACGTCCTCGCACATCGCACGGGGGTTCCACCTGCCCCGTGCAGCTGCTCAGAGTATGCCGGGGCGCACGCAACGCGCCGCCCTCGAAGGGCAGGCAGCTCCCCGTCGTGGTCCGCACACCAATGCACGCCGGAAGGGAAGCAGGGATCCCATGACAGCGCAGGCCATCAAGCTCCCGATATTGCGGATGCCGTACCCGGTGCGGGTGAATCCGTACCTGCCGGCCCTGCACAAGGAGACCGAGACGTGGGCGCGAGAGATGGGCATGCTGGACAGTGACGAAGCACCGGCGGCCCACCGGGCGATCTGGACCCTGTCCCAGTTCCACGCCATGGCCGTCGACCAGCTGACCGCCTGGGCCCTTCCGGAGGCCTCACTCGCCGACCTCCGGCTCAACCACCGGTTCAACCTCTGGGCCCTGGCCTGGGACGACTACTTCGCCTCCACCTTCAAGCAGACGGGCGACCTCGCAGGCGCACAGGCCTTCACCGCCCGTCTCCATGCCTTCCTGCCGACGGAACCGGGCGCCCGGTTACCGGAGCCGACCAACGCCGTCGAAAGAGGCATGGCCGACCTCCAGCAACGACTCTTCCCCCCGAGACTCGCGCACTGGCGGCAGCGGCTCAACCGGGCCCTGGCCCGGTACATCGACGCGGGAGTTCAAGAACTGGCCAACAGTCGCACCGGCCGTGTCCCGGACCTCATCGAGTACGCCCAGTTCCGCCGCGAAAGCTTCGCCGCCTACACCGCCCCCTATTCCGTCGAACTCTCCACCGGCGCACGGATACCTGAGCAGATCCGGCACAGCCGGACCGTCCGTGCTGTGCTCGACGCCTTCATGGACTACATGGGACTGGCGAACGACATCGCCTCCTATCAGCGGGAAGTCCACGAGGAACACGACGTCAACAACCTCGTCATAGTCCTCCGGACATCCCTGGGCATCAGCGTCCAGGAGGCGATGCACACCGCCGCCGATCTGGTGACCGCCCGACTGCGCCACTTCGAGCACCTCACGCAGAGCGAACTGCCCCCGCTCGTCCAGCGAGCCGGGCTGGCCCACGGCGAACGGATCGAGCTGGAGGCGTGGCTGCGGGGAGCCTGCAGTTTCCTGTCCGGCCTCCACGCCTGGTACAGCGGGGCACCCCGCTACGCTCCCGCAGACAGTCCGTTACGAGAGCAACGGACTCCCACCGCCGCCGTGCACGCCGACGAGCGGTGTGTCCCGGCGTCATGAGGCGGCCAGGCGCTGTCCACGGGACGCCACGCCGCGGAGAGAGTCCGGCCCCCGGCCCCCGGCCGCAGACGCCGAACGCCTGGGCCGGGGAGCTGTGGACGACCTGCGGTTCCCACGCGGCCGTTCCGACCCAGGAGCCGCGCCCGACGGTACGAGCACGCGGTAGGTGCCCGCCCAGATGCCCGGGGACCAGGCTCTCGAGCCGCGTGACCTACCGCCTCCGCAGAAGCCGCCGCAGCCGCGTCCGCCACGAGGCGCGGGGTGCGGGCGGGGGCGGGGGCGTCAGCCCGGGCTCGGACACCGGCCATGGGACCGCCGCCGGCACGCCCCTGCTCGGCGGGGGCGGGGCCGGCAGCGGCGTGAGGACATCATGGGCTTCCGGACTGCGGGAGGCGAACTTCACCGGCAGCGCCGTCAGATGCCGGGACCAGGTGGAGGAGCGCCAGGCGAGCTCTCCCTCGGCCACGGCCAGGCTGATGTCGGGAAGCCGGGTGAGCAGGATGTCGATGCCGGTGTCGGCGATGACACGGCCGATGTCCTGGCCGGGGCACTCATGGGCCCCGGCGCTGAAGGACAGGTGCGCGCGGTTGTGGTGCACGCGGGTCGAGGGGTCCGGGCGGACCGCCTGATCGACGTTTCCGGCGGCCAGGCCCAGCAGGAGCATGTCTCCCGCCTTGATCTCCTGCCCTCCGAGGGACGTGTCGCCGGTGGCCCAGCGGCTCGGGCACACCATCAGCGGCGGCTCGTCCCAGAGCACCTGCTCCACTGCTTCCGGCAAGGTCATCTGGCCACCGGCCAGGGACCCGCGGAACCGCGGGTCGGTGACCACCATCCGAAGCACGTTGGACATGAGATTGGCGGTCGTCTCATAGCCCGCGAGCAGGATGAGGCGCAGGTGGTGCTGCACCTCCTCGTCCGTGAGGCCGGCCGGGTGGGCGATCAGGACGGACGCGATGTCCTGCCCGGGCTTGGCGCGCTTGGTGGCGACGAGCTGCTCGAGGGTCTCCAGCACGTAGGCGTTGCTGGCGAGGGAGGTTTCGGTGGCCTTGAAGAGGTCCCGGGCGGCATGCACGAGTTTGGGACTGTCCTCGTCCGGCATGCCGAGCAGGTGGGTGAGAACGAGCATGGGCAGGGGCTCGGTGAACTGGCCGACCAGCTCCGCGTTGCCCGTTTGACAGAAGTCATCGACCAGCTGGTGGGCGAAGCGGGTGATGGTCCGGCGGATTCCTCGTTGGTCGAACTGGTTGAGGGCCGCTGTGACCGCGCCGCGCAGACGTTGGTGCTCCTCGCCGTCCGCACAGACGCAGTCGGGACGCCAGCCGATCATCGGCATGAGCGGGGAGGTGTTGGGGTCGATCTCGCCGCTCGTCCAGCCGTGCCAGGTGCGGGGGTCGCGGGAGAACTGGGTGGAGCGAGTGGCCACGTCACGGTTCTCGAGGTACCCCAGGACGAGCCAGGCGCGTACGTCCCCTTCGAGCAGGACGGGCGCCACCGGACCATGGGCGGCGCGCAACTTCTCGTACAGCCCCATGGGGTCGGTCTCGGCGGCGGCGCCATGGAGCCGGGTCACCGAGTCGACGCCCGTGGCGGTGTGGGCCGGGCAACCCGGGGGCGGGGTGCGCCCTGGTTCCGTGGCGGTGTGGTCAGCGGGTGGGACGGTCATACGGTCTCCTGAGCGGCGGCGAGGGTGATCAGGTACCCCATCAGCGAGAGCAGGGCGTCGCGGCTGGACGACCGGTCCCGTGCGTCACAGGTGATGATGGGCACCGATTCGTTGAGGGCCAGGGCAGAGCGCAGAGCTGCTATCGGGTGCTGCGGCGCCTCCGGGAAGGCGTTGACGGCCACGACGAAGGGGACGCGGCGGTCTTCCAGACGGGTGATGATCTCGAAACAGACCTCGATCCTCCGGGTGTCGACGAGGACCACGGCACCGAGCGCGCCTTCGAAGATGCCGTTCCACAGGAACCAGAAGCGCTCCTGTCCCGGCGTTCCGAAGAGATAGAGGATCAGCTCCTCGTTGATGCTGATGCGGCCGAAGTCCAGGGCGACGGTCGTGGTGTTCTTGCCTTCCGCACCGGGATTGTGGTCGATCCCGACGCCGGCCTGGGTCATGGTCTCTTCGGTGGTCAGGGGCGGGATCTCGCTCACCGCCCCGACCATCGTCGTCTTGCCCACCCCGAAGCCGCCGACAATCACGACCTTGACGCCCCTGGCGCCGTGCGGCAGCAGCACGTCCGAGCGGCGGGGGCCGGCGGCGGGTGCGTCAGAGCTTACGTAGTCCATGGATCACCGCCTCCAGAAGGCCAAGTTCGGGGACCGCAGCGACAGGAACGGGAGCAGTGGCCTCGACTCGCTCGTTGTCCACGAGCTTGGACAGCAGCACCGTGATGACGCTGAACGGCAGGCTGAGATACGCGGAGATCTCGGCCACCGACAGCGGGTACTGGCACATGGCGAGGATGGCTGCCTGCTCGGGCTGCATACCGGGTTCGGGTGCGGACCTCGTTGCGATGAGGGTGACCAGGTTGAAGGCCTTCGCCGAGGAACCTGGGCCACCCGAGATGACGTACAGCGGCACGGGACTGCCTTCATCCCATGCGTCCTGGTTCTCCGACGTCACATCGCCTGCCCGACGTCATCACGAGGCGGGCTGGTCATGTGCTGGCCGATCCGGACCACCAGCGTACGCATCCGGTCGCCCAGCAGCCCCGCGTCCACTTCCTCGTCGGCCAGCACCGCGAGATAGGCGCCGGGTCCGGCCGCCATGAGGGAGAAGTAGCCGCCGTCGACCTCGATCCCGACCATGCGCGTCGAGCCGTCTCCGTGCGGGAACTTCTGTGCGATGGCCTTCGCCAGGCTCTGGATGCCCGAGCAGGCGGCGGCGATCGCGTCAGCGGTGTCGGGCTCCGTGTTCGCTTGACCGATGCACAGACCGTCCGACGACAGCACGACCACGTGTCGCACGTACGGGACGCTGGCCTCAAGCTCCTTGAGCATCCAGTCCATGTTGGGCAGTGGCGGCACGGTTACTCACCCTCGTCTGATGACTCGTTGGTTGGGATGGAAGGGTCGGTGCTCGGTCTTTTCTCGCCGCTGAACGCCTCCCACATCAGGCCCGGCTGCCGGGGCGCACCGGCCGTTCCCGGGGAGGCCGGCGGTGTGGCGGGGGGCTGGGGTGTCGTGCGGACGACCGGTGTCGGGACGGGTGACTCGCGTCGCCGCTGCGGCAGGCCGTTGACGGTCTGTTTGGCCCCGACGGGATCTGATGGTGCATCGCGCGTCATCGTCGGCCTCGGCACGGTCGGTGCGCCCGCGGGCTTCGGCGCGAGCTGTGGGACCTTGGGGGCAGGCTGCTGAACTGTGGTGATCAGGCGCCGCGGAACGAGCACGACGGCCCGCACTCCTCCGTACGCGGAGGTGCGCAAGTCGACGTCGAGGCCGTTCTCGCGGGCCAACCTGCTGACGACGGGCAGGCCGAGCTGCGTCGCCTCGCCCAGGTCGGCCAGGTCGATGCCGGATGACGCGTGAGCCATGACGCGGTCGATGCGCCGGCGGACCTCTTCGGTGAGCCCGACACCGCGGTCCTCGATCTCGATCGCGATACCTGAGGGCACCTCGCTCGCGGTCACCTCGACCGGGGCGTGCGGCGGCGAGAAGGTCGTGGCGTTGTCGAGCAGTTCGGCGAGCAGGTGGATGAGCGGCTCGGCTCCCTGGCCGACCACAGCCACCTCCGTCACCGACTGCAGCTTCACACGGGGATAGTCCACGATGCGTGACATGGCGCCCCGCACGACGTCGTAGAGCGGGATCGGTTTCGACCACTGACGCCCGGGCCGGGCGTCGCCCAGTACCGCGATGCTGGCGGCGAGACGCCCGATCAGGGCGTTGCGATGGTCGATGTCCTGCAGGCCATGGGAGACCACCACATCCGTACCGTGCAGGATCTGCATGTCACGGAGATCCTTGGCGAGTTGATGCACGATCGCCTGGACTCGCCGGGCGATCGCCACCAGTGCCCGCTGCGAGGTGTCCCGTGTGTGCTCCTCGGCCTCCACGGCTTCGAGGAGCGTACGCAGAGCTGCTCGGAGCGCTTCGCCGAACTCGGTGTCGAGATGTTCCCCGAACGTGACGGACTGCAGGATCTCCGAAGCGGGCTCACCCTTCTGCAGACGGGCGACAGCCGCGGGGAGGAGCTCCTCGGCGAGCCATACGGTGGTGGCCCGCTGATCGGACAAGCGCGCGAGCAGCGCGGTCTCGCGTTGCGCGTAGTACTGCTGGACCTCGGCATTGGCTCGCGCGTAGCGGGCCGCCTCCGCCGAGCGCGCCCGGCGAGCCGTCTCGGCCGAAGTGATGGCCGTCAGGACAACGGCGACGAGGCCGCACCAGGCAACCGGCGTGCGTATCTGCACGGGGACGTAGAACAGCGCTATGACGCAGGCCCCAGCCAGAACACCAGAGGGGATGAGCCATGCCGGAGCCACTGCACGTGGCAGCGCTCCAGGGGTTGAACCTGAACGAACCATCGAAGGGTCCCTAAACAGTCTGGAATCAGCGGACTGGGGGTGATGCGGTGCGCCGACATGAACGGTCGGGACCTCACTCGGCCGGGCAAAGGTGTTCCGATGGGTGCCCCCGACGGCTCGGTTCGAGATCGCATCGGTGGTCACGCCTCTCTGCGGCCAGGCTCCGTCCGCGCGCAACACAGCGTTCGGCTCACTGTGTGTGCAGCGCAACACGCAAGGTGAGCATAGTCACTTCGGGTTCGCCAGGTGAACTTGCTGGAATGGAAACCTCCGTTGATCGATCTGCACCCCATAGTTGATCGATCGCCGCCATGACGCGCACTACGAATGCACGTAATCGACCGTATCCAGCGGCTTGCTGGTCAAGCTCCCCGCTCCGGTCTCCGCCGCCTCAAGGCCCGGGCGCGCCAAGGGTGTTGTCGTCGACGCGTCGCTCGCCAAGAGCCAATACGACCTCATGTCGAACAGCTGCTCAGCTGCTCACGGCCGGCGGGCGCCCCCTGGTCGTGTGCCCGGCGCATGGCCTGCCGACGTGGCGGGGTCACCGTCCGGAATCGAGTACGCGAACGCCGTGATCGTCGCGCCGTCGGCCCGGGGTCCTGGGGCCGGCCGTCGTATCCGCTGGAAACAGGCCGTGCGGCGGGTCTTTACGCCCGCATCCGCCTGCACTACTTTTCGGCAAGATTCAGCAAGGCTTTTCAGTCATCGGCGTCAGGGACGGCGCCGGGGCTTCCCGTGGTCTGCCTTCAGGAGCCGCCATGTCCTCGTTCCACCCTGCCCGCGCTCGGAGAGGGCGGCGTCTGGTCCTGCGCGCCGCGACGATCGGGCTCGCGGCTGCGGCCGCTCTGACTGGTGGCGTGGTCCCCGTGCCCCTCGTCACTCCTGCCGCGGCCGTCGCCGGAGACCCACTGGGCGCGCGATACGACGCGTCCGGCGCGAACGTGGAGTTCCGCGTCTACTCCTCCCGCGCCACTCGCATCCAGCTGTACCTCTACGCGGCGGCGACCGGCGCCCAGGAGGCCGCCGCGCTCACGCTCACCAAGGACTCCGCGACCGGAGTGTGGTCCACGACCGTGCCGGTCGCCACGATCCGGCAGCAGTACGGCATCACCGGCCCGATCTACTACGGCTACCGGGCCTGGGGACCGAACTGGCCCCATGACCCTGCGTGGACCAAGGGCTCCACCGCGGGCTTCGTGGCGGACGTGGACGCGGCCGGCAACCGCTTCAACCCGAACAAGCTGCTGACCGACCCGTACGCCCGGGAGCTCACCCACGACCCGCTCACCCCGAACGGCCCGTCGAAGACGGTCTACGGCACCGGCCCGTCGTACCGCGCGGTGGACAACGGGGTCCAGGCGCCCAAGGGCATCGTGCTGGCGGTCGACGCGACGAGCACCGGAAGCAAGCCGACCCGGGCGTTGAAGGACGACATCGTCTACGAGGTGCATGTCAGGGGACTGACGAAGAACGACCCCTCCGTTCCGGCGGCATATCAGGGCACCTACAAGGGCGCCGGGCTCAAGGCCGCCGGCCTCGCGGCGCTCGGGGTCACCGCGGTGGAGTTCCTGCCCGTGCAGGAGACGCAGAACGACGCCAACGACGTCGACCCCACCGGTACCGCGGGCGACAACTACTGGGGCTACGAGACCCTCAACTTCTTCGCGCCGGACCGTCGTTACGCCGCGGACAAGAGTCCGGGCGGGCCGACCCGCGAGTTCAAGGAGATGGTGAGGGCCTACCACGACGCCGGGATCAAGGTCTTCACGGACGTGGTCTACAACCACGCCGCCGAGGGCGGGCCGTGGAACACCGGCGACAAGAACACCTACAGCCTGCTCAACATGCGCGGCCTGGACAACCCCACCTACTACTCGCTGACCAGCGACATGCAGGCATCCTGGGACAACACGGGCGTCAACGGCAACCTCAACACCTACCACCCCGTCACCAGGGCGCTGATCACCGACTCGCTCGCCCACTGGAAGGACGCCCTCGGCGTCGACGGCTTCCGCTTCGACCTGGCTCCCGTGCTCGGCAACACCTGCCAGCACGGCTGCTTCCAGTACAGCCGCACCGACCCGAACACCGCGCTGAACCGCATCACCGCGCTCATGCCTCCCCGCCCGGCGGGAGGTGGGGCAGGAACCGACTGGATCGCCGAACCCTGGGCCCTCGGCAGTGGCACCTACCAGGTCGGCAACTTCCCCGTCGGCTGGTCCGAATGGAACGACAAGTTCCGCGACACCATGCGCCGCGACCAGAACGCCATGGGCGCGGAGAACGTCACCCCCAGCGGCCTGGCCACCCGCTTCGCCGGTTCCTCCGACCTCTACCAGCCCAGCGGCCGCGCGCCGTGGAACTCCGTCAACTTCGTCGTCGCGCACGACGGGTTCACCCTCGCCGACCTGTACCGCTGCACCACCAAGAACAACAACCAGCCCTGGCCCTACGGCCCGTCCGACGGGGGCGCGGACTACAACCTGTCCTGGGATCAGGGCGGCAACCAGGCGGACCAGCGCAAGGCCGCCCGCAACGGACTGGCCTTCCTGATGCTGTCGGCAGGCACGCCGATGATGACGGGGGGCGACGAGTACCTGCGCTCCGTCAACTGCAACAACAACCCCTACAACCTGGACTCCTCCGCCAACTGGCTGAGCACATCCTGGACCGCGGACCAGAACACCTTCCGCACCTATACCCAGCGCCTGATCGCCTTCCGCAAGGCCCACCCGGCGCTGCGCCCGGCCGCCTTCTACAGCGCCTCGGACGGCAACGGGAACGGCATGGGCCAGCTGGACTGGTTCACCCCCGCCGGCAGCGCGCCCGACGGCACCTACTGGGGCAACGCCGACAACCACGCCCTCGCCTGGCGCTACGACGGCACGGAACTCGGCGACCCGAACAGCGCGCTCTACGTCGGCTACAACGGGTGGTCCGGCGCTGTCGACTTCACCCTGCCGTCCCCGGGCGCGGGCAAGAACTGGTACCGCGTCACCGACACCTCCACCTGGGCCGAAGGTGCGAACCAGGTCGCCCAGCCGGGCAGCGAGGCGCTGATCGGCGGCGCCGGAACCGTCTACCGGCTGCACGGCCGGGCCACCCTCCTCCTGATCGCCAAGTAACCGCCGGCCCGTCGCTCGCGCCACGCGGGCACGCCGTCCGCGTCACGGACCTCATGGCGAGGGTGCCTCGCCATCGGGGTCGGCTTGCCGGCTGTCCTCGGCCGCTCGTCATTCGGTGACGCGGACCGCGAGGGCCGGGCGGATGGCGGCCGCGCGCCGGGCCGGCCCGATCGTGGCCAGGAGCGACGCGGCGAAGGTGGCTGCCGCCAGGCCGCCGATACTCGTCCATTCGACCGGGAAGCCTCCCTCGAGACCTTCGAACGCGGCGCTGTTGCTGTACATCAGCCAGGTGGTGAGCACGCCCAGCAGTGAGCCGAGGACTATTCCTTCCATGGCGACGAAGGTGCTCTCCCACAGGAAGGACCGTTGGACGGTCCGCGCACGGAAGCCGAGGGCCCGCAGGATGCCGATGGTGCGTCGGCGTTCGCGCACGGCTCGGACCATGACCACGCCGAGGCCGGTGATGCCCACGCCGAGGCCCAGGGCGAGGAAGCCCTGCATGAGGCGGAAGAAGGCGGTGCTGGAGTCGAACTGGCGGCGGATGTCCGACTCGATGGGAGTGGCGACCAGACTGGACGAGAGCCGCTCGCCCTGCAGTTGGGTCGCCAGAGCGTCGGGGGAGGTGCCGGGGCTGGTTCTCACCAGCGCGGAGGCGTTCTGTGCCTGGGCGCCGAAGAGCTCGCGCGTCGCCCGCTCGCCCAGCACCACGGGGTAGGTGGTCGAACTGGCGCCGGTGCCCGGGTAGAAGACCAACCCGTTGCTGAGCACGCCGGCGATGACCTTCTGCCCGCTGCGGCCCGTCCGGGGATCCGTCAGGGTGAGGGTGTCGCCGGGGTCGTAGTAGTCGCCGGCCGGGCCGCCGGTGCTGCCGAAGAAGCCGTCGAGAACGACGTAACGGGGGTCGGAGGCGAGAGCACGCCATACCGCGGCGTCGTCGGTCAGGCCGGACAGCCGCTCTCGGAACGTGATGCCGGTGATCGCCCCGTCGGGCACGCCGACGACGGCGGTGTCCAGCGGTTGAGAGCTGCGGTGTCCCGGATCGGTGGCCCGCCCTGTGGCGTTGAGCAGCGGTGTCACGGCGGCGATCCCGGCGGCCGACGGGCCGCCGCGGAGATCGGAGACGAGTCGTTCGCCGGCGACCTGGGGGTTGTAGTCCAGTCGCAGAGAGTATCCGGCGGTGGCGTCGGCGACGACTCCGTCGACGCCGGCGCGGATGATGCCCGAGATCTCCGTCAGGAGGATGAGGACGAACACGATCAGGGTGTACATCACCAGCGTCGCGCCGGTCCTGAATCGCTTGGCCAGCGGGTACGCGACGGCGAGCCGTGCCGCCAGGCCACCCTCCGTCGGGCGCTGGAGGAATCGCCGTACGGGGCGGAGCAGAGTCTTCTGGTTGTCACTGACGAGCACCACGGCGGAGAAGGCGGCCAGGGCGCCCTGGATGACGTACACGGACATCGACGGCGTGTCGAAGATCCGGGGGCGTATGACGGGTGCCAGGAGCGTCCAGGCGAGCACTGCTCCCGCGACCACGGTCGTGACCGTGTGACGGGGGAGGACGCGCAGCAGTGCCGGAGTCGCGAAGGCGAGGGCGAGCGCCGGCATGAGGTACGTCGCGTCGGGCTGACTGCGCGCCACGGCCGGGACGGCCACGAGCGCGCACAGGACGGCCAGGGTGGTGGAGACCGCGAGGAGACGGCGGCGCGGTCCCTGTCCGGGCGTGGCGGGGAGGTCGCGGATCGCGGCGATGATGTTGAACCTGCTGATGCGCACGCTGGTCGCCAGGATCGCGGCGAAGGCGATGAGCAGGCCCATGGCCAGTCCGTTGAGGATGCTGGTGGGCGTGACGGCGAACGCGATGCGGATGCTGCTGCCGCCGACCGACCAGCCCTGGAAGATCTGCGCCGCCACCACGGCGACGCCCCAGCCGACGGCGACCCCGATGGCCACGCCCGGCAGCGCGGACAGCAACGCGTACGTCGCCCCTTCGAGCGTGAAGGACCCGACGAGCCGCGAGCGCTTCATCCCCACCGCCCGCACCATGCCCATCTGGGATTTCCGCTCCTCGCCAAGCATCACGAAGATGTTCACCAGCAGCAGGGCGCCCGCGATGATGCTGAAACTGCCGATCATGAGGAACAGGGCTCCGAGGGAGTCCCCGGCCTGTTTGGCGTCCCGCAGGACCGTGTGCTTCGGCGTCTCGATCGCCGTCTGGCCGGCGAGCGGGCCCAGAGCCTGCCGGATGTCGGCGGTCACCTGGCCGGTCAGGGCCTCGCCGCTCTCGACGCCGCCACGATTGGACACGAAGGTGACCGAGCGCGGCTCCTCACCGGCGGCCCGGGCGGCGGAGCCCAGGGCCCCCGGTGACAGGAACACGTCGCGGTTCAGCCTGCCGCCCAGGCCCACACCGGCCAGACCCTGCTCCGGCACCACACGCTCGACCCGGTACGTCTGCGGTGCTCCGAACAGATACAACGTGATCGGATCCCCGGCGCCCACGCTCAGGGACCGGGCCAGCGGCTCGTTGACCACGACCTGGCCGGGCTTCGGGTTCGGCCCGCCGAGACCGGAGTCGCCACTCGCGGAGCCGAAGCGCGACGCCTCGTCGAAGTCGATCTGCCAGGCCAGAACGCGCGGCTCGGCGACCGTACGGTCGCCGGCACCGCTGACGGCCGATGCCTGGGCGGCCTGGGCGTTCAGTACGCCGTCGACGTCCGGATCGCCCGCCAGGCCGGCCAGCCGTTCGGTGACGGCGCGCCCGGTCGGCCCGGGGGGTGCGACGACGCGCTCGTCCACCGGCCCCAGGGTCCGGTACGCCTCCTGCCGTACGGAGAAGTTCAAGGTGTCGCCGACGACCAGGGCCCCGATGACAATCGCGGTTCCCAGCATCGATCCGCCGATCACCAGCGCTGCCTCGGTGCGCCGTCGGGCGACCTGCCGGAAGGCCAGCCGCCGCGACACCGGCTGCCGGACGGCGACCAGCACCAACGCCATGAGGGCGAGCGCGAGGGTGGCGAGCAGTGGGATGAGGAGGTTCGGGTACATGGTCAGCCCATGGGGAAGTCGCGGAGGGCGGCCGGGGCGGTGACGGCCTGGCGGACGTCGTCGACCAGCTGCCCGTCGCGCATCCGGATCAGCCGGGGGACACGCGCGCCGATGGCGCTGTCATGGGTGACCAGGACGATCGTCTGGCCCTCGTCCCGGTTGAGCTCGCACAGCAGGTCCATGACCTGCTCCGCCATCGCGCTGTCGAGGTTCCCAGTGGGCTCGTCCGCCCACACGATCGCCGGACGTCCGGCCAGGGCACGGGCGATGGTGACCCGCTGCTGTTCACCGCCGGACATCTCGCTCGGCCGGTGCTCGACCCGGTGGCCGAGGCCCACCCGGTCGAGCATGTCCAGCGCCCTGCGACGCGCTTCACGCGGCCGTGTGCCCACGAGCAGCAGGGGCAGCTCGACGTTCTCCACCGCGGAGAAGACCGGTATGAGGTTGAACGCCTGGAAGACGAAGCCCATGGTGTGCGCCCGGTGCTCCGTGCGCGCCGCGTCCGACATGGCGAACAGGTCGTGACCGTCGACCTCCACCCGGCCGCCGTCGATGTCGTCGAGCCCCGACAGACAGTTCAACAGCGTGGTCTTTCCGGAACCGGACGGTCCCATGACCCCCACCATCTCCCCGCGCCGCACGAGAAGATCCAGGTCGAGCAGGGCGGTGACCTCCACGGAGCCCGTCCGGTAGATCTTGCGTACCCCGGTGGCGACAAGGAGTGGCTGGGCGGTGTTCATGTTTTCCATACGAACCTCGCGATGGAACTGGAGGCTACGGCCACCCAGGCCCGGAAGAGGGGCCGAAGGGCCCAATCCGGGTCACCGAGGTCGGGGGACATTCATTTTCCGTCGCGTCGGCGAGCGGTGAAGATCGCGACGTCGTCCTCGTACGCACCGTTCGCCAGGCGGGCCAGGAGCGAGCCGAGCATGTCGGCGAATCGCGGGGTGGCGAGGCGGTCGAGGCCGAGGCGCGCGACCTGGCGGTCGAACTCGCCGAACACGGGGCATCCGGATCTTCGCCGACAAGAAGCTGGGATGCGGGTGGGTGGTGGGACGAACCGCGCCGTCGGCTTCGCAGTGCTCAGCCCGTCTTGAAGGGGGAACGGTGAGCGCGTCGAAGCAGGAGGTGTCGTAGCCGCCGGAGGGTCGGTCGAAGAAACTCACCAGTATGGCGCGGCTGCATTCGGATTGAATGAGCACGTCGTGGCCGAGTCCGGGGAACACCAGACGGCGAGGGTGGGACAGGCCGGTGGCGGCGTCAGCGGCCCACCGCGTTCCCGTCGGCCCGTCGAACGTTGCCGCCATCAGCAGGGTGGGCACGTCGCTGCGGGTCTGGGCCGTTACCCGGGGATCGGCGCGTCCGACGTCCCATGCCGCGCAGTCGGAGAAGATCCGCGAGACGAACTCCTGTTACGGCGGCAGGGACAGCACCCGGTCGGGGACTGGCCGGCCAGGATCGTCTTGGCAGCGGGCAGGCCGTCACCGGCGGCCAGGGCGTGCACCATGGCCGGCACATCGGTCAGCGCGAAGGGCGGCAGAGCCGCCACCACCACCACGTTGGCCAGCTGGTAGCCGTCGATCACCACCGTGGTGGCCGGGGCTCCCGCCTCGCCGGGCACCGTCACCGTCAGCGGTTGGCGGTTCAGACGTTGCACGGTGGCGTTGAACTCCGCCCGCAGGTTGGGGTAGGCCGCCTGGCAGGCCGGCTGCGCCGCACACGCGGCGAACATGGCCTCGTACTGCTCGGTGGCATTGCCCCACAAGCCTTAGCAGTTGCAGGGAGAGATCCGTGCCGTAGGACAGGAACCGCGCCCAGGGCGGGGCCCCGCAGGTGCCCCACCCCGGGTGTCGGGTTCAGGCCGGGTACGGCAGGTCGGCCTTCGAGGTGCCGGCCGGCCGGGTGTGCAACGTTGCGTTCGGGCTGCCGATCCGCAGCTGCCACGGGTGCGGGTTGTCGGTGGTCACGTGCAGGCGGTCGCCGCGGCGGCGCAGGTGGAAACGGGCGGTCTCACCGGTGCCGTCGGTGTCGGGGATCACGACGGTGCGCTCGGCTCCGTCGGCGAAGGCGTGGACCCGCAGTTCCACGCCGTCCGCCCAGGCCGAGATCGGACGCTGGTCGTCGGCGGCCAGCGCGATGACCGAGTCCGGGCGGGCCAGCAGCGGCAGGGTGTGGAAGCCGTGCTGCTCGCGCACCCATCGGGGGCCGGTGACCTGGGCGCCGGTCAGGACGTTGGTCCACGTTCCCTCGGGCACGTAGTAGTCGACTGTGCCGTCGTCGGTGAAGACGGGGGCGACGAGCAGGTCGTCCCCCAACATGTACTGCCGGTCGACCGTGGCGGCCGCCGGGTCGTCGGGGAACTCGAGCACCATGGCGCGCATCACCGGGACGCCGGTGGCGTGCGCCTGCTGGGCGGCGCGCTGGAGGTACGGCGCGAGGCGGTGCTTGAGCAGGGTGAACTCGCGGGTGACCTCGACGGCCTCCTCGCCGTAGTCCCAGGGCACGCGGTAGGACTTGCTGCCGTGCAGGCGGCTGTGCGAGGAGAGCAGCCCGAACTGCACCCAGCGCTTGAAGACGGTGGGGGTCGGCGTGCCCTCGAAACCGCCGATGTCATGGCTCCAGAAGCCGAAGCCGGACAGGCCGAGGGAGAGTCCGCCGCGTAGCGACTCGGCCATGGCGTTGAAGTGGGACTCGCAGTCGCCGCCCCAGTGGACCGGGTACTGCTGGCCGCCGGCGGTGGCGGAGCGGGCGAACAGCAGCGCCTCGCCCTCGCCACGCACCTCGCGCAGCAGCTCGAAGACGGCCTGGTTGTAGAGGTGCGTGTAGTAGTTGTGCATCCGTTCCGGGTCGGAGCCGTCGTGCCAGACGACGTCGGTGGGGATGCGTTCGCCGAAGTCGGTCTTGAAGCAGTCCACGCCCATGTCGAGGAGGGTGCGGAGCTTGTCGGTGTACCAGTCGCGGGCGGCGGGGTTGGTGAAGTCCACCAGGGCCATGGCGGGTTGCCACAGGTCCCACTGCCAGACGCTGCCGTCCGGGCGCCGCACCAGGTAGCCGTCTCGCATGCCCTCCTCGAACAGCGCCGACTTCTGCGCGATGTAGGGGTTGATCCAGACGGAGATCCGCAGCCCCTGCTCCTTGAGGCGGGTGAGCATGCCGGCCGGGTCGGGGAAGATGTCGGAGTCCCAGTCGAAGTCGCACCACTGGTAGCCGCGCATCCAGAAGCAGTCGAAGTGGAACACGCTCAGCGGGATGCCGCGTTCGGCCATGCCGCCCACGAAGCGGTTGACGGTGGCCTCGTCGTAGTCGGTGGTGAAGGAGGTGGTCAGCCACAGGCCCAGCGCCCAGGCCGGCGGCAGCGCGGGGCGGCCGGAGAGGGCCGTGTAACGCTCCAAGACCTGCTTCGGGGTCGGGCCGTGGACGACGAAGAACTCCAGCGACTGGTCCTCGACGCTGAACTGGACCTGGCCGACCGCCTCGGAGCCGACCTCGTAACTCACCTTGCCGGGATGGTTGACGAAGACGCCGTAGCCGCGGTTCGTCAGGTGGAAGGGGACGTTCTTGTACGCCTGCTCGCTGCTGGTGCCGCCGTCCGCCTGCCAGATGTCCACGGACTGCCCGTTCTTCACGAACGGGGTGAAACGCTCACCGAGTCCGTACACCAGCTCGCCCACGCCCAGGGCGAGTTGGCCCAGGATGTGGTGCCGGCCGTCGGCGTCGGTGACGAAGCCGATGCCGCGCTCGCCCACGGAGGTCAGCACCTGGCCGCCGGCGGTGAACTCCAGGCGCCAGGGCTGGGAGGTGTCCACCCGCAGCGACAGCTCACCCGCACCGAGCTCGACCACCGCGCCGTCCCGGTACACCTTTCCCGCATCCGCTTGCGCGCCGGGCAGTGCGAACTCCGGCCCCCGGCGCACCGAGCCGGCGTGGTGGGTGGCACGTACCCCGATCACGCCCTCGGCCGGAGACCAGCACTCGACCGTCAGCAGCGGACTGTTGAGCATGCCGCCGCGGCCGCGCACGTGCTTCACCGGCGCGTAGAGGGTTACCCGGTGCTCGTCGGCCCGGACGTCCGCGACCTCGGTGGCGTAGCGCGCGGTCACTCCGGGACGCATCAGCCAGTAGCCGTCGGTGAACTTCATCGGGTGGTTTCCTCCGTCCGCGCGCCGTGCGCGGTGATCAGGCCCCGGTACCAGTGGTAGCTGTCCTTGGGCGTTCGGGTGAGCGTCCACACCGGCCGCGACGGCATCCGCGACGGCGGCGAGGTGGTCGGCCGGGTAGGCGATCCGGTCCGGGGTGTGTACCAGGCCGTCGGGCGCGAGGGTGTGGTCCTCGGCTGAGCCGTTCTCGGTGATCCAGACCGGTGGGGGCGCGGGTAGCGGGAGTGCAGGTCACGGAGGAGCTCCGTGAGCGCGGCCGGGACGACGGGCCGGCCCATGGTGGTGTGCCGGCCCAGTGTTCAGAGCTCGGGCGCCTGACCGCGCCGGCGTGGCCAGGCCAGTCGGATGGGCAAGTCGGAGCCGCGGCCGCAGCCGTCGTCGTGGTCGGCGAACGGCCACACGGTCGCGGCTGTGCCGGCGCAGGTACTCGCCGTGCTCCGGATACGGGCCCTCGCGGCCAAGGCCCCCCGGCCGTAGGCCGTCGTCGGCCGACCGGTGTGCGGGTCCTCGGAGTAACCGTCCTCGTTGTGACCCTCGTGCGGATCGCGCGACAGATTCACCACGGGCGCCCACACCCAAGGCTGTTGGTGCCGGAGCCGATCGTCGGCCGGCGGTGCCGGTGGAAGGCGCACCCCTCCACCGACACAGCCGTGGCGACCCCGTGCACGAGGTCCCTGTCCAAGATGGCGCCGAGCCCCACCGCTCGCGGGCACACAGTGGCCCCGCCGAGCCAGGCCCCGCCGTGCCGTTGGTCCGTCCAGGTGCGGAAGGAGGCGTCCTCCGGGTGCTCGACGGTCGGCGCGCACGGGTGAAGCAGAGCGATCCGCTCGTCGAGTGCGAGGCGTTGCATCAGGTGGTCGACGCGCTGGTCCCACGGGACCGCGGGATCGCGGAACGGCCACCGACGGACGGCGGGCTGGGAAGCAGAACCCACGGGAAAGACCCCCTCACGAGCTTGAGATCCATCAGTTGGTGAAGCGCTTCGACGCTGTCACCACCTAAGACTGATGTCAATGCCTGGCAAGAAGGAAGGTTCCATTGCTGCACCGCCTCTTGTTTCGTCAGAAGTTCCTCACTACCTTGCGTCATCGAGTGAAGCGCTTCGACGCTGCGCCGAGGAGGCTGCTGTCATGAGTCACTGAGAGCCGTTGTCGCCGTCCGCGGGCTCCACGGTGAGCCGCACCCCCGGATGGCATCGATCGCGGCGAGCCGCATCCCTGCAGGCCGCGTAGGCGCTGGCCGCGCGGGTCCCGCGTGATCGAGTACCGGCACACGCTGCACTTCGGCGCCGAGACGTACGGGGGCGGGATCCTTCGGCGCAGCGGACGACCGGGGCGCGCATACCGCGAACCCGCCAGACCGGCTGCCGAGTTCGAGCGGGCAGGGGGCCTGGTGGCCGGCGAGACAGGCCGCCAGGTCGGCGACGAGCCCGGTGCCCGGTCTCGGGCCCGGTCGGTCCCGGCTGGTTCGTGACCGACCATGTCGAACGCGGACCTGAGGAAGTCGAGTCCGGCACCGAAGCCTTCCGGTGCCGGACACCTCTGTGGCGACTCCCGTGCACAGGGGGTCGATGGGGACCTCGGACGGCGAAGGCGACGCGCGCGAGTCGCACCGGGCCACGCAGTCCGAGGCGGACGTCGTGCACACCGGCCGTCACGACGACGGGGGCGCTCACCGTGGTGTAGTCGTAGGACCCGGCTGCAACCGGGGAAAGCGTGAGCACCGCCAGTACCGGACCGTCACCCAGCGAGAGTTCGACCGCTCCCTCACCCGCGGCCTCCACCGTGAACCCGGCGGCCCCCTCTCCGAAGTCACAGTCACGGAACACCAGCTCGCCCCTCAGGCCGTCACAGGGGCGACGGAGTCACCCGACGTCTTCGCGCGGTCCACGATCCCCGTGTCGCTCTGGTCGTCGAAGTCCACCGCGTCCAGGCCGCCCACCATGACCGGCCGGGGGACGGACGGCTCGCCGTCGAGTCCGACGGTCCGGGCCAGGCGGCTGTCCTCGCTGGACGCGCCGACGAGGATCTCGTAGAGGCCCGGTGTCACCCGCTGACGTCCCTGCGCAACGTCCCAGCGGGGAGACGTCGCCGGCCAGGATCCGGGCCAGGGCGCTGCCGGCCGCCGTGGGCCGTCCACAGCAGCGCCGGCACCTCCGCGTGACCGACCGCGTACGGGTACGCCGAGACCAGCGCCAGCACCGTGTTCGGGTCGGCCGTGCGGGGAGGGTGAGGGTCGTACGGTCCTCGGTCCCGCGTCCGTTGATGTGCGGATCGTTGCCCGCGACCACCACCACGTCCGCCTGTGAGGCGACCCTGTTCACCGCGTCCTCGCCGCTCTCGACGACGACCTCGAAGATCTCCCCGTTCCCGTCGGCAACCTTCAGGCCGTCGGCGGCGACAGAGAGGGGGTGACCCGTACCGATGTGCCGAAGGAGGTGGCCGTTCTCGTGCGGTTCCAGTCGGAACGTCTCCTGGACGAACCAGCCTCCCGGCTGGTCGGCGGAGGCTCGGACATGGCCGTCCTCGGCGACGGAGAGATATCGGCCGTCGGGGGCACGCAGGGTCAGCACGCCCTCGCCCCGGTCGATGAGGGAGAGCTCGGTGCCGGTCGCCCCGGTGGTGAGCGGGGGCAGGTCCGTCCGGCCCGCGAGCAGGGCCGGGTCGAGGGCGCCTTCGGCGCCGCGCACCTCGTCGTCGGCGTCCGCCTCGGGGACGTGCAGGAAGGTTCCGGCCGAGGTCTTCAGCAGGATCCGGTCCCCGCCCTCCGCGAACTGCACGCGCTCCGAGCCGAACCGCTCGGACAGGCCCGCCAGCGGCGTGTAGCGGTGCAGGAGCGTGCCGCTGTACCAGTCGAGCTTGCCCTCGTAGGAGAGCAGGCCGACCACCGCGAGCCGGGTGCCGGGCGCGAACGGCAGCAGGCCACCGCTGTTCTTGAGCAGCACGACCGCCTGCTCGGCCGCCTCTTGCGCGAGGGCTCGGTGGTCCGGGGTGTCGAAGGCCGTGGTGAGCGCGTGCGGGTCGTACTCCGGGTCGAACTCGCCGAGGCGGAAACGGACCGAGAGCTGGCGGCGGACCGCCGCGTCGACGTCCGACTCGGTCAGCAGGCCCTGCTCCAGGGCGCCGCGGACCCGTGCGGTGATCTTCGAGCTGTCGGTGCCGTGGTCGGTGATGCTGTCGACGCCGGCCGGCAGCGCGGCGACCGTCGCCTCCTCGTGGGTGTCGAAGTAGTGCTCGGAGTCGACCAGGTTGGAGGGCGCGCCCGCGTCCGAGCAGACAAGGAGATCCTCGTCGGTCCAGGTGCGCAGATGCTCGCGCAGATAGGGCGAGACGTGGTTCGGGCGGCCGTTGACCAGGTTGTACGCCGGCATCACACCGGCCACGGCGCCCGCCTCGACCGTCTCGCGGAAGGCGCGCAGGTCGTATTCGTGCAGGACGCGCGGGCGGACCGAGGAGGACGTGATGTCGCGGCCCGTCTCGTTGTTGTGGGCCGGCCAGTGCTTGAGGACGGGCGCGGTGCGCCAGTACGTCGGGTGCTCGCCGCGCGGGCCGTGCGTGCAGGCGGTGGCGATGGCCGAGGTGAGCTTCGGGTCCTCCGAGTAGCCCTCCTCGTTGCGGCCCCACAGAGGGTGGCGCAGCAGGTTCACGGTCGGGGACCAGACGTTCAGGCCCGCGCGGTCGTCGCGGGCGCGCATCGCGCGGACCTCCTTGGCACCGCCTCGTCGATCCGTCGTACGAGATCCGTGTTCCAGGGCGCGCCCAGGCCCACCGCCTGCGGGAAGACGGTGGCCGGACCCATCCAGGCCACGCCGCGCAGGGCCTCCTGGCCGGTGCGGAACGCGGCGACGCCGAGCCGCTCCACGGCGGGCGCGAACTGGTGCAGGAATCCGATCTTCTCGTCGAGGGCGAGCCGCGACAGGAGGTCGTCGACGCGCTTCGCGAAAGGGAGCTGCTGATCGCGGAAAGGTAGTGGTGCGTGTGGCGTGTGTGCGGACACGTGGGATCCCTTTGAGGTGGAGCGGCGAGTGCTCCTCAAGCGCTTCGATGCCTGTCCAGACCCCAGGGCGAGTGTCAGGAGAGCAGCACCATCGCATCAAGCAGGGTGTACAGGGAATGGCCAAGAGTCAACTCCCGCCCTTCGGAGGAATCTTGGAAGCGACTCTTGTGCGCCCATGGGTGTTCACTTAACCTCACTGCAACATCGAAGCGCTTCGACTGCGCATCGCGTCGCAGTGGTCGGATGTCCGCTTTCAGCTCAGCCAGTTCCAGTCACGACACCGCAGCCGACGGCCCACCGCCGGGTGTCCAGGTGCGCCACGAAGGGTTGACGCAATGACGCCGAATGCCGCCTCCTCCGGACTGAGCCGGAGAAGCTTCCTCGCCTCCACGGCGGTCGCCACTGCAGCGGTGGCCGGGGGAATGCCGCTACTCACCGCCTGCAGCGATTCGGAGAGCGGCGGGTCGCGAGAGGGCGCCACGTCGGGCAAGGCCGCGGACAAGCTGCTCCCGACCTATGTCGCCAGCACGGTCGCCAAGCCGGACATTCCGTCGAAGAATGGCTCGTCAGCGGGGTACACCAGCAAGGTCGACCTCGCGACCCTCGCCACCTCGGTCCCGACGAAGCTCGGCACCGGCGCTCCCCTCGTGATCATGGCCCCGCTCTGGGGCACCCCGCCGAAGCCCGGGTGCGCGTACTACACGGCGCTCGACGCCGCGGCGGGCACCAGGATCACCTGGCAGAACCAGGACGGCATCACCTACGGTGAGAAGCTCGGTGCCGTTCTCGCCTCCAGCTCCATACCCGACATGGTGGTCGTGCCGAGCTGGGAACTGGTCGGCAAGATCCCGAGCGCGGTCACCGCGAAGTTCATGGACCTCGGCCCCTACCTGGCGGGCGACAAGGTCAAGAAGTACCCGAACCTGGCCGCGATCCCGTCCGACTCCTGGCGCATGAGCATCTTCGGCGGCGCGCTGCGCGGCATCCCGATGCCCGGTGCCGCCGTGCCCGGCATCGTGCCCTTCTACCGCAAGGACGTCTTCGACAAGAAGGGCTACACCGTTCCCAGGACGGCCGACGAGTTCCTCGGCTGGGCCAAGGAGGCCACCAGCGCCAGGGCCAAGGTGTGGGCCTGCGGTGACATGAGGTGGTCGGCGGCAGGCATCTTCGGGGTCCGCCCCGCCGGGTCGCTCGGCTGGAACATCGGGGACGACGGCAAGCTGACGTACCGCATCGAGCACCCCGAGTACCTCGAACACCTGGAGTGGGTCCGCAAGCTGTTCGCCGCGGGCGTCGTTCATCCCGACGACAAGGCGAGCACGGGCGACCAGAGCCAGCGGTTCACCTCCGGACAGACCCTGGTCTACAACGACGACATGTCCGCCTGGTACGGCAAGACCGCCGAACAGGCCCGGTCCAACCCGGACTTCGAGATCCAGGGCATGGACTACTTCGGCGCCGACGGCGGCAGCCCGACGCTGTACTCCGGCCAGCCCGCCGGCATCTGGTCGATGATCCGCAAGGGCGCCTCGCAGGAGACGGTCGAGAACGCGCTGGCCGCCGCCAACTTCGCGGCGGCACCCTACGGCACCAAGGAGCGGATGTTCGTCGACTACGGCGTCGAGGGCACCCACTACACGGTCGAGAACGGCGCCCCGGTCAAGAACGACCGGGGTATCCAGGAGGTGAACAACGCCTGGGTGCTGCTGGCGGCTCCGGCCCCCTACACCGCCCACCCCGACCTCCCCGACATCACCCGCAAGCAGGTCGAGTGGCAGCAGCGGCAGGGCGCCTTCGTCAAGAAGACGTCCACCTACGGCATGAACATCGTCGAGCCGACCCGATACGCCACCCTCTCCAGCCAGTTCGAGCAGCTGGAGATCGACTTCGTGCGCGGCAACAAGAAGCTCTCCGACATCCAGCAGGCCATCTCCACCTGGAAGTCCTCCGGCGGCGACAAGCTGCGCGACTGGTACAAGGAGCTTCTCGACAAGAACGGCAGCGCCCACTGATGTCCATCACGGCCGGGAGCAGGCCCGACGGGACGCGTCCCCCCGCCGCCGTCGAGGAGCCGAGAGCCGCGGTCGCCGCGGCCACCGTGAAGGAGAGCGCGCCGCGCAGGGTGGTCAAGGCGGGCAAGGTCCCCTTCCGGGTCCGGTGGCGCCGCGACCGCGCGCTCATCCTGATGACCTTGCCCGTCATCGTCCTGCTCCTGCTCTTCAACTACGTCCCGCTGCTCGGCAACGTCGTCGCCTTCCAGGAGTACGACCCGTACGTCTCCAGTAACGGCATCACGGCGGTCTCCCACAGCCCGTGGGTGGGCGTGGAGCAGTTCTCGCGGATGTTCGACGACCCGCTGTTCTGGAGCGCCACGAAGAACACCATCGTCCTGTTCGTGCTCCAACTGGTGTTGTTCTTCCCCGTCCCCATCGCCCTCGCGCTGGTCATCAACAGCGTGATCCGGCCCCGGGTGCGGGCCGTGGCGCAGGCGATCATGTATCTGCCGCACTTCTTCTCGTGGGTCCTCGTGGTCACCGTGTTCCAGCAGATCCTCGGCGGCGCGGGCATCATCGCGCAGACCCTGGAGGAGCACGGGTGGAGCGGCTTCGACCTGATGACCGACGCGGACCTCTTCAAGTATCTGGTCACCGCGCAGGCCGTGTGGAAGGACGCCGGCTGGGGGATCATCGTCTTCCTCGCGGCGCTGTCCGCCGTCAGCACCGACCTGTACGAGGCCGCCGCCATGGACGGCGCGGGGCGCTGGCGACGCATGTGGCACGTCACGCTGCCCGCGCTGCGCCCGGTGATCGCCCTGCTCCTCGTCCTCAGGGTGGGTGACGCGCTGAGCGTCGGATTCGAGCAGTTCCTGCTCCAGCGGTACGCGGTCGGCGCGGGGGCCAGCGAGGTCCTCGACACATACGTGTGGAACGTGGGTATCCAGAACGGCGACTTCAGCTACGCGGCCGCGGTCGGCCTGGCCAAGGGACTGATCGGAGTCTGTCTCGTCCTGGGCGCGAACAAGTTCGCGCACCTGCTGGGCGAGCAGGGGGTGTACAAGAAGTGAGCCTCAACACGCAGCTCATCCGCAGCCTCAAGGCTCCCGCCCGCCCTGTGTGGGAGGAGCCGCCGAGCAAGGCGGGACTCACCGCCAAGGGCGCCTTCCTCGTGCTCTGCTGTCTGGGGGTGCTCGGTCCGCTGTGGATCGTGATCGTCACCAGCCTCTCCCCGAAGCCTGTGATCGACCAGGTCGGCGGCCTCGTCGTGATCCCCCAGGGCATCACCTTCGTCAACTACACGGAACTGCTCAGCGGTGGCCAGGTCAGCCGGGCGATCATGGTCTCGGTCGGTGTCACGCTCTTCGGCACGCTGTTCTCGATGACGGTGTCGGTGCTGGCGGCGTACGGCCTGTCGCGGCCGGGGAGTCTGGGCCATCGGCTCTTCCTGATGGCCATCATGGCGACCATGTTCTTCGGGGCCGGCCTCATTCCGACGTACCTTCTGGTGCAGTCGCTGGGTCTCACCGACACCTATCTGTCGCTGATCCTG
Organism: Streptomyces vilmorinianum; assembly: GCF_005517195.1. Lineage (NCBI taxonomy): Bacteria > Bacillati > Actinomycetota > Actinomycetes > Kitasatosporales > Streptomycetaceae > Streptomyces > Streptomyces vilmorinianum. Next base: position 4,101,086 of record NZ_CP040244.1, on the reverse strand, counting down.
CCGAGTGCCGTCAGTGTCTTCAACATCCTCGTGCTGCGGGCCTTCTTCATGGGGATCTCACCCGAACTCACCGAGTCCGCCCGCATCGACGGGGCCAGTGAGCTGCGCATCCTGCTGACCATCATCATGCCGCTGTCGCGCGCGGTGCTGGCCGTCATCTCGCTGTTCTACGCGGTCGGGTACTGGAGTGCGTGGTTCAACGCGTCCATCTACCTCAGCGACCAGGAGATGATGCCGCTGCAGAACGTGCTCATCCAGCTGGTCCAGAAGAACACCGAGGCACCGACCGGCCTCCAGCAGGCGGTACGTACCGGCCAACTCTCCGCCCTGGGACTGCAGATGGCCGTCATGGTCCTCGCGCTGATCCCGGTCGCGGTCGCCTCCCCGTTCGTCCAGCGGCACTTCAAGAAGGGCATGCTCACGGGAGCCATCAAGGGCTGACGCTCTGGTCGCGCCCACGCGACGGAGCCGCACATCGACACGGCCCCGCGCCCCTGATCCCAGCTCGCTCTCCCCCTTTCGTCAGGACAGAGGTATGTCATGAGCAGGTTTCACCTCAGCAGGCGCTCCGTTCTTGCCGGTTCCGCTGCCGCCGCCGCGGTCGTCTCCCTGCCCGCGGTTTCGGGGCAGGCGCAGGCCGCCGCCCGCTCGGCCGTCGCCGAGAGCGGCTATCGGTGGCGCAGCGCCGTCATGGGCGGCACCGGGTTCATCAGCGGGGTGCTGTTCCACCCGTCGGTACGAGGGCTCGCCTACGCCAGGACCGACATCGGGGGCGCCTACCGCTGGGACGACCGCACCGACCGCTGGATCCCGCTGACCGACCACCTCGGCTGGGACGACTGGAACCTCCTCGGCGTCGAGGCCATGGCCGTCGACCCGACCCACCGGAACCGGCTGTACCTGGCCCTCGGCACGTACACGCAGCCCTGGGCCGGCAACGGGGCCGTGCTGCGGTCCGAGGACCGGGGTGCCACGTGGAAGCGCACGGACCTCACCGTGAAGCTCGGAGCCAACGAGGACGGGCGCGGATGCGGTGAACGGCTTTTGGTCGACCCGCGGAACTGCGACACGCTGTGGCTCGGCACTCGGCACGACGGGCTGCTCAAGTCGACAGACCGAGGCGCCACCTGGCAGCCCGCGGACTTCCCGGCCACCCCGAGCGCCACCGGCCAGGGCATCACCCTCCTGGTCGCCGCGGGCCGTGCCGTCTACGCCGGCTGGGGCGACTCCGACGGCACCGCCGACCGCCCCAACCTGTACCGCACGTCCGACGGAAGGACCTGGGAGCCCGTCCCAGGGCAGCCGACCGGCATCGCCGCGACGGTGCCGATCCGCGCCGCGTACGACCGCCTCACCCGTGAGCTGTACGTGACGTATGCCAACGCCCCCGGCCCCAACGGTCAGTCCGACGGCAGCGTGCACAAGCTGCTGACGACGAACGGGAAGTGGACCGAGGTCACCCCCGTGAAGCCCGGCGGGGCGACGAGCGACGGCGGGACCGACGCCTTCGGCTACGGCGGCATCGCCGTCGACGCCCGTCGGCCCGGGACGCTCGTCGTGTCCACCAACAACCGCTGGGCCGAGATCGACACCGTCTTTCGTTCCACCGACGGCGGCCGCACCTGGACGTCCCTGAAGGACGAGGCCGTCCTCGACGTCTCCGAGACCCCCTACCTCAAGTGGGGTGACGACAAGCCGAAGTTCGGCTGGTGGATCCAGGCCCTCGGCCTCGACCCGTTCGACTCCGGGCACGTCGTCTACGGAACCGGCGCGACCCTGTACGGCACGCGCGACCTCAGGCGCTGGGCGCCGCAGATCCGCGGCCTGGAGGAGACCGCCATCCTCCATCTGATCTCGCCGCCGGTCGGAGAGGCGCATCTGATCAGCGGCAACGGTGACATCGGCGTGATGTACCACGACTCGCTCACGGCATCCCCCTCGCGCGGCATGGCGTCGAACCCCGTGTTCGGTTCGACGACGGGACTCGCCCAGGCCGCGGCCCGGCCCTCGTACGTCGTGCGCACCGGCTGGAGCGGGAGCGCCAACGGCGCCTGGTCGAACGACGGCGGACGGACCTGGTCGCCCTTCGCGTCACAGCCGGCCGCCGCCAAGGACGCGCCCGGCCCGATCGTCACCAACGCCGACGGCAGTGTGCTTCTGTGGTCCCTCGGGTCCTCGAACGGCAGCGTCAACCCGGCGTACCGCTCGACGGACAACGGCGCCACCTGGTCCGAGGCCACCTCCGTCCCGAAGGGCGCCGTCATGGTCGCGGACCCCGTGGACCCGACGCTCTTCTACGCCTATGACACGACCGCCGGCACGGTCCACGCCAGCACCGACAGCGGCCTGACCTTCACCGTCACGGCCACCGACCTGCCCTCGGGCGACGCGCAGTTCCAGCTGACCGCGGCACCGGGACGCTCCGGTGATCTGTGGCTCAGCGCGAAGGAGGCCGGGCTGTACCGCTCCACCGACAGCGGAGCCACCTTCACCAAGGTCGGCAGCTGCCAGTCCTCGCACACCCTGGGCTTCGGCAAGGCCGCCCCGGGCGCCACCTACCCGGCGATCTACATGGTCGGCGCGACCGAGGGCTTCAACGCCGTCCACCGCTCCGACGACGAGGCGAAGAGCTGGGTGCGGATCAACGACGACCAGCACCAGTGGGGCTGGATCGGCCGGGCCATCACCGGCGATCCGCGCGTGTACGGCCGGGTCTACCTCGGCACCAACGGGCGCGGCGTGCAGTACGGGGAGCCCGTCTGATGCCCGGCCTGAGCGACGCGACCCGCGGCCGCCTTCTCTTCGGCGGCGACTACAACCCGGAGCAGTGGCCCGAGGAGACCTGGCACGAGGACGTCCGGCTGATGAAAGCGGCCGGGGTCAACTCGGTCACCCTCGGCGTCTTCTCCTGGTCGACGCTGGAACCGGAGCCGGGCGCACGGGAGTTCGGCAGGCTGGACACGCTGATGGATCTGATGAACGACAACGACATCGGCGTCGTGCTCGCCACCCCGACCGCCTCGCCCCCGCCCTGGATGGGCCGACTGCACCCGGACACCCTGCCCGTCACCGAGGACGGCCGCACCGAGTGGTGGGGCGGCCGGCAGCACTTCTCGCACTCCAGCGCCACCTATCGGCGCTACGCCGCCGCCATCACCGAGGACCTCGCCGCCCGGTACGCCGGCCACCCGGCGCTGACGATGTGGCACATCAACAACGAGTACTGCACCTTCGACTACGGCGACGAGGCCGCGGCAGCCTTCCGCCGCTGGCTGCGCGAGAAGTACGGCACCCTCGGCGCCCTCAACGAGGCCTGGGGCACCGCCTTCTGGAGCCAGGGCTACGACACCTGGGACGGCATCCTGCCGCCCCGCCTGCCCCACTACATGCGCAACCCCACCCAGGTGCTTGACTTCAGGCGCTTCACCTCCGACATGCTCCTGGAGTGCTACGTCGCCGAGCGGGACATCGTCCGCCGCCACACCCCGAACATCCCGGTCACCAGCAACTTCATGCCGCTGTGGATGGGCCAGGACGCCTGGCGCTGGGCCGAGGAGGAGGACGTGGTCTCCGTCGACATCTACCCGGATCCGCGCGACCCGCTGGGCGCCCAGAGCGGCGCCCTCGTCCAGGACATGACCCGCTCCCAGGCGCGCGGGCCGTGGATGCTCATGGAGCAGGCAGCCGGGCCCGTCAACTGGCGGGGCGTGAACCACCCCAAGCCCCGGGGCCTCAACCGGCTCTGGTCCCTGCAGGCCGTGGCCCGGGGTGCCGACGCCGTCTGCTACTTCCAGTGGCGGCAGTCCCGGCAGGGCGCGGAGAAGTTCCACTCCGGCATGGTCAGCCATGCCGGGGAGGAGGGCCGGACGTACCAGGAGGTCAAGCAGCTCGGCGCGGAGCTGGAGCGGATCGCCGCCGAGACGGCCGGCCGGAACATCACCGCGGACATCACGATCCTGCATGACTGGCACGCCTGGTGGGCCGGCGCCCAGGACGGCCGCCTGTCCGGCCAGGTGGAGTACCCGGACGTCCTGCGCGCCTGGCACCGAGCTCTCTGGCAGGCGCACCTCACCGCCGACTTCGCCCACCCCGAGCACGACCTGACGCCGTACTCCGTGGTCATCGTGCCGCAGCTCTACGCCCTCACCGATGCGGCGATCGACCATCTCCTCGCCCATGTCCGCAGGGGCGGCACCCTCGTCTGCGGCTTCCAGACCGGCGTCGCCGACGAGAACGACCGGGTCCGCGCCGGTGGCATGGATCCCCGGCTGCGAGAGCTGTTCGGCATCCGCACCCTGCACGAGTGGTGGCCGCTGGACGTGGGGGAGACCGTCACCTGCGAGGGCTTCAGGGCGTCCCTGTGGTCGGAGGAGCTGGAGGCCGACGGTTCCGCCGACGAGAGCGTGCCGTACAAGGGCGGTGAACTCGACGGACTGCCCGCCGTCCTGCGCAAGGGCCGGGCCTGGTACGTCTCCACGCTCCCGGAGCCGGAGGCGCTGCGCGACCTGCTGGCCCGGATCGCCTCCGCCGCGGGCGTGCGGCCGGTGCTCGACGGCCTCCCCGAGCAGGTCGAGGCCGTCCGCCGGGGCGAGGCGCTGTTCGTGCTCAACCACGGCCGCGAGCCGGTGACCGTCGAGGTGCCCGGCACTCACCACGATCTCCTCACGGGGACGTCCGTCACCGACCGGGTCACCCTCGGCCGCTACGGCGTGGCGGTGCTGAGGCCATGACCGCTGTCGACGGGCCCGTCCACGGCACCTGGGGCCCACACCCGGCCGCCCGTTGGGAGGACGGCTCCCCGAGCGGCAACCGCCATCACGGCGCCCTTGTGTTCGGTGATCCGAACGCAGAGCGGGTCGTCATCACCCCATCACACCCTGGTACGGCCGAGCGGCGACGGCGCGCACCGGCGGCCGCCCCGGCCGGCCGCCGAACTGCCCGCGCTCCAGGACCGCCTCCTGGCAGGCGACCGCACCGCCGCGGAGGGTTTCACCGACCGCCGTCCGCACCAGTGGGCGCAACCCTTCCACCCAGGCCGAACCGCCACGTCCAGAACGCCGACGCCGCCCAAGCACTGCCCGCCGTACTGGTCGGGATGCTTCTCCAGTCGCCCCCGCCGACTGGTCCCCGGTGCCGCGGTCGAACGGACCTGGGCGCCCGGCCGGGCGACGGCGGATCTGCAGCCGACTCGCACGGCCCGTATCGAAGTCAGGACGTCTTCCGGTGACGCGCAGCCGATCGATCTCGTCGCCGGAGAGGACCACGTCCTCAGCCAGAGGGCGTGGTAGCACCCCCCCCACAATCCCCCCACCCGTGGAAGGGACACCATGGTCAAAGGCACGATGCGCAAGATCACCATGGCGGTGCTGGCGCCGGCGATGGCTCTCGGTGCCACCGTCGGCCTGGCCTCCGCCCCCGCTTCGGCAGCAGTCTGGAACTCCTGCGCCCCATGGGGCAGCACCAGCCTGGACGGCTACAAGCTCTACAACAACATCTGGGGGTCCGGCGCCGGCAGCCAGTGTGTCTGGGCCAACTCCGGGACCGACTGGGGTGTCTGGGCCGACCACCCCAACACCGGCGGCATCAAGTCCTACCCCAACGCAACGAAGACGATCAACGAGACGATCGACTCGCTCGGCTGGCTCACCAGCAACTACAACGTCAGCGTCCCGTCGTCCGGCGCGTACAACACGTCGTACGACATCTGGGACACCGACCACCAGTACGAGATCATGCTCTGGGTCAACTACAACGGAGCAGTAGGACCGATCGGCAGCTATCAGGGCAACGTCACCCTCGGCGGCCACAACTGGAACGTCTACAAGGGCACCAACGGGTCGAACCAGGTGTTCTCGTTCCTGCGGACGTCCGACTCCCACTCCGGCACCCTGGACGTCAAGCCGATCCTCAACTGGATCGCCTACACCAAGGGCTGGATGCCCGGCAACGAGACCATCGGCGATGTCCAGTTCGGCTATGAGATCACCTCGTCGTCCGGCGGACTCGACTTCCACACCAACAACCTGACCATCAACGGCGGCTGACCCGACACCAGGGCCGAGGTCGGTCCCGCGTTCTCCTCAGGCGCGGTCGACCTCGGCCCGCAGTGTGTTGTAGTCCGCGAACGCGGACTCGACATCGGAGCGGCTCAGGCCGTAGCGGCTCAGGTCGTAGGTGTGCTTGCGGGCGCCCTTGGGGCGGGCGACGGCCGCGGGGAGCCGGGCCGCGTCCGCCTCCGCCCAAGGGGCGCCGACGGCCGCGTAGAGCTTGGGGGCACCGGTGGCGGGGGCGGACCCGAGCCAGGAGTACGGGGCGTCCACCAACTGCTCCGGCGGGATGTCGGCCCGGGCCGCGAGGCCGCGTGTCATGGCGCGGCTCAGCAGGCCGAGCCAGGTGGCGCCGATGCCCTCCAGGTCGAGCGGGCGGGTGCTGACGGCCATGCCGTGCTCGACCAGAGAGCAGAAGGACGCCACGACGGTGACCGGATCGCGGTGGCACCACACGATCGTGGCGTCAGGGAACACCGTGCGCAGTGCGTCCAGATTCTCCAGGTGCATGGGGGACTTCAGCATCCAGCGCCGCCGTGGGCGGCCGTACTGCAGTACCTGGTAGACCTGCTTGAGATACCGGTAGTCGGGGACGAAGTCCCGCTCGCAGTGCCATTCCCGGTACTCGGGGATACGGGCCTGGGAGAACGGCATCAGGGCGTGCGGGAGGGCGAACGTGCATTCCTCGGGACCCTCGGAGGCCATCGCGTGGATGTCGCGGAAGCGTGGCGCGAAGAGGTCGGCGCCCCGGACCAGCCGACGCCCGGCGGCGATCGCCTTCCGCCGTTGCCGGGGCGGCAGGTCCAGGTCGGGCGTGAGCAGTTCCCAGAGCAGGGGACAGCGGTGCTCGTCCGAGATCGACAGCACGGAGTGTGTGACCGTGGTGGCCGTGCGCGGCAGTCCCACGACGAACACCGGCTTCTCGATCGGCTCCCGCTCGATCTCCGGATGCTCGGCGACCAGCCGCCGGACGCGGGCCCGGTTGGTGAGATGCCGGCGCACATGCGTCTGCGCCGCCTGCCAGCCGACCGGGGTGAGCCGGTCGGCCTTCGCCCACCAGCCCAGCAGCGACCGGAAGTCGTCGACGAACTGGCGGTCACCGGGCGCCTCCCCGACGGCCGCGGCGATGCTGTCGAAGACCCGGCCGGGATCGCGTCGGGAGCCGAAGGCCGGCCGCACCAGGAGATTGGCGAGGGCGAGGGCGAGCGGAGACGAGGACACCCAGCCAACCTATCCCATCGAACTCGCCTGAGATGAACAGTAGTTGGCCGGACATACGGAGGATGGTGGCCGGAAGACCTCCACCGTCCGGCCACCCCCTCGATCCTGCTGCTCCGCTACAGACGGCCGTGCCCCGTCCCGCGGGAACAGCGGGATGAGGTCCAGTGGGGCGCCGACCACCACGGTCGCACCGCCCCCGTACGGCTCACCGGTCCACGTGTCAGGGCGCCGATCCGGTACTCGCCCGCACCGTCAACTCGGGTGCGATCAGCAAGACTTCGTCGGTGCCGCGACCGTCGATCTTGGCGACCAGACGCTCCACCGCCTGCCGGCCCATCTCCTGCGCGGGGATGGAGACCGAGGTCAGTCGCACCGAGGCCTGGACGGCCACCTGTTCCGGGCAGATCGCGACCACCGACACGTCCTCGGGGACGGCGCGGCCCTGCCGGCGCAGCAGGGCGAGCAGTGGCTCGACCGCCTGCTCGTTCTGCACGACGAACCCGGAGGTGCCCGGGCGCTCATCGAGGATGCGGGTGAGGACGGCGGCTATCGCGTCGTAGCCGCCGCCGCACGGCCGGTGCAGCACTCTGATGTCCAACTCCCGTGCTCGGGAACGAAGTCCGTCGAGGGTGCGCTCGGCGAAGCCGGTGTGGCGTTCGTAGACCGCGGGGGCCTCGCCGATGACGGCGATGTCGCGATGGCCGAGCGTCGCCAGATGCTCGACGCACAACGCGCCGGTCGCCTTGAAGTCGAGGTCGACGCAGGTCAGTCCTGAGGTGTCGGCGGGCAGTCCGATCAGCACGGACGGCTGGTCGGTGCTGCGCAGCAACGGCATCCGCTCGTCCTCGAGTTCGACATCCATGAGGATCATCGCGTCGGCGAGCCCACTGCCGGTGACGCGGCGGACGGCTTCGGGACCCTCCTCGCCGGTCAGCAGCAGAACGTCGTACCCGTGCGTCCGGGCCGTCGTGGCGACCGCGATGGCGATCTCCATCATCACCGGCACGTACATGTCGGTGCGCAGGGGAACCATCAGCGCGATGATGTTCGACCTGCTGCTGGCCAGGGCCCGCGCGCCCGCGTTCGGGTGGTATCCCAGCTCGCGGATGCTCTGCTCGACCTGCAGCCGGGTGGCCGCGGAGATGGGCCGCTTGCCGCTGAGGACATAGCTCACCGTGCTCGCCGACACTCCGGCGTGCCGGGCGACCTCGGCGAGGGTTACCATCCAGCTCTCCCAGCCCTTATGAAGCGCTTCGATCGTGCGAGCGTATCGTTTCCTGTGTCAAATGTACGCCGACCCTAGCCCCAGCCTGTCATGTTGTCCATCCCTTCATTGAAGCGCTTCGATGAAGTCCTGGCACGGAATCCGGTCGGTCTGGCCGGCGTTGCCGCCGTCGCCGTACCTGGCCTCCATCGTGGCCGGCCGTCCCCCTGGAACGGGTGGTCCAGCCGGACTTGATCCAGACCCGAGTCGTGGTGCACGTTGAGCACGACGTGCAGGCCCTCGTCGAGCGCCCAGCCGACGACTTCCTGGATGGTGGCGAACAGTTCCCTGGTGGCCTTCGGGTTGCCCCAGCTCGTCTCGTGGGGAATGGCGTCCAGGGTGTTGCCCAGGTTTCAGCCGGGGTGCATCGCCGCGACGGCATCCATGGCGGAAGTCGGAACACTGACCGTCGACCGTACTGCCTTCTTCGTGCCTTCGGGGGCGGCGTGCCAGGTGCCGCCGACGAGCCCTGACATGACGGCCGGCTCAGCGGCAGGGCGGCCAGGCGGCCTGGGGCGCGCCAGCCGCTTGCAGGTCCCCAGGGTGCTGCGTGTCGTACCGCTCTCGGGATCGGGGCCGGACCGCTGAGCTGGCCGGTGAGGACGTGTTACCCGGCCTCGCCCCCGGCATGGCGGACCGCCTTGTGTCCCTGCCGGCAGAGGGAGGGGGCCTCCGTTCAGCCGTCGAGGGGCTCGTAGTCGAACCAGTCGAAGTGGACGGTGCCTGCCGCCGCGTACATGCCGATGACCCGGCCCGTGAAGCCGCCGGCGACCTCGGTCGACAGGTAGCGGCCGTCGAGGGTCGCGAGCCCTGTGTACGTGCCGTCGGGCTGCTCGAAGCCGAGGGAGACGACGTCGGGTCCGGTGCACGGTCCGTGCGGAGTCGGCGGTTCCGTGATCGTGACGGCGAGGACCACCGGCCCGGCGGGCACGGACTGCGCGGCCACGACCGTGCGCAGGGAGCCGACGTGCGCGATGACCCGCACCTTCGTACCGGACACCTCGATCGCGTAGTGGTGCTGCTCGTCGAGCCGGACGGCGAGGCCGCCGCTCCCCTCGGAGGGATCGACCAGAGTGCGCGCCCGGCACGCGAGGTGCTGCTGGCGTCGGCCGGTGAACACCACGTCGGGTTGGTCCAGGGAGCTGGCCCGCGCGCGGAGCGTCAGCCAGCCGGGGCGGTCTTTGGTGGTGCAGTGTTCGGCCGGCCGGTCGCGCAGGGAGATCCAGGACGGTCGCAGTTCGGCCGATTCGAAGTCGTCCCGCTGCTCCTCGACGGGGCCGGGGGAGAGCGGCCACGGGAGCTCGGGCAGGTCCAGGGCGACCTCGCCGACGACCGGCCAGTCGTCCACCCAGGTCACGGGGGCCAGGAAGGTCTCCCGGCCGAGCACGTGCCAGCCCGGCGTGCCGCCGCCCGGCCGGACGCCGAGCAGCACCATCCACCAGGAGCCGTCAGGACCTTGGACCAGGTCGGCGTGCCCGGTGTTCTGGACGGGGTGGTCGGTGCCGCGGTGGGTGAGGATCGGGTTGGTAGGGCACGGCTCGAACGGGCCGGCAGGACTGTGGCCGCGGGCGATCGAGACACCGTGGCCGCGCTCGGTGCCGCCCTCGGCGATGAGCAGGTACCAGTAGTCCCCGATCCGGTACAGGTGGGGCGCCTCTGGGGCCTTGGCGCCGGGCCCGCCGGACCAGAGCCTGTGCGGTGTTCCGTATGTCTGCCCGGTGGACGGGTCGAGCCGGACCTGCGAGACCCCGGCGACCGTGCACCAGCAAGTGCCGTCCTCGTCCCAGAACAGGTCGGGATCGATGCCGGGGACGCCCGGCGCCCAGACGGGGTCCGACCACGGTCCGGCGGGGTCGGTGGCCGTGACGATGAAGTTGCCGCCGCCCTCGCTGCAGTTGGTGACGATCAACCAGAAGCGGCCGTCGTGGTGGCGCAGGGTGGGGGCGTAGATCCCGCCGGAGGACGGCATGTCCGCCGGCAGGCGCAACTGCTCGGGCCGGTCCAGGGCGTTGCCGATCTGCGTCCAGTGCACCAGGTCACGGCTGTGGAAGACGGGGATGCCGGGGAAGTACTCGAAGCTGGAACACACCAGGTAGTAGTCGTCGCCGACGCGGCAGACGCTGGGGTCGGGGTGGAAGCCGGGGATCACCGGGTTGGCGAAGCGTTCGTCCGGCCGGCGCAGAGGGGGCACCTGACAGGTCCTCTCGTCGATACGTGATGCGGGCGTGGGGCGGATCAGGGAGCGCCGGGGTCCGTGGGCGTGACGCGGAGCAGGACGGCGGACGGCGCGATGGGCAGGGTCAGGCTCAGCTCGGCCGTGTCGGGCAGCCAGGCGGAGACGGCCCGACTGACCGAGGGATAGAGCAGGTCGACACGGGCGAGGGTGTCCCGCAGGTGGGGCAGGTGAAGCGTCGCCGTGGCGTCGGTTCCTGGGCGGCGCCAGGCCGTGAGGTAGGTGGTGGCGGGCGTGCGCATGGCCAGGGCGATCCAGGGGTCGTCCCAGGCAGGAAGGCCCAGTGGCCAGGACGGCACGGCTTGCGGCAGATCGGCGCGGATGGCCTTGTACACCGCCACCGCCTCGTGGACCAGGGCGCGGGCCTCCCGCTCGAGTTCGGGAATAAGGCCGGAGAGATGGATGCGGCCGAGCAGCGCGTTGGCCATGGTGAAGGCCACCTCGTCGAGGGAGTCCTCCGGCCGGGGGTACGCCCATACGGCACCCTGTTCGGGGGTGACCGCGGTGGGCGCGGAGGCCGCGATGGGCGCGTAGAGGTGGAGGTTCTGCTGGTCGCTGGTGGACTGCAGCTGCAGCCGGGAGAGCATGGCGTCGTCCCAGCGCATGCCGCCGGAGGCGCAGTTCTCCACCACCAGGTGCGGGTGCCGGTCGAGGACGCCGTCGAGCCAGTCGAGGTGCGCCCGGTTGTGGCCGAGCAGGCCGGCGCCCGGGGTTTCGCCGGGGTGGGCGCTGGTGCCGGAGCCGGGGTCGATGTTGTGGTCGAGCTTGAGGTAGCCGACGCCCCACTCGCCGACCAGGCGGTCCACGACCTGGTCGAGGTGGGCACGGGCGGCCGGGTGGCGCAGGTCCAGGTGGTGCCGGCCGGTCTCCGTGACGCGGGCGCCGTCGCGGCGGAAGAACGCCTCGTCGGGCAGGGACTTGGCCATGGGGCTGTGGACGCCGATGACTTCCGGCTCCAGCCACAGGCCGGGAACCATGCCCTGTTGGCGGATATGGTCCAGTACCTCGTGGATCCCCTTCTCGCCGGGGAAGCGTGAGGCGGCCGGCTCCCAGGCACCGACGCTGGTCCACCAGCCACCGTCACCGTCGTCGTACCAGCCCGCGTCGATGACGAAGTGCTCGGCGCCGGCCTCGGCCGCCGCGTCGATCAGCGGCAGCAGCTCGTCGGTGGTGGGGTCGCCCATCAGGCAGTTCATGTAGTCGTTGAAGATGACGGGCAGGCGCTGGTGGTCGGCATGAGGGCGGCGCTGGGAGCGGCGGTAGCGGGTCAGAGCGGCGAACGCGGAGTCGGGGCCGCCGTCGGCGCTGAAGGCCAGCGCGGCGGGTACGGTGCGGAAGACGGCGCCGGGATCCAGGGGGTGCCGCCAGCCGTGGTGGGTGTCGGTGGGCCCGAACAGCGCAGCGTAGGCCGCCTCGTCGTGCTCTTGGCACTCCCAGCGCCAGCCCCCGCCGTTGTGCTCGACCTGCCACACCCAACTGCGGCCGGTGCGCCGGTCCGTCAGGCCGCCCATGGGCAGGTGCCCGCAACTGGACCAGGTGCCCTGTCCGTTCAGGGCGAAGCCCGCCTTGCCGTGCCCGTACTTCACGCGCCCGCTGACGCCGGGTGTGGTCCGGCGCATCGGCTGTCGCTGCCAGCGGCACTCGGCGAGCCAGTCGTTGTCCGCCCACAGCAGGTCGGCGGCGTCGACCGCCGCCGGGTCCCGTGGGGTGAGGCAGCCCACCGCGAGCGAGCTGACCGACTCCAGGTGCAAGGTGCTCTGCCCTTCGTTGCGCAGCGTCACTTCACTGCGGAGCACGGGAATGCCGTCCGGCGACCGGTAGGTCACCTCCGCGACCAGCCCGGTTTCCGGGTCGTGGAGATGCACGGCCAGCGTGTGCCAGTCGCCGTCGCGGGCCGCGCGGTGGGTCCGGTGGCGCAGCCGCCCGCCGAGAGCGGTCCCGATCAGGCGGCTGCCCGACCAGTCGCGGCCGTGACCCGCAGCCGTCACCTCCACCAGGGGGAGGGATGCACCGGGGACTCTCCGCGCTTCGCCGGGCAGTCCGAGGTGCGTGAGGCGCGGGCCGCCGTCGTCATCGAGGACGAGGTCGAGGTGAAGGGCCTCGTGCCCCCAGTGCAAGGTCCCTTGTTCCTTGGTCATGGCGGCCCTTTCGAGGTCACTGCCGGGCGGTTCCTCGGGTACGGAGTGTCGAGTCGTGCTCTGACGGACCTGTGCGGGGCCGGAGACGGCGGTGAGGGCGGGGTGCGATGTGCTCGGCGAACTGCTCCGGACACCGGTTCGCGGCCCCCCCGCAGGCCGGACAGCGGCTGTTGTCGAAGCGCTTCACTCCCAGGTTGTAAGCTAACGGACAAGTTTCGTGAGAAGCAAGGGTACTTACCGCGAGACTGCCCTCACTGCTGGTTCATTGGCGGCCTGTCAGAGAGAGCGGTATCGGCGAAGCGTTTCGACGTCACGCTTCAGATCCAGCTCCACGCTCGGCTTCCGATGGGTGTGCGCCGTGGGCTCGGGCCGTCGCCGGCCTCCCGCACGGCTCACGTGCGACGAGCGGTTCGCGATGCCTCACCCGTACGATCCGGCCGTCGCCGCGCCTGGGGGACACGCCGCGCACGAAGCATGTGAAGAGGGGCCGCTCGCCGGTCGATTCAGTGCCGTCTGCGGCGCCTTGTCTCAACAGGCAGCTGTCGCGGCGGTGGTCTCTTGGTCGATGACCACGGTCATGGCCCGCTGCGTGGCCCGGCCGCACCGCGGGCAGGCGTGACCCGACCCGACCCGACCCGACCCGACCCGACCCGGCGCCGACCGCGGGCCATCAGGCGATTCGCCTTGGACCGGAGCGCTTCCACCCGCCGGCACCACTCCGTGCCGGACTCGGTCGTCGGCTCCTGGCGGGTGCCGTGCTTCGCGGACTTCGTCACCGTGAACTGCTTGAGCCGGTGCTGCGCGGCGAGGAGCCGTCGGGGCGCTCAGCGACATTGCGCCGTACGGCGTTGAGTGGCATCCGGGCCGAGCATCCGTTCCAGCCGGGCGCGTTCGGCTGGCGCCTTGGAGATGCGCTGATGGTCCACCGTCGCACCGACCAGGCCAGTCCCTCGCGACGCCATACCGACACGTGCGACTTCGGTTTCGCCGACCCTCGAGCGGCAAGGGCGACCCGGTGCCCGCCACCGATGTCTTCCCGGGACCTGAGCCCGGAAGGGGCTCACGGTCTGCCGCAGCCGCTGCCCCTTCTCCCGTCACAGATCCACAAGTTGGACCTGGGCATCAAGCAGCGGTCCGGCGAGAAGGTCGAGTGGCTGCCGGGATGCTGCGCCTCATCGCGGTAGGCCGGTTCTCGTGGCTGACGCGGTTGCCAGGTAAGTCAGAGCCCGCGTCCGTGTCGGAATCGTGCCGGGGTGGTTCCGCACGCGTCGGTGAAGACTTGGTAGAAACGGCTGACCGAACCGAAGCCGGCGGCCGCAGCCACCTGGCTCGCGGGAAGGTCGGTGGTCACCAGCAACCGGCGTGCTTCAGCGAGCCGGTACAGCTTCACGTAGTCGCCGATCGTGGCACGCACGACCTTGCGGAACTGGGTCATGGCGTAGGTCGGGTGGACGTTCGCCGCCGCGGCGACGTCCGCGACAGTGATCGGCTCGCGGAAGTGATGTGCGATGTACCGCGCCATGGACACCGCTTGGCGCAGGGCCGGATCGTCACCGGCGTGTCGATGTGCCGGATCGCCGACCGTGGCAAGCGCCAGGCGCCGGACGCGCGCTTGTATCTCCAGCATCGCGATGCGGTGCAGTTCGTCGTCGCCCGCGGCCAGATCCGCGGCCCACTGGGTGAACTTCGCCGGATCGCTCGCGTCGGCACGGGCTGCGGGAGTGATCACCGGCACGCCCGAGAGCACACGGGTGAGCAGCGGTTGGGGCAGCCCCCAAGCGAGAAACTGGTCGAAGGGTACATGCAGCCAGTGGACGCGCGTCGCCTGGCTCGCCACCAACTGATGCGGGATCGCGGCCCAGAACACAGCGAGGCCGCCCACCGCGACTTCGAGGAGTTCGCCGCCGTAGAGATAGAGCATCGACCCACCGCCGGCCACGAAGTTGATCTCCAGGTCGTCGTGCCGGTGCGCTGCCGCCATCAGCGTCGGGCGTCCGGACCAGCCGCGCAGGTACGAGGGTTCGTCGACCAGAGCACCCTGAGGATCCAAGAAGTTCTCGCTTCGAAACGGTGCAGACATCGCGCGCACTCGGATCCTATCGTCATGGAGCAGTGCCGAAGCCCGCACCGTCATGCGACCGGCACCAGCTCGCACCCACTCCTACGTTCCTGATGGAGATTTCGCGTGTTCTCACTCGGCATCGTCGGCGCCGGCCAGTTCGCCGGTTCGTTCGCCAAACTCTGGCGCCTGCACCCGAACGTCGGTGACATCAAGGTCACCGACCTGCTCCCGGAGCGCGCCGAGCAACTCGTCACCGAGCATGACCTCGCCGGCACGCTCCCCTCGTTCGAGGACATGCTCGACTCCGATCTCGACGCCATCGCGCTCTTCACCCAACGCTGGACCCACGGCCCCCTCGCCGTGCAGGCACTGCGCGCGGGCAAGGACGTCTACAGTGCGGTCCCCATGGGCGTGACCGAGGCCGAGATCGCGGACATCATCGCAGCGGTCGAGGAGACCGGCCGGATCTACATGATGGGCGAGACGAGCTACTACCACCCGGCGACCGTCTACGCGCGCGCCCAGATCGCCGCGGGAGCGTTCGGCCGGATGTTCTACGCGGAAGGCGACTACGTCCACGACATGGACTGGGGCTTCTACGACGCGTACAAGTACAGCGGCGGCGAGAACTGGAAGTCCACCGCCAGCTACCCGCCGCTGCTCTACCCCACCCACTCGATCGGCGGAGTCCTCGGCGCCTGGCCGACCCACGCCGTGAGCGTCTCGGCGATCGGCGTTCCGGACGAGCGCGGCGACGGCGTGTTCGATCGCGAGATCAGCCAGTTCGACAACGACTTCTCCAACGCGACCGCCCTGTTCGAAGTCGCGGATGGCGGCAGCTTCCGCACGAACGAGTTCCGCAGGGTCGGATACATCGGCAAGGAGTCACGCTTCCGCTACTTCGGCACGGAAGCAGTCCTCGAACAACTCGGCTCGGTCAGCCTGTGGCAGGACAAGAAGGGCGAGCACGACGTCACCGCGCACCTGCACCCCGCACCCACCCTCACACCGGACGACCCGGCGCTCTCCCACGTCGCCCCGGAACTGCGCGACGCCTTCGCCTCCGGTACCGCACCCGTACACGACCGCTCTCGACTCCCGCGTGAGTTCGCGCACGCACCCAACGGCCACGAGGGCAGTCACCACTTCCTCGCCGACGACTTCGCCACCGCGGTCACGACACGAACGCCTCCACCGCTGCACGCGTGGACCGCCGCCCGCTACACCCTCCCCGGCATCATCGCCCACCAATCCGCCCTCCAGGCCGGCGTGCGCCTCCCCATCCCCGACCACGGAGACGGACCCCGAATCACGTAGCACCACCCGACCACAGTGGCGCTGTGGACGGCATCCGCACCGGGCCTCGAGGTCAGGCGGCTGCTCGGGATTCGGCGCCCAGGGATCACCGTTGTCCAGGTGATCGTCGACGGTCGCGGGCGTCCAGCGCTGCGGGGTCAGGTCCGGGTCGTGCAGCCTCTCGGACCGAACTGCCGGATCGACCTATGTGTGGGTCGACGGCCATGTGCCGGCCGCGCGTACACCCGCGTCCGGTGCGAAGTACACCTGGTGCGCTGACGTGACTGCCGATCGTGGGCGGCGTGGGTCTGGCGATCACAGTCCTGACGACGTATGTCCTCCATTTCGCCGGCCGGTGGCTCACCCTTCCGCCCAGGTTGCCAGAAGTGCGCGCACCGCGGTCTCCGCGCGGTCGACGCGGGCCAGGCGGCGCGGGGTACTTCGCTGCCCTGGCGGATGCGGGTGGCCGGACACGGTGTGGCGGGTTGTTCCAGGGCGTCGTCGCGTTCTGGTGCCGGTGGCCATGTTCTCGCGCTGGAGGCTGGTCACATACGTGCCGTCGCCCCGCCGGATCTCCAGGACCCGCGCGACGGCCAGCGCCTTGACCGCTTCGCGGGCGAGGTTGCGGGAGGGGCCCAGCTGAGCGGCCAGGTCCGGTTCCGGTGGGAGCTTGGAGCCAGGCGGTAGGGCACGGACGTCGTCCAGCGCCGACTGGTCCAGGAGCGTGCAGCGCCCGCCCGGCATCACCAGGTCTGCGGCGATCTCGCGCAGGAGGCGGGCGAGCATCGCCGGCTGGTTCATGCCGGCCCGATCGCACCCGGGCCGCGCAGGTCCGCGAGCGTGGGCATGGCCTCCTCGGCCGCGCCCTCCCAGACCTGGAAGGAACGGGCGGTGCGGATCCGTCCCTCGCCCGGGTCGGAGCGCAGCATTACCTCGCCGATGGATGGCCACCACGTCGATCACGTCATGCTCCTGTCCACCGTCTGGGCGGTCAGCCGACGGATCTCCTCGTGTTCGCTGCGCCGAAGGCGGTCTGCGGAGGCCATCCCACTGCCCGCTCGCGGCGTCCGCCGGCCGCCGAGCGGCTCGGCGGGGAAGAGCTTGACGGTGCCGAGGCCCGCCTTCGTCGAGAATCGATGCGCTGGACGATCACCCTCCTCGTCAGTCGCGGTTCGTCGATCGGCCGGGTCGCGGCCGATCTTCGGGGTTCATCGCGTCCGACCCGTCCCGGTCAGCTCGCACGCGCTGCGTGGTCGGACGTCGGGAAACGCACGTCCAGCACGTCCAGAGCGGCGATACGGGTAAGAGGCCGGGGAGGCGGACACTGAGGAGACGGTGGAACTGAGGGCGGTTCTGAGTCTTTCATCCATGGTGTCTTGCCCTGGAGGGTGGCTTCGGCGATGCGGTCCTCCAGCAGGGCGGATCACACAGGCCTAGGGGAGGGCCTGCGCGCACCAGATCGTCTTGCCATTGGTGGTGTGCCGGGTGCCCCACTCCTGGGTGAGCTGGGCGACGAGCAGCAGGCCCCGGCCACCCTCGTCGAAGTCGCGGGCTCGGCGCAGGTGCGGAGCGGTGTTGCTTCCGTCGAAGACCTCGCAGATCAGGGAAGTATCGCGAATCAGCCGCAGCCTGATCGGTGGCTCGCCGTATCTGATGGCGTTGGTGACCAGCTCGCTGACGACCAGTTCGGTGACGAATGACGCCTCCTCCAGGCCCCAGGCGTCCACCTGGTCGACGGCGAACTTCCTGGCGCGCGGTACCTGCGCGGGGTCGGGCTCTACGACCAGGTCGGCGACGTGGTGGGGATCCAGCGCGTGAGTGCGAGCGAGCAACAGGGCGGCGTCGTCGGTGCGGTGTTCGGGGAGCATGGCGTCCATGACCGTGTCGCACAGGGCCTCCAGGGAGGTGGCCGAGTGGTTCAGGGCTCGCAGCAGTTCGGCGATCCGCTGGTCGACGTCGCGCTCGCGGCTTTCCACCAGTCCGTCGGTGTAGAGGACGAGCAGGCTGCCCTCGGGCAGCTCGAGCTCGGTGGCTTCGAAAGGCAGCCCACCGATGCCGAGCGGCGGACCCGGATGGGCGGGTACCGGTGTCCTGGTGCCGTCCGGGGAGATGATCAGCGGCAGCGGATGGCCGGCGCTGGCCAGCGTGAAGCGCCGGGAGACAGGGTCGTAGACGGTGTACAGGCAGGTGGCGCCGGACTCGCCGGTCGGCTCGAAGTGGCCGGCGGGCTGGAGGTCGCCGGCGAGGTGGAGGACCAGGTCGTCCAGGTGGGTCAGCAGCTCGTCCGGCGGCAGGTCGACGTCGGCGAGAGTGCGGACCGCGGTGCGCAGCCGGCCCATGGCGGCCGAGGCGTGCAGGCCGTGGCCGACGACATCGCCGACGACCAGGGCGACCCGGGCACCGGACAGCGGAACGACGTCGAACCAGTCACCGCCCACTTCCGCGCCGGTCCCGGCGGGCAGGTAGCGGGATGCCACCTCGACCGCCTCCTGGTTCGGCAGCCTCTGCGGGAGCAGGCTGCGCTGCAGGGTGAGCGCGGTCGTGCGTTCGCGCGAGTACCGGCGGGCGTTGTCGATGGCGACGGCGGCTTTGGCGGTCATCTCCTCGGCGAGGATCAGGTCGTCGGCGGTGAAGGCCTCGGGCCGGTCGAGGCGGGAGAAGGCGACGACGCCGAGCAGCGCGCCGCGGGCCCGGAGCGGCACGGTGATCCGGCCGGTCAGCCCGTCCGCGGCGATGGCCCCTTCGATCAACGGGTTGCCCGGTGGCCAGTGGGCCGGGTCGGCGGCGAGCCCGGGCCCGAAGGCCCATTCGCCGCCCTGGCCGGGCTGAGCGGCGAGCTCGACCGTGGACCTGCCAGTGGCCATGCAGCGGGCGGCGACGGACCCGGGAGTGTGGCTGACCGGCGTCGCGGGCCCGGGCGCCCGGTCGGTGTCCTCCTTCGCGCTGTGCTGGGCGGCACGGCTGAGCGCGATGGTCTCGCCGGGGGTGAACGCGGACGCGGAGGTCGGTTCCTCCCCGCGCAGCACCTCGTCGAAGAGGTCTACGGTGACGAGGTCGGCGAATCCCGGCACCGGGGTCGTGGCCAGTTCCTGGGCGGTGCCCATCACGTCGAGTGTCAGGCCGATGCCGCCGCTGGCCTTGTTGAGGATGAGCAGGCGTTGCCGAGCCCAGTACTCGGCGCTCATGTCGAATCCCCAGTTGGCGACCGCGCGGACCTTGCCCTCGGCATCTCGGACGGGCCACATGCTGGTGGCCCAGGCGTTGGCGTAGTTGCTGCCGAGCGGGCGGAAGACGGTGATGAGGCGCGCGGGCTCGCCCGTCCTCGCCACCTCGGAGAGCCGGTCGGTGTATGCCATGTCGTCCAGTTCGGGGAACAGCTCGCGGTACTTCTCACCGAGCACCTGCTCCTCGGAGTGCGCCATCACTCGGCACGCGGAGGCATTGACCCACAGAAACCGCAGCTCAGGGTCGTAGACGCCCAGAGCGAAGGGGCACTGCTCGAAGGCCCGGTCGGCGATCACGGGGCGGCGTCCCCACTGCTGGACGGTCACCACGTGGCCCAGCGAACGGCCGTCCGCGCCGCGCAGCGGATGGGCCGTCAGCACGGCGTCCACCGTGGAACCGTCCCGGTGGCGCAGCGGGACGACTCCCGTGGGGTCGGAGCCGATGCCGAGATTCTCGGGGAAGTCGGTTGGGCGACCGACCAACAGGTCGGTCACGGGACGCCCCACGGTCTCCTCCGCCGACCAGCCCAGCAGCAGCCGCCCGCCCTCGCTCCAACCACTCACCATGCCGTCCGGGTCGACCACGGCAGCGGCAGTCGGGGCATCCTGCTTGGCAGCCATCTCCACGCGCCACGCCTCCGTCCGGACAGCGGTGCTCGCCAGGACCGGTTTCCAGCGGCTGGTTCCAGCCTAGGTCCGCTCCGTCTGGTGCGCCGACTCGGTCACGGTAGGTACCGAATGGTCAACAGCACGTGTCCGGCGCCCTCGCCCTGCGTGCTGGTTTGGCAGAGGCCGCCAAGGTCATCGACGGAGAGGTGCCCGTCCCCGCGGTGGTGGACCGGGTGCTCGACATTCTCGGGCAGCTCGTCTCGAAGCGGGTGGGTTCAGTGCGGGGCGAACTGGACGCGGGTCGGCTGCACGACATCCGGCTTCAGCGCGATTCCGTCGACCGTCAGCCGTTCTCCGTAGACGTCGGTGATCCTGATCGAACTGCCGCATCCACTGCCGTTGGTGGAGAGGAAGTGGTTGTAGTCGGTACGGGGTAGCTGTCGCCAGCCTTGGGCGGTGCGGACCTCCAGCCGGTCGATCGGATTGCGGTGGTTGCTCACTTGGATGCCGCACCAGTAGGGGCTGGACCCGGTCTTGTACCGGATGGAGAGCGGGCGGAGCGTGCCGGGGCTCAGCAGGGTCCAGGTGATCGGGAGCCGGCCGACCTTGAGGTCTGCCAGCTTGGCGAATGCCTGCTCGCTGAGGTCGAGTTGTCCGGGCGCGCAGGGCAGCGGGCATTCGTTGGTGATGCGGACCGTGATCGAGGCGCCGTTGGAGGCGCGGACGAGCACGTACGCGCCGCAGGCCCTGGACGACTCGTAGTCGGTGGTGTTCATGGCCGCGATCATGAGGTCGCCGCTCGGCCCGAACAGGCAGGAGCCGTCGCCGTCCGCGGCCTTGTATGCGGTCGCGACCCCCTCGTAGGTGGTGTGGGGCTGGATGCGTCCGGGCCGCGGTGCCGCGCGGCCGGTCGTCTGCGAGCCGATCGCGGAACCGGTCGAGGGAGCGGTCGTGGGCGCCGCCTCGGTGCCGACGACGGGGGCTACCGTCGTGGCCGCCCCCGCATCGGCCGTGGGGCCGGGGCGGAGCGTCATCACCAGGCAGGTGAGGACGCCTGCGGCTGTCAGCACCGCCACCATGCTCCACATCAGCCCGTGTCTGTGCTTGCGCCTGTGCCTGCGCTGCCGCGTTGCCTGCCTCGCTGTCCGCATGTCCGTCCGTCCGGAGATCGAGCCGATGGTGTACTGCTGAGTTGCCGCCGGAGGCGAAAGGGTTGCCGGAGATCTTCGGAACGGGAGCCGATCGAGTCTCGTGAGAGACGGGAGACGGGGGCCGCCTGCCGATGGTCTGGATCTACTGAGCCGCGCTGTCGCGCGGGGCGGGACTGGCGGTACGGATGCCGCGAGGTGACGCGCCGAGTTCACGGCGGCAGGCCTTGTTGAACGCCTGGAGGTCGGGGATGCCGACCGAGGCGGCGACGGCGGGGATGGAGAGCGTGGTGGCCCGCAGGAAATGGCGTGCGCGTTCCATCCGGCGGGCCCGGATGTAGCCGACGACGGTTTCCCCGGTGGCGGCGCGGAAGAGCCGGGTCAGGTGGTTGTGGGAGACACCGGCCGCCTTCGCGATCTCCGGCACCGTCAGGGACTCCGTCAGCCGCGCCTCGATCAGGGCCGTCGCGGCCGCCACCGCCGGATGGACGGCCCGGGCGCTCTGCTCCCGCAGCGGGGTGAGCCGGGCGATCCGCCACAGGGCTGCCCACACCTCGGCGGTGGCCCGGGCAGGGGTGTTCGGCCAGGCGGCCAGTGCCTGCCGCAACTGTGCGGTGAGCAGGTCGAGCTCGGGTCCGGTGCGCTGGATCACGGGAATGCTGTGGGGTGTTCCCGCCGAGCCCAGGCGGAGGTGGGCGTAGAGGTGCTCGGAGCGGCCCCGGTAGCGGTAACGCACCTCGGTTCCGGGCGGTACGAGGCTGACCCGCCCGGGGCGGATCGCGTGCTCGGTGCCGTCGACCGTCAAGTCGGCGTCGTAGCCGTACAGATGGAGCTGCCACAGGTCCGGCAGTGAGAACACGTCCACCTGGCCGGCCGGACCGTGCACGCCGATTCCGACGGCGGCGAGAGTGGGAGGGTCGTCGAGATGGGCGAGGACCGTCTGCATGGGCACGTTTTCTACCACGGTGGACGCGGCCAGTCCTGGGACGCGGTCGTCGACGTGCGTGGCGGACGGCAGAGTGAAAATCGACCAGTGGAGGGTGAACGCGGCCCACGCGGTGCGCGGCGGCCGGACCTAGCGTGGCCGCCATGGAGAACAGGCAAGAACTGCTGAACTCGGTGCAGATGGCGCGCTTCGTGGCGCGCGGGTCACTACGGCTGGACGCGGTGGTTCCGGCGGAGATGAACGCCGAGGGCCTGGCGGTACTGGCGGGCGGGGTGCCGCCGGTGCCGTACGGGACACCGCTGTCCGATGCGTACGCGAAGGGCTCCTTCGTCCGCAGGCTGCTGGAGCTGCCACAGGTGGCAGGGGCCCTGCGCAGCATGGTCGGCCCGGAGCCGTGGGTGGACCACCACTTCGTGCATACCCGCGAGCCTCACGGAGGCGCCGCCCAGGCGCTGCACGGGGACGCCATCATCGACGTCCGACCGGACGCCTTCGACGTCCAGTTGATGTACTACCCGCAGACCGTGACGCTGGAGATGGGCGGAACGCTCAGCGTGCCGGGCAGCCATCTGCGGCGGATCAACGAATCGGACACCGGCCGCTACCAGAACCTGCGCGGTCAGGACCGGTTGGTCTGCCCGGCCGGCACGGTGGTGCTTCTGCACCACGGCATCTGGCACGGGGGCCGGCGCAACGACAGCGACATCCTCCGCTACATGTTCAAGATCCGCTTCAATCCCAGGGTGCGTCAACGACGTCTGTGGGACACCTCGGATCTCCACGACCCGCAGGTGGCAGCGGAGCTGGACGCGATGTTCCCGTGGTACGAGGGAGCGACCGGCCGGCTGGAGCGGTACAACCGCATCCTGCTGTGGCGGGAGCTGACCGGCGACGACGGCTTCGACCTCGACCACTGGGTGACCAGGGTCTCCAACCGCCCGAAGGAGACCGTGGCATGACGACCGAAGCGATGCCGCCCGCGTCGGCGGACACCGGAGACGGCCCCGCGGCCCCGGTGCTGCGGCAGCAGGTGCTCGTGCTGTACCTGGCGAGCTCGGCGCTGGACTCCCATGTCGTCGGCTGGTCGCGCTACGACGGCACCGGCCGCACCTCGCCCACCACGGGCGACAGCGACGAGCCGCCGTACGAGTCGGGGGTGGCCGCGCTGCAGGACGGTTGGCGGCTGTTCCAGGCCGCCCAGCTCATCCCGCCGTACCCGGGTCACGAGTACGACGTCTCCTTCCTCAAGCACGAGTTCTTCTTCGAACGGGTCGTCGACGTGCGGGCGCAGATCGGGTCCTGACGTCGAATCGCTTGCCTCGGCAAAGGAGGGTGACGGAGTGGTTTCGCGGAACACGTGAGAGTTGACGGGGAAGCACTTTCTCTGCGGCTTTCATTGACAGGTCAGGGAGGTGAATGGGACCGTCGAAGCGCTTCGACGAACGGCCACCGTAACCAGCTCGCCTGAGGGGTTTCCACGTGAGTTACGCGCCCGCGCCCGCGTCCGCATCCGAGCCACCCGATTTCCGTGATCCCGCGCTGCCACTGCAGAAGCGCGTCGACGACCTGCTCTCACGGCTCATGCCCGAAGAGCGGATCGCGATGCTGCACCAGTACGTGCCGGCCGTCCCCCGGCTCGGCCTCGCTGCCTTCCGTACGGGCAGCGAGGCCCTGCACGGGGTCTCCTGGCTGGGGGTGGCGACGGTCTTCCCGCAGGCTGTCGGCCTCGGCGCCACCTGGGACGAGGACCTGGTGCGTCGGGTCGCCGAGGCCGTCTCGGTCGAACTGCGCGCCTTCCACCACCACCGCACGCCCGCCACCGGGGGCGGCTTTCACAGCCTGCAGGCCTGGGCACCCGTACTGAACCTGCTGCGCGACCCGCGCTGGGGACGCAACGAGGAGGGCTACTCCGAGGACCCGGTGCACACCGCCCGGCTCGGCGAGGCATATTGCCGGGGCCTGGCCGGCGACCACCCGACCTACCTGCGGGCGGCTCCCGTTCTCAAGCACTTCCTCGCCTACAACAACGAGGACGACCGCTGCACCACCTCCTCCGGACTGCGCCCGCGCGTCCTCCACGAGTACGACCTGGCCGCCTTCCGGCCCGTCGTCGCCTCCGGCGCCGCGACCGGAGCCATGGCCGCGTACAACCTGGTCAACGGCCGCCCCTGCCACGTCAGCCGGCTGATCGAGACCGAGCTGCGCCGCTGGGCGCGGCCCACCGGGCACGAGCTGTTCGTGGTCAGCGACGCCGAGGCCCCCTCCAACCTGGTCGACCCGGAGCACTACTTCGACGACCACGCCGAGTCGCACGCCGCCGCACTCAAGGCCGGCATCGACAGCTTCACCGACCACAACGAGGACAGCGCCACGCCGGTCGGCCGACTGCGCGAGGCACTGGAGCGCGGCCTGATGGAACAGGCCGACGTGGACCGCGCGGTGCGTCGCCAGCTCGAACTCCGTTTCCGCCTCGGTGAGTTCGATTCGGACCTCGACCCGTACGCCGGGATCGGCCCGGAGGTGATCGACTGCCCCGAGCACCGCGCCCTGGCGCGGCACGCGGCGACCGAGTCGGTGGTGCTGCTCAAGAACGACGGCCTGCTGCCGCTGGACCCGGCGCGGACACCGAGGATCGCCGTCATCGGCCCACTCGCCGACACTCTGTGCGAGGACTGGTACAGCGGCACCATGCCCTACCAGGTGACCATCGCCGACGGCCTCGCCGCCGCCCTCGGCGCCCACGGCGGCGAAGTGGTCCGGGTGGAGGGTGCCGACCGTATCGCGCTGCGCTCCCGCACCACCGGCGAACTCCTCGGCAAGACCGCCTTCGACGTGACCGACTGGGGCCGCGGCACGCTGACCCTCCGCGCCACCGACACCGGCCACTACCTGAGCCTCAAGGACGACGCCACCGTGGCGGCCGACCAGACGGTGCTCAAGAACTGGTTCGTCAAGGAGACCTTCCGGCTCGAACCGGCCGGGGAGGACTCGGCGCTGCTGCGCTCCGTGCTCACCGGCCGCTACGCCGCCGTGGATCCGACCGACGGCCGCGTCACCGTGACCGCCGATGCCCCGGACTCCGCCGAACGCTGGGGGCGAGAGCTGCTGCGCGACGGCGCGGCCGAGGCCCGGGCAGCCGCCGAGGCGGCCGACGCGGCGGTCGTCGTCCTCGGCAACCACCCCATGATCAACGGCCGTGAGACCGAGGACCGCGCGGACATCGACCTGCCCGCGACGCAGGAGGAGCTGCTCCGCACGGTCGCGGCCGTGCGTCCGGAGACGGCGCTCGTGGTGATGAGCAGCTACCCGTACGCCGTCGACTGGGCCGACGAGCACCTGCCCGCCGTGGCGTGGACATCCCACGGCGGGCAGGAGACGGGCCACGCGCTGGCCGCCGTGCTCGTCGGCGAGGCCGACCCCGCCGGGCGCCTCCCGCAGACCTGGTACCGGGGCGGCGATCCGCTGCCGGCCCCGCTCGACTACGACATCATCAAGGCGGGCTGGACCTACCAGTACCACCCGGCCGCGCCCCTCTACCCCTTCGGCCACGGCCTGTCGTACACCGACTTCTCCTACCGCGACCTGCGGCTGTCGCGGTCGTCGACCGGCCAGGACGGTGCGGTCGACATCACGGCGACCCTGGCCAACACCGGTGCCCGGGCCGGCAGCGAGGTGGTGCAGCTGTACGTCCGGGCGCTGGACGCCCGTCACGAGGCGCCCAGGCTGCGCCTGGCCGACTTCCGCAAGGTGCGCCTGGAACCAGGGGGGAGCCGCGAGGTGACGTTCCGACTCCCCGCCGAACGGCTCGCCCACTGGGATGTCGCCACCTCCGCCTTCACCGTCGATCCCGGCGGCTACGAGATCATCGTCGCCCGCTCCGCCGATCACCCGGTCCTCACCGCACCGTTGACGGTGACCGGGACGGCCTCGGCGGCCCGGGGCGTCGTGGAACGGCGGACCTTGGCGGTCGACTTCGACGACTACGCGGACGTCACCCTCGTCGACGCCACTCGGGCCGACGGTGACGCGGTGACGCCCACCGACCCCGCTCGGCCCGGGACGCTTCTCTTCCACGACGTCGACCTCTCCGGGGCCGTCCGGATCGAGGCCGAGACCGCCCGCGAGGACTCCGGCCCCAGCGAGGCGCGGCTGGTCGTCCAGGCGGGTGACCAGGTGCTGGCCGAGCTCGACGTCCCCCTCACCGGCGACCGCTACGCATGGCAGACCGTCGCAGGCGAACTGGACGCCCCGCCCGAGGGCGTCCACGACCTGCGCCTGACCCTGCACGGTGACTTCCGCCTCTCCGCCTTCCGCTTCGGCAGCCCTGGCAGAGCCGACTGACCGCTTGCGCCCGAACCGCAAGCCGGCGGCCCGTCCGACGGGGGGAGGACGGGCCGCCACTCCCTTGCCCAGCCGTGCCTTGGACCGCGAGGGGCGTGGTCCCGATGCCACTCGAACCCCCGCCCCCTCGTCCACACTCCGACCGGAGGAAGCCCCATGCCGCTCACCGACCTCGGGACTGACGACCTCGTCGGCTACCAGCCGCAACTGACCGCTCCGAACGACTTCGACGCGTTCTGGCGCCGCACCCTCGCCGAAGCCCGGTCCTACGACGGGACGATCAAGGCCGAACGGGTCACTTCCGCGCACCTGCTGCACACCGTCGAAGTCGACGACGTGCGCTTCCCCGGCTGGGACGGCGAGCCGGTGGCCGCCTGGCTCCTGCGCCCACGCGGCACGGAGGGACCGCTGCCGGTCGTCGTCACGTACATCGGCTACAGCGGCGGCCGTGGTCTGCCCACCGACCACCTGTTCTGGTCCGCCGCCGGCTACGCCCAGCTCGTCGTCGACAGCCGGGGCCAGGGCCACGACACCCCGGACCGGACGGCGGGCGACGGCACGCAGTGGGCCGGGGGGTTCATGACCCGAGGCATCGACTGCCCCGAGAACTACTACTACCGGCGGCTGATCACCGACTGCGTACGCGCCGTGGACTCCGTCGCCGCGCTGCCCGGCCTCGACCCGCGGAGGATCGTGGTGGCCGGAGGCAGCCAGGGTGGCGGCCTGACCCTCGCCGTCGCCGCTCTCGCCGGAGACCGCGTGGCGGCGGCACTGCCGGACGTCCCGTTCCTGTGCCACTTCCGCCGCGCCGTGCAGATCACGGGGGAGGGCCCGTACCCGGAGATCGCCGAGTACCTGCGCTGGCACAGTCGCGACCGCGTGGAACAGACCCTCGCCACCCTCGACTACTTCGACGGCGTCCACTTCGCCCAACGGGCCACCGCACCGGGGCTGTTCAGCGTCGCCCTGATGGACCCGATCTGCCCACCCTCCACGGTCTACGCCGCCTACAACCACTACCGGGGCGAGGACCGCACCATGACCGTCTGGCCCTTCGGCGACCACGGCGGCGGGTACGGCTCCAACCCGCCGGTCCAGCTGTCCTGGCTGCGCGAGCGTGGTCTCGCACCGGAGCTCTGACCGCCGCGTGAGCACCTCGGTGGGGAAGCGAAGCCGAAGGCCGCCATGCGACACTCACTCGCATGGAGCTCGCATCCGGGCCGGCTGAGCAGCCCCATGCTCGCAGGCACCCGTGTGAGGCTCCTGACGGGCAAAAGCACAGGCCTGCGTTGCGTCGATCGCGGGATGCTGGACCGCGTGTGGTCCGGAGCACGGTGTCCTTGGCGAACCCCTTGCGGGGCCGGAGCGCGAGCATCGGCGCAGAACGTCAGCGACTCGCCGAACTGGAGCGGGCTCGGCCCGGCGAACGGGCTGTCCAGGCAGACTCCGATGCCGTGATCACATCGGCCATACCAAGATCATTTCATGCGGTTGCCGGCGCGGCTCACCTCTCAGCCTCGGCTGAGTGGAAGCACCACGGCTCCAGGACCGGATTCGGCCGGTACCCCTCGACCTTGTCGCGATCGACGAACTCTGGCAGCGCCCTGACCCGCACGACGAATGGGATGGTCACTGAGGATCTGCCATCGGATCCCGTGCTCCTTCCGGAGCGCGCCGCCGAACCGGCGTATGGTCGGGGTGGCTTGTCGCCGCCCGTTGCTCTTTCCGCCCCCCGGTCGTGACCGCTGTGGCGTCTTGCGGTGTGCTGTCGCGGTCATTGATCAAGGGGAGGCCGCGCAGCCCATTTCCTGTCCGGTCCGGCCCAGACCAAGTCGTCCGAGAAATCGAACACTGTTCCTGCAATCGGGCAGACTTTAAGTGGGTGTAGCGGGACGCGTCAATGTCTCCGACCTCCGTGGTCCGTGGGGCCTGAAGAGGCGGTTGCCGTAACAACCGCGTGCGGTCCGTCCCGTCCGTCGCGTTGCCGGATGTGTGAGGCGTGGTGGGTGTGGGGCCGGCGGGTGGCCGTGGGGTCGCGTGTGCGGATTTCCGACGTGTTTCCGCGGGTGTGTGCGAGGTATTGACACCCGTACGGGTCAGCTCCTAGCTTCCCTTCAACGCGAACCGGTTCGATGCCGGGTCGACATGTCACTCCCATCCTCTGCGTACGACTGGCTTCTCCCCATCCGGGAGCGTCGAATCGGTTCGATGAAGGAGTCGCCGTGAACATCGGTGAGATCGCCATGCGGGCGGGTGTCTCGCGGAGCACCGTGTCGTATGCCCTGAGCGGCAAGCGTCCGGTGTCGGAGGACACCCGCCGGAAGATCCAGCGGGTCATCGACGAGCTGGGATACCAGCCCAACGCGAGTGCGCGAGCCCTGGCCAACGGCCGGACCAACACGATCGGTCTCGTCTTCCCGCCGGCCGGTAACCACTACACCGGCATGCAGCTGGACTTCATCGGCAGTGTGGTGGAGGCCGCGGCGGCGTACGACTACGACGTGCTGCTTTCCCCGAGCGGTGTGGACAGCGACCGCTCCTTCCAGCGGTTGCTGGGACAGCGGCGGGTCGACGGGGCGATCCTGATGGAGATCAGGCTGCGGGACGACCGGGTCGACCATCTGGCCGAACTGGGCTTCCCGTCCGTCGCCATCGGCCGTACCGCGCACCCGGAAGGCGGCTGGTGGGTCGGCCTGGACCACACCGCGCTCGCGGCGGCCTGCGTACACCATCTCGCGGATCTGGGTCACCGCCGGGTCGCGTTCGTCAACCGGCCCGCGCAGCTGGTGGGGGCCGGTTATGAGTCCGCGCACCGGGGACTGGACGGGTTCGCGAAGGCCGCGGCCGAGCGCGGGCTGACGGTACGGACGTACTGCTGCGGGGACGATGCGGCCTCGGGCCAGATCTGCCTGGAGCGGATTCTGCACGACGACCCGGCCACCACGGCCCTGGTCACGCTGAACGAGGCCGCCTTGGGGGGCCTGTATCGAGGGCTCGCGCATGCGGGCCGTCATGTGCCGCGCGACTTCTCCGTCACCGGAGTCGTGGCCGGCCGGTGGGCGGAGACGGTGACCCCCCAGCTCACCGCGGCGGACGTGCCCGCGGAGGAGATGGGCCGGCGGGCTGTGGACCTGCTCGTCGAGCGGATCGACCATCCCGACGCGCCGCCCCGGCAGCACCTGCTCGCACCGCCGATCTCCCTGCGGGCCAGCACAGGACCCGCCACCGGCACATCACCCGGCGAAGCCTGACCCCCTCGCCCGTCCTCTCCCTTCTTCCCGCACCTCCCCTGTCACCCGGCACCCGCCCCTCGTCGCCGTTCGGCGTGCCGCTTTCCCCAGTCACCCCTACCACGGCACACGTGTGCCCAAAGCCAAGGACCCGCCATGCACAGCTTCTCGAGACGGCTTCTCGCCGCCGTGTCCCTCTCGACCGTCATGGCCGTCGCCGGCACCGCCTGCTCCTCCGGCTCCGGCAGCACGGACACCAAGGACGCCGGCAGCGGCACCTACACCATCTGGGACCCGTACCCCCAGTTCGACAAGACCTCGGCCTGGGCGAAGCTGCTGGACGACTGCGGCACCAAGGCCGGCGTGAAGATCAAGCGGACCGCCTTCGACACCAGTGACCTGGCCAACAAGGCGCTGCTGGCGGCGCAGCAGGACAACTCCGCCGACGTCCTCATCGTCGACAATCCGGTGGTGTCGACCCTGGCCGAGGCCGGCGTGCTCACCACCACCGACGACAACAAACTGGACACCTCGAAGATCGACCCCAACCTGCTCGCGGCCGGCCAGCCGGGCGGCAAGACCTACGGCACGCCGATCGGCGCCAACACCCTCGCCCTCTACTACAACAAGAAGGTCCTCGCGGAGGCCGGCGTCGACATCGCCTCGGTCAAGGACTGGGAGTCGCTGACGGCGGCCCTCGCGAAGGTCAAGACGGCCGGTAAGAAGGGCATCACCTTCTCGGCGATCGGTACGGAGGAAGGCAGCTTCCAGTTCTTGCCCTGGTTCTGGGGCTCGGGCGCCAAGCTGACCGAACTCGACTCCCCCGAGGGCGCCTCGGCGCTGAAGCTCTGGACCGACTGGCTGAAGGAGGGGTACGCCCCGAACTCGGTGCTCAACAACACCCAGACCACCAGCTGGCAGGAGTTCGCCAGCGGTGACTACGCCTTCGCCGAGAACGGCACCTGGCAGCTCGCAGGCGCCAAGAAGGTCGGCATCGACTACGGAGTCCTGCCCATCCCCGGTGCTTCGGGCGGGAATGCCGCGGCCCCGACGGGTGGCGAGTTCGTCACCGTACCGGTCCAGGGCGACACGGGCCGCTACGCCGTCTCCCAGAAGCTGGTTTCCTGCCTGACCAGCGTCGAGAACCTGTACGACACCGACACCACCCTGTCCTACGTGGCCCCCACCAGCGAGGTCCAGGACAAGCAGCTGGCGGCGAACGCCGAGCTGAAGCCCTGGATCGACGCGGTCAAGGCCGCCAAGGGGCGCACCAGCGACGACCTGGGCACCACGTACCCGAAGATCTCCGAGCAGCTGTGGAAGGCGGTCCAGACCGCCCTCAGCGGCTCCAAGTCGCCCAAGGACGCGCTCACCACGGCACAGGACGCCGTCAAGTAAACCGTCAGGCAACCGCGACCCAGGGCTTCGCTGATGAATCGCATGACACACCTGCCGGGCCGCCGGCCGGTACGTGACCGGAAGGGGGCGGCGGCCGCCGCCGCCCCGCCTCCGGCCCCCACCGCGCACCGGCGTCGTCGCCCCTCCTCCCAGCAGTGGGCCGCCTGGGCCTTCCTCGCCCCGGTCACCCTTTACCTCACCCTCTTCTACGCCTATCCGCTCTACCGCAATCTCGACCTGAGCCTGCGCGACTACACCGTCCGCTCCTTCGTCCAGGGCGACGCGCCGTTCACCGGCCTCGCGAACTACCGGACGATCTTCGACGCCCCGACCTTCGGCCCGGCTCTGACCAACACCGTCGTCTTCACCGCCGTGTGTCTGTTGTTCCAGTACGTCATAGGCCTGGCCCTCGCGGTCTTCTTCAACCAGCACTTCAAGCTCTCCGCGACCCTGCGGGCGCTGTTCCTGGTTCCGTGGCTGCTGCCGCTCATCGTGTCCGCCTCCACCTGGTCATGGATGCTCAACAGCGACTCCGGTGTCGTCAACGCGGCTCTGCACGCCGTCGGCATCGGATCGGTGAACTGGCTCACCTCCCCGGAGTGGTCACTGACCTCGGTGATCATCGCGAACGTCTGGATCGGCGTGCCGTTCAACCTGGTCGTGCTCTACAGCGGCCTCCAGTCCATCCCGCACGGCCTCTACGAAGCGGCCGCCCTCGACGGCGCGAGCGCCTGGCGACGCTTCTGGAGCATCACCTTCCCGCTGCTGCGCCCCGTGTCCGCGATCACCCTGCTGCTGGGGCTGGTCTACACGCTCAAGGTCTTCGACATCATCTGGATCATGACCAAGGGCGGCCCGGCCGACTCGTCCACCACCTTCGCCACCTGGTCCTACCAGCTCGGCTTCGGCAACCTGCTGCCCGCCTTCGGCCCCGGCGCGGCCGTCGGCAACCTCCTCGTCGTCGCCGCCCTTGCCTTCGGCCTGTTGTACCTGAGGGTCCAGAGAAAGCAGGCACTGGCATGAACCTGGTGCACCGGCTCCGCGGTACGGGGTGGAAGACCGCCCTCGGCCTGGCGCTCACCGCCGTCATGCTCTTCCCGGTCTACTGGATGCTCAACGTGTCCTTCACCCGTGATCAGGACATGCGCGCGTCCCCGCCCGACCTGTTTCCCGTGCACGGCACGCTGGCCGGCTACCGCGCCGTGTTCGACCAGCAGTTGCCCTACCTGGGCACCAGCCTGATCATCGGCTTGGGCACGGTCGTGCTGACCGTGGCGCTGGCGGCGCCCGCCGGATACGCGCTGGCGAAACTCCGCCCGCGCGGCGGGGGAGCCCTCGGCTTCCTCCTCCTGGTGGCCCAGATGATCCCGGGCATCATCATGGCGATGGGCTTCTACGCCATCTACCTCCAGCTCGGCCTGCTCCAGTCCGTCCCCGGCCTGATCGTCGCCGACTCCACCCTGGCCGTCCCCTTCGCGGTGCTGATCTTCACCGCGTTCATGTCCGGCATCCCCGGCGAGCTGCTCCAGGCCGCGCAGATGGACGGAGCCGGGCCCTGGCGCACCTTCCGGTCCGTGGTGCTGCCGATGAGCCGCAACGCGGTCGTCACCGTGTCGCTGTTCGCGTTCCTGTGGTCCTGGTCCGACTTCGTCTTCGCCGGCACGCTGGCCAACGGCGGCGCCCACGAGCCGATCACCCTCGGCATCTACCACTACATCGGCAACAACAACCAGGAGTGGAACGCCATCATGGCCACCGCCGTCGTGGCCTCGCTCCCCGCCACGGTGATCCTCGTCCTCGCCCAGCGCTACGTCGCCGCAGGCGTGACGGCCGGAGCCGTCAAGGACTGACCACCACGTGACCACCGCCGGCCACCCCTGCTGAAGAAACGAGTCACGCCACATGACCGCCGCCCGATCCGGCCCGGCCTTCTCCCTCCATGACATCCCGTTCAGCACGCACGGCTCCTGGTTCGGCATCTCTCCCGTGCTTGCGGAGAAGACCCGGGCCGAGGACCTCCATCTCGTGTCGCATCAGAACGGCATGCACGCGATCCTGCGCTTCACGCCCCTCGACGCGACGACGTGCGAGCGCGTGGAGACCCGCGTCGAGGCGACTCCGGGCCTGCTCGACTGGAAGGGTGAGCAAGGGCGCGTAGCCCTCGCCTACGCCACACCGGACACCGTCCGCCTGCGCGGCGAAGGACTCGGCCTGCGCGTCACCGCGGCGGCGGACGCCCTGACCCCCTTCACGGGCACCTACTTCTACCGCGACCCGGTGGACGGAGCGTACGTGTTCACCTCGTACGAGACCGGGCGCCGTTACCGGATCACCGTGCTGTCGGGTTCCGTCGCCGAGGTGTCAGGCAGTCAGGCCCTCGGTGGCGGCGAGCGAGGCGTCACCGTCACCGCGGCCCCCGGCGGAGTGTGGGAAGCGGTGATCGAGGAACTGGACAGCGCACGCCTTCCCTGCACGTCCTCGGAGACGTTCGACGCCGTCGTGGCGGCCGCGGAGCAGGCTTTCGCCGCGTTCGTCGACGCGGTGGCCCCCTGGCGCTCGCCCGCCGCCCCGGCCGCCGAACTCGCGGCGTACGTCCTGTGGTCGGCGACGGTCCGTCCGGCGGGCCTGGTCACGAGGTCCGCGGTGCTGATGTCCAAGCACTGGATGGACAAGGTCTGGAGCTGGGACCACTGCTTCAACGCCCTCGCCCTGGCCTCCGGTGCCCCCGCCCTGGCCTGGGACCAGTTCTCCCTGCCCTTCGACCATCAGGACGAGACCGGCGCCCTGCCCGACTCGGTGACCCACTCCGAGGTCCTCTACAACTTCGTCAAACCGCCCATCCACGGCTGGACCCTGTCCCACCTGCGCGGACGGCTTCCCGAGCCCCTCAGCCGGACGGAACTCGCCGAGATCTACCGCAGGTTGGCACGGTGGACGGACTTCTGGCTCACAGCCCGCCGCGCCTTCGGCGCCGCCCTGCCCCACTACCAGCACGGCAACGACAGCGGCTGGGACAACGCCACCACCTTCGACCCCGAGCGCGTGGTCGTCACCGCCGACCTGGCCGCCTTCCTCGTACTCCAGCTCCGCGAACTCGCCCGCCTGGCCACCGACCTTGACCTGCCCGACGAGGCCCGGCGCTGGACGCGCACCGCCGAGGCGACGCAGGCCGCGATGCTCGACGAGCTGTGGACGGGGGAGCGGTTCGTGGCCCGCGGTGTCGACACCGTCGCGACCTGGGAGAGCTCCAGCCTGCTGGACCTGATGCCGATGGCACTGGGCGAGCACCTGCCCGAGAACATCGGCAGAACCCTGGCCGCCCGGATCGAGACCCACCTGACCCCGCACGGACTGGCCACCGAACTGCCGACGTCACCCCACTACCTCTCCGACGGCTACTGGCGCGGCCCCATCTGGGCGCCCGCCACCGTCCTCATCGAGGACGGCCTGCGCCGGGCCGGCCACCACCGCCTCGCCGACGAGATCAGCGCCCGCTTCCGCACCCTGTGCGAAACCCACGGCTTCGCCGAGAACTTCGACGCCCTCACCGGAACGGGGCTGCGCGATCGCGCCTACACCTGGACCGCCGCCGCCTATCTCGTCCTCGCCGAAGCCCACGCGCACCGAGACGGCCGCTGACCGGCCGCCTCCTCCAAGCCCCGGGACCGATCGGGCCCCGGTTCTCCTTCTCCGTCCACCCCAGGAGCCGCACTATGAAGCCGCTCACCACATTCTCAGGAGCCGCAACCCCCGCCCGACGCAGAGCCCTCGCGTCCGTGGCCGTCCTCCTGGCCGCCCTGGCCGCGACCCTGGTGCCCGCCGCCTCGTCACAGGCCGCGGACACCACCGTCACCGTCGACTTCTCCGCCACCGGGGGCGCGCCTACGTACCGTGCCTCTGGCACCATCTACGGGATGTCCGAGGACGGCTCGCTGCCCCAGGCACACTTCTACAAGGACATCAAGTGGAAGTTCATGCGCGCCGGCGGCGCCCAGCTGGACAGCCCGGGAGGCTGGGTCGCCGGCAAGTACGACCGCCGGTGGAACTCCACCCTCGCCCAGTACAAGAGCACCAAGGCGCTGGGCGGCACCTTCGTCATCCTGCCGCACGACTTGTGGGGCGCCGACGGGACCACCTCGCCCACTTTCCCCGGTGACAACGGCGACTGGTCCCGCTTCGACGCCTTCTACGACCGGCTGCTCGCCGACGCGAAGGCGGCCGGCATGACCGACATCCAGTGGGACATCTGGAACGAGCCCGACTACTCCTCTTTCTGGGACCGGCCGCAGGCCCAGTACCTGGAGATGTGGAAGCGGGCCTACCAGCGGATCCGGGCCGCCTTCCCGGGTGCCGTCATCGTCGGTGCCAGCACGGCCGGCAAGCCCTCCGCGGACTGGGGCGGCCCCTGGTGGAACACGTACCTGGACTACGTGAAGGCCAACAACGTCCAACCCGACATCTACAGCTGGCACGACCTGCCGGGTGACCCGGTCGCCGACGCCAACGCCGTCAACTCCAAGCTGGCGGCACGGTCGATGACCACGAGCCGTCCGTTCCAGGTGAACGAGTACGCCGCCAACACCGAGCAGAACCCCGGCCGCGGCGGCTGGTACATCTCCCGTCTGGAGCGCGCCGGGGCGGACGGCATGCGCGCCAACTGGGCGTGGGGCGCCAACCTGCACGACTTCGCGGCGAACCTGCTCACCAAGACCGGCGGCCAGTATCTGCCCCTGGGCGAGTGGTTCCTGTACCGGTACTACGGCTCGCAGACCGGCAACATCGTGAACCTCACGCCCGGTACGAACACCGACGGGGTGGCGACGAAGGACAACTCCGCGCGCAACGCCAAGATCCTGCTGGGCAGCAACGGCAACACCGGCAATGTCACCGTCAACCTCAACCGTCTCGACACCACGTCGGTGGTGGAGAACGGCCAGGTGCGCGCGATCGTCCAGCGCATACCGAACAACGGCGGCGGCGCGGTGACGGGGCCGGTGACGGTCTCCGACCGGACGCTGACCGTCAGCGGTAACTCGGCTTCGGTGACCGTTCCGTGGACGGATGCCGCGGACGGCTACACCGTCACGCTGCTGCCCCCGTCGAACACCACCGTCTCCACGGTCGCGGTGGTACAGCACAGCGGTCAGTGCCTGGACGACACCAACCTCAGCACCGACGACGCCACGCAGTACCAGCAGTACCACTGCGAGGGCGGATACCAGCAGATGCTCGATCTCAAGCCGGTCGCCGGCCGGGCGAACACGTACACCATCGTGAACGAGTACAGCGGCAAGTGCCTGGACGTCTCGGGCGCTTCCACGGCCGACGGTGCCGCCGCCATCCAGTGGACCTGCGGCGGTACCACGAACCAGATGTTCACCATCAAACCGGTCAGCGCGCTCGGCAACAGCAAGGACTACCAGCTGGTCGCGGTGCACAGCGGCAAGTGCGTGGACGTCAGCGGGATCTCGACCGACCCCGGCGCGAGGATCCACCAGTGGACCTGCGACCCGGCGACCGATCTGACCTGGAAGAAGAACCAGATCTGGCGCCTCCAGGGCCTGGCCTGAACCTGTCCCTTGAGCACGGGGGGCTCCCAGCACGGCTGGGAGCCCTCACCTGGGCCGGCCGTACTGACACGCCGGACGAAGCGGCACCCTCTCCCTGGCATCCTGGTCCGGAAATGGTCCGGATCTTTGTCTGACATGCAGCGAGCCTCACCGGCAGCGGCAGGTGTCGGCCGCTGCCGACGATTGCAGTGGTACTGCCTTTGTCACCAGCGGAGTCGTGCGCGCCCACGGGGCCCGCCCACATGCAGGAGTCCATTGGTACTCGTCTGCACGATGGCGATCGCGACGGCACAACCGTTGGCAGGGTTCGGTGGCTTGCCGCGCGGACAACCGCACGGCGGGACGTACTCGGCCGGTGAACCGCATGAGGTGAGCGCGGCCCCGGCAGAACCCCGAAGCTTCGGGCTCGCGTCTCGCCATCTCACGCAGTGCCCCTGGGCGCCTCGCCGAAGAGGCTCAGAAGAAGCCGAGCTTCTTCGGGGAGTAGCTCACCAGCAGATTCTTCGTCTGCTGGTAGTGGTCCAGCATCATCTTGTGGGTCTCGCGGCCGATGCCCGACTGCTTGTAGCCGCCGAACGCCGCGTGCGCCGGGTACGCGTGGTAGCAGTTCGTCCAGACGCGGCCCGCCTGGATCGCGCGGCCCGCGCGGTAGGCCGTGTTGCCGTCGCGGGTCCAGACGCCCGCGCCGAGGCCGTAGAGCGTGTCGTTGGCCGTGCGGATCGCGTCGTCGAAGTCCGTGAAGGAGGTGACCGCGACCACCGGGCCGAAGATCTCCTCCTGGAAGATCCGCATGCGGTTGTCGCCCTCGAAGATCGTCGGCTGGACGTAGTAGCCGCCCGCCAGCTCGCCGTCGTACTCGATGCGCTGACCACCCGTCAGGATCTTGGCGCCCTCCTGCTGGCCGATGTCCAGGTACGAAAGGATCTTCTGGAGCTGGTCGTTGGAGGCCTGGGCGCCGATCATCGTGGAGGTGTCCAGGGGGTGGCCCGGGACGATCCGTTCCGTGCGGGCGACCGCCGCCTCCAGGAACTCGTTGTAGTGGCCGCGCTGGATCAGGGCCCTGGACGGGCACGTGCAGACCTCGCCCTGGTTGAGGGCGAACATGGTGAAGCCCTCCAGCGCCTTGTCGCGGAAGTCGTCGTCCGCCGCCCACACGTCGTCGAAGAAGATGTTCGGCGACTTGCCGCCGAGCTCCAGCGTGACCGGCTTGATGTTCTCGGAGGCGTACTGCATGATCAGCCGGCCCGTCGTCGTCTCGCCGGTGAAGGCGATCTTCGCGACGCGTGGGGAAGAGGCCAGGGGCTTGCCCGCCTCGGCGCCGAAGCCGTTGACGATGTTCACCACGCCCGGCGGCAGCAGGTCGGTGATCAGGCTCATCCAGAAGTGCACGGACGCCGGGGTCTGTTCGGCCGGCTTGAGGACCACCGCGTTGCCCGCGGCGAGCGCCGGGGCCAGCTTCCAGACCGCCATCAGGATCGGGAAGTTCCACGGGATGATCTGTGCGACCACGCCCAGCGGCTCGTGGAAGTGGTACGCCACGGTGTCGTCGTCGATCTCGCTCAGCGCGCCCTCCTGGCCGCGCAGCGCCCCCGCGAAGTAGCGGAAGTGGTCGATGGCGAGCGGGATGTCGGCGGCCAGGGTCTCGCGGACCGGCTTGCCGTTCTCCCAGCTCTCCGCGACCGCCAGCTCCTCCAGATGCTCCTCCATCCGGGCCGCGATCCGGAGCAGCACCCCGGCGCGCTCGGCGGGCGCCGTACGGCCCCAGGCGGGGGCGGCGGCATGCGCCGCGTCGAGAGCCCGCTCCACGTCCTCCGCGGTGCCGCGGGCCACCTCGGTGAAGGGACGGCCGTCGATGGGGCTCGGGTTCTCGAAGTACCCGCCCCGGGCCGGGGCGACGTACTCACCGCCGATCCAGTGGTCGTAGCGGGCCTGGTACGACATCAGTGCGCCCTCGGTACCGGGTGCGGCGTAACGGGTCATGAAGATGGCCTCCCTCGGACCGCGCCGACCGTCCCTGGCCGGCGCTCACCGCCGAGTGTGGGAAGCGGGACGTTGCAACCCCGTTGCGCCCGCCGACAGTTCCGCGTCCAGGGCCTGCAACCGGGCCAGCACGGGGGCCAGCCCGGAAGCCGGCACCACCTCCGACAGCGCCCGCCACATCTCCACGTCGTCCTCGCCCCACGCGCTGTACGTCCAGTCCGCGAGGAGCGCCGGATCGCCCCGGTCCACCAGCGCCGCCCGCAGCCGGTCCGCGAGCCGCTCCCGCAGCCGTACGACCCCCGGCGCGCGGGAGCCGGGCAGCAACGGACCCGCGTACGCGCCCATGGCCGCCGACAGCGCGCCCGAACCGAGCCGCCGGTCCACCGCCGCGAAGTCCGCGTCCACCGCCGCGGCGAGTCGGTACGGGCGCGAGCGCAGCAGCTCCGCACCCAGCAGCCCGCGCAGCCGGGACAGCTCGGCCCGCAGCGTCACCGGGGTGACCGACTCGTCCTCGTACAGGAGCGTCAGGAGTTCGTCGCCGCTCACCCCCTCGGGGCGATGGGCGAGGACGACCAGGATCTCGCTGTGCCGCCGGCTCAGCCGCACGCCGCGCCCGGCCACGGTCAGCAGCGCCTCGTCGCGGCCCAGCGCCGCCAGCCGTACCCGGTCCGCGGCCGGCGCGGGCGCGAGCAGGGCCAGCTGCGACTCGGCCGCCCGCGCCACCGCCTGCACGAACGCCAGACTGTGCGGATGGGCCAGGCGGTCCCCACCCGTGATGTCGACCGCGCCGAGCAGCCGCCCGCTGTGCGGATCGTGTACGGGAGCGGCGGCACAGGTCCACGCCTGCACCGGCCGCTGGAAGTGCTCGGCGCTGAAGACCTGCACCGGACGGTCCACGGCGATCGCGGTCCCGGGCGCGTTGGTCCCGGCCACCGACTCCGACCACCGGGCGCCGGCGACGAAGTTCATCGCCCGCGCCCGCCGCAGAGTCCCCGGATGGCCCTCCACCCACAGCATCCGCCCCGCCGCGTCGCAGACCGCGAGAAGGTGCTCGCCGTCCGTCGCGTACGCGCCCATCAGCTCCCGGATCACCGGCATCGCGGCCGACAGAGGATGCTCCTCACGGTGCCCGGCGAGCTCCTCGTCGGCGAGCTCCACACAGGCCGCTCCGTCCGGGCTGACCCGGGCCCGCGCCGAGCGCCGCCACGAGTCGGCGACCAGCGGCCGCACCGGGGGAAGGTGCACCTGTCCGCCGCTGGTGAACGCCTCGTGCGCCCGGCGCAGTGCCCGGGGATCCGGTTCCGCTTCCGCCCAACCGTCGCTCAACTCGGCCTCCCCGACGAGGTCGTCCGTCCCGTTCGGGGTCATCGTGGTGCGCGTGGGAGCCGCCGACAAGCGTCCGGACACCGCGGCATATGCACCCTGTCCGGACACCGCCCCCAGGTGCTCACGTAGAGTGGGGCCCGGGCCGTGACTGGCGCTTGAGGTGGATCACCACCGGGGAGCGGCCCGGCGGACTCCGCGCACGCGCGCGGGACCGTCGCTGCCGTGCGCCTGGGCGATCACCCTGTCATCGACGACGCCCAGGAGTGGCCCATGTCCACCAGCACCGCCTCCCTCATGGACGGCACCGCGCTCGCCCGCCGCACGGTCGAGGAGACCGCCGCCCGTGCCGCCGAGATCACCCGCCGCACCGGCGTCACGCCCTGTCTCGCCACCGTGCTCGTCGGCGAGGACCCGGCCTCCGTCACGTACGTGAAGATGAAGCAGAACCGCTGCGCGAAGGCCGGAATCCGCTCCAGGCACGTCGAGCTGCCCGCGAGCACCACGACCGAGGAACTCGTCGCCGCGATCACCGCGCTCTCCCAGGACCCCGAGGTCCACGGCATCCTGCTGCAGCACCCCGTCGGACCGCACATCGACGAGCGCGCCGCCTTCGAGGCGATCGCCCCGGAGAAGGACGTGGACGGCGTCACCATGGCCTCCTTCGCGGCCATGGGCTTCGGCCTGCCCGGCTTCGTCTCCTGCACGCCCGGCGGCATCATGCGCCTGCTCGACGCGTACGACGTCCAGCTGAGCGGCAAGCGGGCCGTCGTCGTCGGCCGCTCCGCGATCCTCGGCAAGCCGGCCGGTCTGCTGCTGCTCGGCCGCGACGCCACCGTCACGTACTGCCACTCGCGTACCACCGAGCTCTCGTCCATCGTCCGCGAGGCCGACATCCTCGTGGCGGCCGTGGGCCGGCCCCGCTTCATCAAGGGCGAGGACATCAAGCCGGGCGCGGTCGTGATCGACGCCGGATACAACCCCGGCAACATCGGCGACGTCGACTTCGAGACGGCCGCCGAACGGGCGTCCCTGATCACCCCCGTACCCGGCGGAGTCGGCCCGATGACCATCGCCGTACTCCTCGCGCAGACCGTCGAGGGGGCGGAGCGCCAGCTCGGTCTCTAGCACAGTCAGGGGCGGCGAACGGCCCGTGGAGGACATGACTTTGTCACAGTTCTGTACGGGCCGTGCTTCAAGTCGCCTGCGAACCAGGGGAATCGGGCGTTCCCGGGTGACCCTGAGCATCATGTCCCCGCTCTCCGGCGAACTGTCGTCGTCCCTCCGGTACTTCCTCGTGCCGCTGCTCGTCCTCGTGGCGGTCGTCGTGGTCGCGAGCCTGTATGGGGACGGGGGCCGGCTCTGGGAGGGGGCGAAGCCCGGCCGGGCCGGAGTGAGCGTCGAGGTCGCGCCGGCCGGAGGCGAGAAGCTCGCGCCGCAGGGCGGGATCACGGCGCGGCCCACCACCTCCGGCACGGCCCCGTCGGCGCCCTCGACGTCCGCACCCGCCACTTCTGTACCCGCCACGTCCGTTCCGGCCGCGGCCGTGCCCTACCAGGAGCTCGCCGCGGGGGAGTGCTTCGACGTCGACCGGCGTGCGCCCGGAACCGTCGTACGGCGCGCCTGCCACCGGCCGCACGACGCCCAGGTCGTCGCCGTGGTCCGGCTGACCGGCGACCACCGCACCGATCAGGAGGTACGGGACGCGGCGGCCGCGCTGTGCCGCGAGCCGCTGCACCGCAAGGCCGCCGAGCAGCCGCACGGCACACGCTGGACGACCTTCGTCCAGTACCCGTACCGCACGGGCTACCTGCTCGGCTCCGACACCGTGACCTGCAGTCTCATCCCGTACGCCCAGCACACCGCTCCGGACGGCACGGCGGGCAGGCTCACCGCCCCGCTCCAGTGACCCCGTCCGGCCCCCGACCGCTCAGCCTTCGCCCGCCGACAGGCCCGCGAGCGCGGCGGCCGGGTCCTGGTCCGCCGGCCCGGCCGGGACCCAGTGGCCGCGTTCCTTGCGGTAGGGCCACCAGCGGCCGTCCTCGCCGAGCCGCAGCTGTGCCTCCGCGCCGACGACCGTCCAGCGCGCGGCCCCGGCCGGCCGCAGCACAGGCCGGTCGGCGTCCTCCCAGGCCTCGGTGAGCTGCGCCTTCGCCCGTGCGAGCGCCTCGGGGCCCGGCGTCCACTCCGTCTCCAGTACGGACAGGGCGGCGGCGCCCCCGAACCGCCACGCGCGCGTGGCCAGGTCCAGCTCCGCCGCCCGGCGCCCCGACCCGGTGGCGAGCCGGGAGGCGATCCCCGACGGGGGAGACCCCGCGGCCAGCCGCACCGCGTCCTGGCCGACCGTCAGGGACGGCTCCGCCCAGGCCCGCTCGTGCCCCGACGCGAGCGCCTCGGCCAGCAGCCGGTGCGCCCGCGCGGCCGCGTCCGCCGCGAGGAACTCCAGCGCCGCCGGGTCCAGGCCCGGCGCCGGATCGGTCTCGGTGTCCAGGGACGGCGGCTCGCCCGGGGCGGCGGGGAGCACCGGGACAGCCGGCAGCGCGGGCAGGATGTCCCGCGCGGCGAACGCCTCCTCGGCCGGCACTCCCTCCACCCGGGCCTCCCCGGTACCGGAGTCCGCCGCGGCGTCCGGAGCCGCCCGGGCCGCGCTGCGCTCCTGCAGCTCGTCCAGGAGCGCCCGCTCGCCGCGCCCCCGCATCAGCAGCAGCACGAACGGATCCTCGTCGAGCAGCCGCGCCACCTGATAGCAGAGCGCCGCCGTGTGCGGGCAGTGGTCCCACGCCTCGCACCCGCACTCGGGGTCCAGATCGCCGATGCCCGGCAGCAGTTCGAGCCCGGCCGC
Organism: Streptomyces vilmorinianum; assembly: GCF_005517195.1. Lineage (NCBI taxonomy): Bacteria > Bacillati > Actinomycetota > Actinomycetes > Kitasatosporales > Streptomycetaceae > Streptomyces > Streptomyces vilmorinianum. Next base: position 4,058,214 of record NZ_CP040244.1, on the reverse strand, counting down.
CGCCGCGTCCTCCACCAGGTGCGGCGGCATCTCGTGGTCGAGCAGGGCCGCGATGTGCCCCGCGCTCTCCACCGCAAGGTCGAGCAGCCGGTCCCACTCGTTCTCCGACAGCTCCTGCAGGAGCACATCGCTGCGGTACGAGGAGCCGTCAGGGTCCTTGACGACCGCCGTGATCCTGCCCGGCCGCACCGAGACCGCGCCCACCGCGCCCTGGCGGGCGTGCCGCCGTCCCTTCTTCAGCTGCTCGCCGTCGAGGGCTGTGTCCTCCAGGGCCTTGAGCCACGCCTGGCCCCACCAGGTCCGGGCGAAGGCCGAACCGCGGGCCGGCGGCAGGGCCGCGAACGTCCGCTCGTCGTCGTCGTGCGTGGTGTCGTGTCCGTACTCGCTCGCGTACGCGCTCATCGTCCGTCCCCTCGCAGCTGGACCAGGTCCGCCAGTTCGGCATCCGTCAGTTCGGTCAGCGCCGCCTCGCCCGCGCCGAGCACGGAGTCGGCCAGCTCCCGCTTGCGCAGCAGCATGTCGGCGATCCGGTCCTCGATCGTGCCCTCGGCGATCAGCCGGTGGACCTGCACCGGCTGGGTCTGTCCGATCCGGTACGCGCGGTCGGTGGCCTGGGCCTCCACGGCCGGGTTCCACCAGCGGTCGTAGTGCACGACGTGTCCTGCCCGGGTCAGGTTGAGCCCGGTGCCCGCGGCCTTCAGCGACAGCAGGAAGACGGGCACCTCGCCCTCCTGGAAGCGGGTGACCATCGCCTCGCGTTCGGCGACGGGCGTGCCCCCGTGCAGGAACTGCGTGCGCACGCCCCGGGCCGCCAGATGCGCTTCGAGCAGCCGTGCCATCTGCACGTACTGGGTGAAGACCAGCACGCTCGCGTCCTCGGCGAGGATCGTGTCGAGAAGTTCGTCGAGCAGCTCCAGCTTGCCCGAGCGGCCGTCGATCCGGGGCCGCTCCTCCTTCAGGTACTGCGCGGGGTGGTTGCAGATCTGCTTGAGCCCCGTCAGCAGCTTCACGACCAGACCGCGCCGCTCCATGCCGTCGGCCTCGGCGATCGCCGCGAGCGTCTCGCGCACCACCGCTTCGTACAGCCCCGCCTGTTCCTTCGTCAGGGTGACGGCCAGGTCGGTCTCGGTCTTCGGCGGCAGCTCGGGCGCGATGCCCGGGTCCGACTTGCGCCGGCGGAGCAGGAACGGGCGGACCAGCGCGGACAGCCGCTCGGCCGCCGCGGGGTCCTCGCCGCCCTCGACGGCGGCGGCGTAGCGTGAGCGGAAGGTGCCGAGCCGGCCGAGGAGGCCGGGGGTGGTCCAGTCGAGGATGGCCCAGAGCTCGGAGAGGTTGTTCTCGACGGGGGTGCCGGACAGGGCGACGCGCGCCTTCGCGCCGATGGTGCGCAGCTGCTTGGCGGTCGCGGAGTACGGGTTCTTGACGTGCTGCGCCTCGTCCGCGACGACCATGCCCCAGGCCTGTCCGGCCAGTTGGCCGGTGTCCAGGCGCATGGTGCCGTACGTGGTGAGGACGAACTCGCCGTCGGCCAGGCCCTCCAGGGTGCGGGAAGGGCCGTGGAAGCGGCGCACGGGCGTGCCCGGCGCGAACTTCTCGATCTCCCGCTGCCAGTTGCCCATCAGGGAGGTCGGGCAGACGACGAGGGTGGGGCCCGCGGCGGAGGGATCGCTCCGCCGGTGCAGATGGAGCGCGATGAGCGTGATCGTCTTGCCGAGACCCATGTCGTCGGCGAGACAGCCGCCGAGGCCGAGGGAGGTCATCCGGTGCAGCCAGTTGAGGCCGCGCAGCTGGTAGTCGCGGAGCGTCGCGGCGAGCCCGGCGGGCTGGGCGACCTCCTGCGGACCGCCCTCGGGGTCGGCGAGGCGGGTGCGCAACTGCTCCAGCCAGCCGGTCGCCTGGACCTCGACCCGCAGGCCGTCGACCTCGGCCGTGCCCGTGAGTACGGCGCCGAGCGCGTCGACGGGGGTCACCTTGCGGTCGTGCGACGCGCGGGCGCGGCGCACCTCGGCCGGGTCGACCAGCACCCACTGGTCGCGCAGCCGGACCACCGGCCGGCCGGCCTCGGCCAGCTGGTCCAGTTCGGCGCGGGTGAGCTCCTGGTCGCCGATGGCGAAACGCCAGTTGAAGGCGAGGAGGGCGTCGGCGGAGAGGAACGAGGGCAGCGCGGAGGAGCGTCGCCCGGCGGCCTCCCCGTCGTGCTCCGGGTCCGAGGAGTACGGATCGGCGGGGTCGGTGCCACCCGTGTCGGCTCCGCCGTCCGGCGGTCCGATCACCGCACGGGCCGTCAGCCGTTGGGCCAGGTCGCGCGGCCAGTGGATCTGGACGCCTGTCGCGGCCAGCGCGCGTGCCGCCGGGCCGAGCAGGTCCGTGACCTCCTCGTCGGCGAGCTCCACGGCGTCCGGGACCGCCGCCGAGAGCAGCGGGGCCAGCGGCGCCCAGGCGCGGGCGGCGCGACGGAGCGCGAGCAGCGCGTCCATCCGGGCCCGGGGCCCGAACGCCCCGCCGGCCGGGCCCGATCCGGCCCAGACCTCCGCCGCGTCCGCGACCAGCGCCGGGTCGGCGACGCTGTGCATCTGCAGCACGGCCCGGAACGCCGGAGCCTCCCGCTCGCCGAGCCCGGGCAGTTCGAGGCGCAGCGAGAGACGTACGCCCGCGTCGTGGCCGGCCGCCACGTCCGCGGCCCACGCCCGCTGGGCGGACAGCTCCTGCGGTTCGTCGGCCGCGAAGGCGGGCCCGCCCGCGGCGAGCGGCGCGGCCGGGGTGCGCGGCAGTCCGTCCACGACCGCGTCCACGAAGGCGCGCAGCAGCCCCTCGGGCTCCGGAAGCAGCAGCGGGCCGGTCCCGGGCAGCGGTACGGCATGGGCGGCGGGCGGCATCGCGGCGGCGAGCGCCCGGAGCTCCGCCAGCTCCTCGGGGCCCAGCGGCCCGGCCCGCCACGCGTCCCGGTCGGTGGGGGTGAGGCCGGGCAGGAACAGCCCCTTGGCCGCCAGATGCAGCGCGAGGAGGGAGGCGGCGCCCCAGAAGGCCGCCGCGGGCGAGGCCCCGTCGGAGAACCGGGCGCGGGTGAGGAGCGGAAGGGCCTCCCGTACGGGAAGCAGGAGCGCGGGAACGGTGTGCGGACGGACGTCGTCGGCCACCACGGTCAGCTCGTCGGTGGCCGACGGCACGGCTGACGGCACGGACGAGGGCCCGGACGACGGGGCGGAGGAGGGCCCGGACGACGGCACGGACGACGGCACGGACGACGGGGCGGTCCCGTCCGGGGACCAGAAGGCGATCCGGCCGGCGCGGGGCGGATCCGCGGGCAGGAAAACGGCGGAGCAGCGGGCGAGTTCATCGAGTCTCTGGGACGGCGACAACACATTCCTCAAATTTGACTACTGGGCCAAGCGGCCGAGGGTACTCGAACCGATCGCACACCCGGGAGCGGAAACGAGGTGATCTGGCTCACGTTCCATGCTCCGTGAACCCGGAGGGTGGAGCCAGCCCCACCCCCGCCCCCGGGGAATCCCCCCGGGATCTCGGGGGGTGACGCCATGGCTGCGGAGCATCACCGGTCCGTACGTTCGAAGGAGCCGGGCGGCCCCGCTCAGGCCCCCGCCCGACGGACACCGGAGACCGCCATGCCCCAGGCCACCGCAACGCTCACGGCGCCCGATCGGGCCCCTGCCCCCAGGAGGGGCGGCGACAGCAGAAGGGGCGGCGGCAGTGAGTTCGCACCCCTGCTGCGCACGATCAAGGAACAGGGGCTGCTCGAACGCAGGACCGGCTGGTACGCGCGCGGCATGGCCGTCAACCTCCTCGGCCTCGCCGCCGTCGCCGCGGGGCTCGTCCTGCTCGGCCCGTCCTGGTGGGCCCTGCTCCTCGCCGTCCCGCTCGCCCTGCTCTCGGCCCGCGTCGCGTTCGTCGGACACGACGCCGGCCACGCGCAGATCGGCGCGGACCGCAGGCTGAACCGGACCATCCAGCTCGTCCACGCCAACCTCCTGCTCGGCATGAGCCAGGAGTGGTGGAACGACAAGCACAACCGCCACCACGCCAACCCCAACCACCTCGACAAGGACCCGGACGTCGCGGCCGACGTCCTCGTCTTCGCCGCGCACCAGACCACCGGCCTCGCCGGCTTCCGTGGCTGGCTCACCCGCCACCAGGCCTGGCTGTTCTTCCCGCTGACCACGCTGGAGGGCATCGCGCTCAAGGTCTACGGATTCCAGGCCCTGTTCTCCAAGAACGGTCCCTTCCGGACCCGGCGCGAGCGGCTCGTCGAGGGAGCCCTCCTCCTCGCCCATGTCGCCGGCTACGCGGCCCTGCTGCTCACCACCCTCACCGTCGGCCAGGCCCTGCTCTTCGCCATGATCCACCAGATGCTCCTCGGGCTGCACCTGGGCATGGCCTTCGCCCCCAACCACAAGGGCATGGAGATGCCCGACGCCCACCCGGACGGCGACAGCTGGGGCCACCTGCGCCGCCAGGTGCTCACCTCGCGCAACATCCGGGGCGGGGTCCTGACCGACTGGTTCCTGGGCGGACTGAACTACCAGATCGAGCACCACCTCTTCCCGAGCATGCCCAGGCCCCATCTTCGACTCGCCCAGCCCGCCGTGCGTGCGCACTGCCGTACCGTGGGTATCCCCTACACAGAGACCGGTTTCGTCGAGTCCTACCGACAGGCGCTCGGACATCTGCACGAGGTCGGCGAGCCGCTGCGCTCGGCAGCGTGACAAGGAGGCGTCGCATGTCGACGAGGACGAAGATCGTGATCGGGGGCGTGGCCGTCGGCCTGCTCCTGATGCCCCTCATCGGATTCTGGATGTCCCTGCTGGTGGTGATCGGCGTACCCGCCGTCGCCTACCTGGCCCTGGACCCGAGCCAGCGGCGCCGGCTGCGCCGGATCTCCCGCAAGGAGCTCCACCGCTGACCCGGTGATCGTCTGGCGTACGCTCGGAGGTGATCACCGGCATGTGATCATCGGATCGGAGAAGGGGAGCTCCACCCATGAGCAGCGCTACCGTCACGACGGTCAGCAGCAACGGCGTCTACTCGTTCACCAAGCCGAACCGGGACAGCATCACGCTGCTCGCCGGCCTCGGGGTGGAGGGTGACGTGCACTGCGGAGTGACGGTCAAGCACCGCTCCCGCGTGGCCAAGGACCCCACCGTGCCCAACCTGCGCCAGGTGCACCTGATCCACGCGGAGCTCTTCGACGAGGTCGCCGGGTCCGGCTTCGAGGTCGCCCCCGGCGACCTCGGCGAGAACGTCACCACCCGGGGCATCGACCTCCTCGGCCTGCCGACCGGCACCCGGCTGCACCTCGGCGCCGAGGCCGTCGTCGAGGTCACCGGCCTGCGCAACCCCTGCGCGCAGATCGACACGTACCAGCACGGACTGCTCAAGCAGGTCCTCGGTCGCGACGAGAACGGGCAGATCGTCCGCAAGGCCGGGATCATGAGCGTCGTGCTGACGGGCGGCGAGGTGCGGCCCGGCGACCCCATACGGGTCGAGCTGCCGGCCGAGCCGCACCGCCCCCTGGAGATGGTCTGAGCCCCGGCCCTACGGGGTCTTCAGCGCGCAGGAGTTGACCACGTCACCGCCCGCAGGCCGTGCGAGCGTACGGTCCGCGGGCGGAGCCGTGCCCGCCTCCACCCACTCCGTGAGCGCCGCGAACGCCGAGCGGTAGCAGGGCAGGATCGGCCGCAGCCGGTCCGGGTAGGTGTCGTACAGACCGTCGGTGTGGGTGCCGTCCTGGACCGTGTAGTACCGGTGCAGCCCGCCGCGGCCCCGCGCGTCGATCATCCGCGCGTACACGTCGGAGTCGGTCGCGATCGGCAGCAGCGTGTCCAGGTCGCCGTGGAGCGTGATCAGCGGCTTGCCGATCCGGCCGGTCAGCGCGACCCGGGCGACCGCCCGGTGCACGGACGCGGGACGGGAGGCGTAGTCGTACGAGGCGTCGGACGCGCACGGCGCCAGGATCCGTTCGAGCGACGAACCGGCCGTGGCACCCGGGCACCGAGGGTCGTACGTCGGGTCGAACTCGGCGCGGAAGATCTTCTGCGTCAGCCCCCAGTACGCCTTCTCGTGGTACGGCCACAGGAAGCGTGATCCCGGCGCGAAACCGGCGTCGATCAGGTCCTCGTCGGACGCCCGGCCCAGGGAGCGGGCGACGGTGACCGGCAGACTGGTGAGCAGGTTCGGACCGTGGGTGGTCCACAGGACGCCCTCCCAGTCGACCCCTCCGTCGTACAGCTCGGGACGGTTCTCCAGCTGCCAGCGGGTCAGATAGCCGGCGTTGGAGATGCCCGTCATGTACGTGCGCTGCGGCGCCCGGCCGTAGCGCTGCCGTACGGCCTTCTTGGCGGCCTTCGTCAGTTCGGTCACCCGGTGGTTCCACTCGGCGACCGCGTCGCCCGGCTCGCGCCCGTCGGTGAAGAAGTCCGGCCCGGTGTTGCCCTTGTCGGTGGCGGCGTAGGCGAAGCCCTGGGCCAGGACATGGTCCGAGATGAGCGCGTCGGTGGAGTACTGGCGCCGGGTGCCGGGCGCGCCCGTGACGACCAGGCCGCCGTTCCACTTCTCGGGGAGCCGGATCACGAACTGGGCGTCGTGGGCCCAGCCGTGCGTGGCGTTGAGGCGGGAGTCGTCGGGGAAGTAGCCGTCGATCTGGATGCCGGGGACGCCGGAGGGGTTCGTGGTGCCCTTCGCCGCGAGCCCGGCCTGGTCGGCCATGTCGGTGTACGGCGTGCCCGCCAGGCCCGCGGTCGTGAGATCGCCGAGACAGACGGTCTCCTGGTGCTCGGCGCCGGGGACATGGATCCGGTGCCGGCCCGCGCAGTCGGCCGGGGGACCGGGCTCGGCCCCGGCGGGCGCGGCGGGACCGACGACGGTCAGCCCGGTCAGGAGCACGGCGAGCAGCGGAACGCCTCGGATCAGGCGCATGGACGGCCTCCGGTGGGACGACGGGACGGGGGGCGCCGCCGTATGTGCGGTGCGCCGCCACATCGTGCGGTCGACCCTTCCCGCGCGGCCATGGTCCCGGACCACACCTCGGGGCCGGAGCCCATGTGGTGCCCGGCCTGTCGGGGCAGGAGGCGGCAGGGGGCGGCAGGGGGCGGGAGGCAGGCGGTAGGAGGCGGGCGGTAGGAGGCGGGCGGCGGGAGGCCCGTGGCGGCCTGCGGCTCAGCCGGCGCTCAGGAGGGCCGTACCGCCATCGCGTCCAGGGCCTCCAGGAGGGCCGGCAGCCTGGGACCGCGCGCCACCGGGAGCACTTCGCGGGGCTCGTCGTCCAGGAGCACGAACGCCATGTCGTCGGTCCGCGCGACCAGGGACCAGCCGGGCCCGTCGGCCCGGAGCATCCGCGCGTCACCGGCCGCGAAGCTCGACCGCACCCGGCCCACCGGCGGCGCGTCCTTCAGATAGCCCCGCAGCTCGTCGAGGGCGCGACGGACGCCGTCGTACGGGTCACGGGGGCGCTCGGCACTGTCGGCCGCGCCCCCCGGGGCGGGATCGCCCTCGGCTCCCGCGTCGCCGCTCGCGTCCTCGTCCATCTGTGCCCGCCAGGCCGCCCACTGCAGCGCCACCTCGTCGGCGCCGAGCCTGCGCTGTGCCGGGCCCCAGGCATCGGCCGACGGCGGGGCCAAGGGGGCGCGGTCGCCCTCCTCCGGCTCCGGGTCGTGCGGCGCGGGGAGGCCGGGCGCGGCCGTGGCCACGGCGAGCGGCCAGCCCGGGAGCGCGGCCACGACCGAGCGCTCGTCGGGGGAGAGGTCGTACTCCATCCCGCAGTCCCAGGAGGCGATGGCCACCGCGACCAGCGACACGTCGTCGACGATCACCGTCCACCGGGCGCCCTCGCCGTCCTGGCCGAGGACGAGCCCGTACCCCTGGTCGTACGGTTCGAGCCCCAGCGCGTCGCACGCCGCCGGATAGTCGTCGCCCAGCACGCTCGGGAACCGCGCGGGCGTCATCAGCACCGCGGTCAGCACGTACAGTGCGTCGTCGTCGGCGGTCAGGTCCGTCCCACCCACGGCAGCCTCCCCATCTGGTCGTCGGCGCACCTTAACCAGTGGGTAACCCGCACGTCGAGAGTCTCCGAGGGGAAACTGGCGCGGCCCGTTCCGTACGGCTCGTTCCGTACAGCCCGTTTCGTACAGCCCGTTTCGTACGCCTCAGGCCTCGGGCAGCCCCAGGAGCGAGCGGGCCACGGTCTCGGGCGACTCGTCGCGTTCGCGGGCGAGCGCGATCACGGCCCGGCAGGCGAGCTCGTTGACGCCGAAGGAGAGGGCCTCGGGCGACACCCAGCCGGCGGCCTCGTCGATCCGCTCCTGATCGTCCTCCACGCATCCGGTCACGTAGGTCGCCGCGGCCTCGAAGAGGTTGTGCTGCCGTCGCGCCCGGGGAGTCCTCCGTGGCTCGTCCGGCGCCCGTCGCGCGGCCGGCAGGAGGGTGCGCAGTATCGCTCGCATGCGGGCCATGGCCTGCCGCCTTTCCCGGACACGGCTGCCCGGCACCTCCACGGTAGACACGGAAGCACCGGGACAGAAGGGCGCCTCGGGCCGGGGGCTTACTGATCCTGGCGAACGGCGAGCACCAGATAACGGTCGTCCTCGTCCACGTAACTGACCATCTGCCATCCGGAAGCGGAAAGAAGCGGGCGGAGGTGGGGCTCGGCGCGCAGATCGTCGTCCGTGATCCGCCGTCCGTGGCGGGCGGCGAGGGCCGCCCGGCCGATGGGGTGGAAGAGGGCGAGCCGTCCGCCGTGGCGGACGACCCGGGCCAGTTCGCGCAGGTTCTCGGCCGGGTCCGCCAGATGGGAGATGAGCCCGGCCCCGAACACCGCGTCGAGCGCGCCGTCGCGCAGCGGCAGCCGGGCGACGTCCGTCAGGAGCAGCGTCGCGGACCCGTCGCGCCCCGCCCGTACCGCCTCGTCCAGCATCTCGGGGGTCAGGTCGGCACCGATGACGGTCCCCGTCGGGCCCACGGCCGCGCGCAGCGGGGGCAGGGCGCGGCCGGTGCCGCAGCCCGCGTCGAGGACGGCGCCACCGCGCGGGAGCCCGAGTTCGGCGACGGCGGCGGCGTACGCGGGCCCGTCGTCGGGGAAACGGGCGTCCCAGCCGGCGGCGCGGGCACCGAAGAACTCCTGGACATGGGTGGGGTCATCGCTCATGCGTGCATGATGCCTCAGCCTCAAGGGTGAACGCCCTGTGCGCACGTTCGAGCGCTGCACGATCGTTCTGGAACATCTCTGTGTCATATTCCATCAGGTTTCGAAATGCGCCCCTGATGCGCCCCCTTGTCCGGACTAGCGTCCCTGGGTCATGGGACACCTGGACCACGCCACCTTCGGCTGGCTGACACCTGTGCTGTCGTACGCGATGGCCTGCATAGGCGCCGCCCTCGGGCTGCGCTGCACCGTTCGAGCGCTCGACGCGACCGGCCGATCGCGGCGCAACTGGCTGCTCACCGCCGCGTCCGCCATCGGCACCGGCATCTGGACGATGCACTTCGTCGCGATGCTCGGCTTCGGCGTGACCGGGACCGACATCCGCTACAACGTGCCGCTGACCATCCTCAGCCTGCTCATCGCGATGGCCGTCGTCGGCGTCGGCGTCTTCGCCGTCGGACACGGCCGCGACCGGGTCCGCTCCCTCCTGATCGGCGGTCTGACGACCGGCGTCGGGGTCGCGAGCATGCACTACATGGGCATGGCAGCGCTGCGGCTGCACGGGCAGGTCACGTACGACCTCCTGCTCGTCGCGCTCTCCGTCGTCATCGCGGTCGTCGCGGCGACGGCGGCGCTCTGGGCGGCGCTCAACATCCACGCGCCGGCCGCCGTGGCGGTCGCCTCCCTCGTCATGGGAGCCGCCGTCAGCAGCATGCACTACACCGGCATGCTCGCCGTCCGCGTCGAGGTCGTCCCCTCGGCGGCCGCGCTCTCCGGAGCCTCGGCCATGCAGTTCATCTTCCCCCTCGCCGTCGGTCTCGGCTCCTATCTCTTCATCACCTCGGCCTTCGTCGCCCTCTCCCCGACCGCCAAGGAACGCGCCGCGTACGCCTCAGCCGAACGCCTCACCGAACCGGACGAGCGCGCGGTCGACGTGGCACCCCCCGGCTTCCGGCCGGACGCCCAGGCTCAGGGACCGTCCCTGGACCAGGCGCCCCAGGCGGTGACCCGGGCCAGGCCGGAGACCGCGGGCGCCACGGCCTCCCACGGCCACCCGGCGGGCCCCGTGGACGCGGGCCCCGCCCGCCCCTAGACCGGCCCCCCGCCCCCGCGGGTGACGCAGGGGGCGAGCGACGCACACCGCACCAGGACACACGCAGCCGGAACGAGGAGGCCATGCGAACTCCCCGCACGACCAAGGACGCCGACAGGACGGCGCCGCCCCAGGCGGCGCGCGGACGGCGCGCGCACGCAGGGCCGCCCGCCGACGAACCGACGGAGCGCGCCCCCGGCGCGCCGGCCGGACAGGCCGCGCCGCCCGCCCCGCCCCGCCGTCGCGGACTGCGCCCCCGCACCGTCCGCGCGAAGATCGTCTCGCTGCTGATGGTGCCCGTCGTCTCACTGCTCGCCCTGTGGGGGTTCGCCACCGTCACCACCGCCCAGGACATCGCCCGGCTGCGCCAGCTCCAGCAGGTCGACGCGGAGATCCGGGACCCCGTCGCCGCCGCCGTCACCGCGCTGCAGGCCGAACGCCGCGCCGCCGTACGCCAGGTCGCCTCGCCCGGCACCGGCCGCGCCACCGAGCTCAAGGACCAGGCCCGGCGCACCGACGCCGCCGTCGCCCGCCTCCGCCTCGACGACCGCCACACCGTCGGCGACACCGGCGACCTGCCCCGCGACGTCGCCGACCGGATCCGGCAGTTCGTCACCAAGGCCGAGGAACTGGGCCGGCTGCGTACCGCCGCGGCCGGCGGCAGCGCCGACTGGGACCAGGTGTACACGGAGTACACCGCGGCGATCAGCGCCGCCTTCGCCGTCGGCGGCGCCCTCAGCGGCATCCAGGACGCGGAGATCGGCTCCGACGCGCGCGTGCTCCTCGAATTCGGCCGTGCCGGCGAGATGCTCGCCCGCGAGGACGCCCTGCTCGGCTCCGCCCACCTCGAAGGACAGCTCACCGCGGAACGGCTCCGGCAGTTCACCGGAGCCGTCGAGACCCGCCGCACGCTCACCGAGTCGGCCACCGCCGACCTGCGCGGCCCCGAGCGCGCCGCCTGGGAGAAGCTCGCCGCCCAGCGCGGCTACCGGCAACTCACCGCCGCGGAGGACCGGATCCGCGCCGCCGAACCCGGCCGCAAGGCCGCCCAGGCGGTGCCGGCCGCCACCTGGGACGATGCCATGGCTGTCGTACGCGGCGGGCTCACGGCGATCGAGACGGACGCCCGGCGTGCCGCCGCCGGGCGCGCGGACCCCTTCGCCGGGGGTGTCCTGACCGCCGGCGGCGCCGCGGTCCTGCTCGGCCTCGCCGCCGTCGCCGCCTCCCTCGTCATCTCCGTACGCATCGGCCGCGCCCTGGTCATCGAGCTGATCAGCCTGCGCAACACCGCCCTGGGGATCGCCCGGCGCAAGCTCCCCGCCGCCATGCGCCGGCTGCGGGCCGGCGAGGAGATCGACGTGCACGCCGAGGCCCCGCCCGGCCCTGCCCCGCAGGACGAGATCGGCCAGGTCGGCGAGGCGCTCACCACCGTCCACCGGGCCGCGCTCTCCGCCGCCGTGGAACGCGCCGAACTCGCCAGCGGCATCTCCGGCGTCTTCGTCAACCTCGCCCGCCGCAGCCAGGTCCTGGTCCACCGCCAGCTCAACCTGCTGGACAGCATGGAGCGCCGGGCCGACGACCCGAACGAACTCGGCGATCTCTTCCGTCTCGACCACCTCACCACCCGGATGCGGCGCCACGCCGAGAGCCTCATCATCCTCTCCGGCGCGGCTCCCGGCCGCGCCTGGCGGATGCCGGTCCCGCTGACCAACGTCGTACGGGCCGCCGTCTCCGAGATCGAGGACTACGCGCGCGTGGAGGTGCGCCAGCTCCCCGAGACGGCCGTCGTCGGCGGCGCCGTCGCCGACCTCACCCACCTGCTGGCCGAACTCATCGAGAACGCCGCCCAGTTCTCCCCGCCCCACACCAAGGTGCGGATCAGCGGCGAACCCGTCGGCAACGGCTACGCCCTGGAGATCGAGGACCGGGGCCTCGGCATGGGCAAGGAGAGCCTCGCCGAGGCCAATACGAGGATCGAGCACTCCGAGGCCCTCGACCTGTTCGACAGCGACCGGCTCGGTCTGTTCGTGGTCAGCCGGCTCTCCTCCCGGCACGACATCAAGGTCCATCTGCGGACCTCGCCCTACGGCGGTACGACGGCGGTCGTCCTGCTGCCCACCGACGTGCTCCAGAGCGCGCTTCCGCCGGGCACGAGCACGCCGACCGGGCGGGCGCGCGCCGAGGAGGCACCGCACGTGCCGTTCCCGGCACCTCGGCACGGCGGCCGCCAGGACGGGCGGCAGCAGCCCACGGCCGTGGCTCCCGTACCGTCCCGGAACCACGACCAGAACGAGTCCCAGTCCCAGTCCCAACCCCAGTCCCAGTCCCCATCCCAGCCCCTGTCGCGCCCGCCGCGCATCCCCGCCCTGGCGGGGCAGCCGGACGCGGCGGGCCCCGGGTTCCACGAGCAGCCTCCGGCCGGAGTCACCAGCCTGCGGCAGCGCGGCCGTTCGGTCCCGCCCCCTCAGGAGCCGCCGGCTCCGCCCGCTCCCGCTCCCGCCCCCGCACCGGCCCCCGTCGACGACTCCGGTGATCTGCCTCGCCGTGTGCGCCAGGCCAGCCTCGTGCCGCAGCTGCGCGAGGCCCCGCCGGCCGACCTCCCCTCCGCCCCGGCGGTCCAGGGCGCGGACGAACGTACCCCTGAACAGGTCAGGGACCGGATGACCGCCTACCGCGACGGCTGGACGCGGGGCGGTGGCCCGGCCCCCGGCACCAGACGCCCTCTCGGAACCGGCTCCGGCCGCGACTTCGGCAACGCCCTCGGCAGCGACCCCGACCGTGACTACGGCCGTGACCTCGGCAGTGAAGGAGACCACGCATGATCGACCACGAGAGGATTTCCCACCACCGCTCAGGCGAACTCGACTGGCTCCTCGACGACCTCGGGATGCGAGTCCGCGAAGTCCGCCACACGGTCGTGCTGTCCAACGACGGGCTTGCCGTCGGCGCCTCCAGCGGACTCAGCCGCGAGGACGCCGAGCATCTGGCCGCCATCGCCTCCGGATTCCACAGCCTCGCCAAGGGCGCGGGCCGCCAGTTCCACACCGGGGGCGTGCGCCAGACGATGGTGGAGATGGACGACGGATTCCTGTTCGTCGCCGCCGCCGGCGACGGATCCTGCCTCGCCGTCCTCAGCTCGGCGAGCGCCGACATCGGCCTCATCGCCTACGAGATGGCCCGCCTGGTGAAGCGGGTCGGCGAGCACCTGCACACGCCGCCACGGCTCACCGCGACCCCGCCGGCCGCCGGCTGACCGGAGACACCCCCATGAACGAGGACAGGACCGGCGACGACCCGTCCGCGCCGGGCAGTCGCTGGTACGACGCGGACGCCGGGCCGCTCGTCCGGCCGTACGCCATGACCGGCGGCCGCACCAAGCCCGGACCCAGCAACGTACGGTTCGACCTCATCGCACTCGTCGTCGTCGACGACGACCCGCCCGGCCCGTCCGAGGAGTCGCTCCTCGGCCCGGAGCACCGGGCCCTGCTCACCCTGTGCCGGGCCGAGACGCAGTCGGTGGCCGAACTCGCCGCCGACGCGGACCTGCCCGTCGGAGTCGTCCGGGTCCTCCTCGGCGACCTCCTCGAAGCGGGCTTCGTCAAGGTCAGCCGACCCGTACCGCCCGCACAGCTGCCCGACGAACGGATCCTGAGGGAAGTCATCGATGGTCTACGAGCGCTCTGAGAGCACCGGTGCGGGCGGTGGCGTGGACACCACGGCCCTCGCGCTGAAGATTCTGGTCGCCGGCGGGTTCGGCGTCGGCAAGACCACCCTGGTGGGCGCGGTCAGCGAGATCCGTCCGCTGCGCACGGAGGAACAGCTCAGCCGGGCAGGGGAGGCCGTGGACGACACCGGGGGCGTCGACCAGAAGACCACCACGACCGTGGCCATGGACTTCGGCCGTATCACGATCCGCGCCGGACTCTCCCTGTACCTCTTCGGTACTCCGGGTCAGGACCGGTTCTGGTTCCTGTGGGACGAGCTGTCGCAGGGGGCGCTCGGGGCGGTCGTCCTCGCCGACACGCGACGACTGGAGGACTGCTTCCCCGCCGTGGACTACTTCGAGCATCGCAAGATCCCCTTCGTCGTCGCGGTCAACTGCTTCGCGGGCGCCCGGAACTACGGCGCGCACGAGGTCTCGCGCGCGCTGGACCTGGACCGGGGCACGCCCGTCGTGCTCTGCGACGCGCGCGACCGGGACTCGGGCAAGGAGGTCCTGATCCGGCTGGTGGAGTACGCGGGGAGGATGCACACGGCCCGGCTGCTCGACTCGGTCGGTTGAACCCGGCGGACGCGCACGCGGACAGGACCGCGCTGCCGGTGCGGGTTCCCGCGGACACGAAGGCCCGCCACTGTTCCTCGGTCATCCTGGCCATGCCTCCCCTGCTGCGCCACGCAAGGCGTCCAGGGGTGCTTGCTCTGTCCACGACAGTGCGTAAGGCTTGCCGCGACACGCGGACCACGGGGACTTCGGGTCGACGGGGACGCACCACACAGGGGGAGGACCGACACATGGCGCTGGACAAGGGACTGGACTGGCTCCTTGACGACTTGACCCACCGGGTCGAGTACATACGGCACGCGCTGGTGCTGTCCAACGACGGGCTGGTGACGGGCGCGAGCAGTGGCCTGGAACGGGAGGACGCCGAGCATCTGGCCGCCGTCTCCTCGGGACTGCACAGCCTGGCCCGCGGATCCGGCCGGCACTTCCAGGCCGGTCGCGCCCGGCAGACGATGGTCGAGTTCGACGAGGCCCTGCTCTTCGTGACGGCGGCGGGCGAGGGCAGTTGCCTGTGCGTGCTGAGCGGCGCCGAGGCCGATGTCGGCCAGGTCGCCTACGAGATGACGCTGCTCGTGAACCGGGTCGGCGAGCATCTCGGCGTGGCGGCGCGGCAGCCGGGGCGGGCGGGCATCGCAGAGCTCTGAGGGTTGTCCACAGGCGGGTGCCGGGCCGCTTGGCAAGGTTGTCCACAGGCCGAGCGGGATCGGAGCACCGCGGGCTACGGTCGTCACCGAGAGTATTCGTCGCTCACGGGGGAGACCGTCATGACTGTGGAAGAAGGCGCACGCACGCTGGCACCGACGCGGGCCGCGCAGGAACTGGAGCTGAGGCGCGACGAGTTCCGGCTCGCCGTGCAGTTGGGGCTGGTTCGGACGGTGCCGGGTGCCGCGCGCGGCGCGCCGAGGCCGCCAGGGGGCACACCGAGTGGCTCCGCCGCGCCGGGCGGCCGGCGCCGGGTGGAGCAGGCCGAGATCGACCGGCTGCGCGCCGCACCGGACTTCCCGGACGGACTGCGCGAGAGGGTCCGCACGGTCGGTACGACGGAGGCCGCCGAGCTGCTCTCGGTGGCGCCGGACCGGTTCACCAAGCTGGCCAGGACGGGGCACTTCTGCCCGGTGCGGTTCTATCTCAACCGCTACCGCGCGGTGGTCTGGCTCTATCTCGCGGGAGAGCTGGGCGAGTTCGCCCTCGCGCAGCAGAGCCTGCTGACCGGCAGACTGCCGCAGGAGATCCGCGACCGGATCGACGGCGGCGAGGACCGGCGGCCTCGCAACTGGCGGGCCCGGCGCCTGGGGCTGCTGCTCCGGGCGACCGAGGACCCGTGGGTGCGGGCGGCGGCGATCGCCTCGCTCCTCGACCCCGTGCAGCTGGGCGAGGTCGTCGACGACCCGCACGAGCGCACCCATCTGGACCGGCTACGCCCCGAACCGCCCTCCGGGCGCACGGAGTCGGCGACTTCCCGCGAGATCGCCGACCGGCTGATGCTGGCGGACGATCCGGACGAGATTCTCTGGCACCGCATGAGCCTGGGCCTCGCCCTGGACGAGGCCCGCGCGGACCGTCCGGCCCCACGCCCCGACGGAGAACCCGGCGGAGAGCCCGGCGGAGAAGCCGGCGGGGGAGCCAGCCCGGCGGCCGTGCCCCGGCCGCCCCGCCCCGTGACGCTCCCGCGCCCACCCGCCCACCGGACCAGGCGCGGACTCCTCGACCGCCTCCGACGACGGAAGACCGCGGCCACGGAGGAGAGGGAGGAGGCGGTGACGGGCTAGGGAGCCAGGGCGCCGGGCGCCAGGGGCGGCGCCGGTGCGGGTTGCTTTCGGACGGTGTACCCCACCCGACGTGCGGCTACGGCTTCGCGCGGGGGAGGATGGGCGCATGCTCTTGGCACGACTCGCGGACGCTTCCCACCAGGTCGCCGCCACCTCCGCCCGGTCACGGAAGATCGCTGTGCTGGCCGAGCTCTTCTCCGAGGCCACGCCCGAGGAGAGCCCGCTGGTGATCGCCTACCTCTCCGGGCGGCTTCCCCAGGGGCGTATCGGGGTCGGCTGGAGCGTCCTCAAGACGGTGATCCCGCCGGCCGTGCCACCCGCCGAGCACCCCACCCTCACGCTCGCCGGGACCGACGCCGCCATGACCGAGCTCGCCGCCGTCTCGGGCGCCGGTTCGCACGCGGAGCGGGTCCGTCGCGTCCATGAACTCATGGCCTCCGCCACCCTGGCCGAGCAGGAGTTCATGATCCGGCTGCTCTCCGGCGACGTGCGTCAGGGCGCCCTGGACGCCATCGCGCTCGAGGGCGTCGCGCGGGCCGCGACCGTTCCCTCCGACGAGCTGCGCCGCGCGGTGATGCTCGAAGGGTCCCTGCCCCGAGTGGCCCGGGCCGTGCTCGCCGACGGCTCCGCCGCCCTCGGCACCTTCGCCCTGCGCGTCGGCGGCCCCGTCCTGCCGATGCTCGCCCACACGGCCGCCTCCGTCACCGAGGCCGTCGCCGGCCTCGGTGCGTGCGCCGTCGAGGAGAAGCTGGACGGCATCCGGATCCAGGTGCACCGACGCCGCGACGAGGTCAGCGTGTTCACCCGCTCCCTGGACGACATCACCGGCCGGCTTCCCGAAGTCGTCTCCCTCGCCCGGGAGATGACGGCCGACGAGTTCATCCTGGACGGCGAGGTCATCGCGCTCGACCCCGCCACCGGGCGGCCGATGCCCTTCCAGGACATCGCCTCACGGGTCGGCTCACGCGTCGACGTCGAGACCGCCAGCGCCGCCCTGCCCCTCTCGCCCGTCTTCTTCGACGTCCTCGCCGCGGACGGGGAGGTTCTCCTCGACCGGCCGGGCCTGGAGCGCCACGCGGTGCTGGCCCGCCTCCTCCCGGAGGCCCTGCGGGTCCGCCGGTTCGTCGTCGACGACCCCGGATCCGCCGCTCAGGTCGGGGCGGCGGAGCGGTTCTTCACCGACACGCTCGCCAGGGGACACGAGGGAGTGCTGGTCAAAGCCCTCGAAGCGCCCTACGTGGCCGGTCGCCGCGGCCGGACCTGGCTCAAGGTCAAGCCCGTGCACACCCTTGACCTCGTCGTCCTCGCCGCCGAGTGGGGCCACGGCCGCCGCACCGGACTGCTCTCCAACCTCCACCTCGGCGCCCGCGCCGCCGACGGCACCTTCGTGATGCTGGGCAAGACCTTCAAAGGCCTCACCGACGAGATGCTGCGCTGGCAGACCGAGAAGCTGGGCGAACTCGCCGTGTCCGACGACGGATTCACCGTACGCGTGCGACCGGAACTCGTCGTCGAGATCGCCTACGACGGTCTTCAGCGCTCCACCCGCTACCCGGCGGGGGTCACCCTGCGCTTCGCCCGCGTCGTACGCCACCGCCCCGACAAGCCCGCCGCCGAGGCCGACACCGTGGAGCAGGTCACCGGCGGGAGGTGAGCCGGTTCGTCCGGTCCCCGCCGTCGCCCTCGTCGTCGTTGATGTTGGTGTAGCGACCCCGGACCCAGAGCGGCAGCACGTACCAGCACAGCAGGTACCAGGTCACCAGACCGGTGACCAGCCACGGCACGTACGACGCCTGCGTCGCCACCCGCAGGACCAGCAGCAGCGCCGAGGCCAGCGTCGCGAGCAGCAGCACGAGCCCGATGAACGTCAGCCGCGAGGCCCAGACCACGGCCTGCGGTTTGATCCGCCGCCCCGCCACCAGGCGATGGAAGGACACCGGTCCGATCAGTGCCCCGGTCGCCGCCGCGCCCAGCGACACCGTGACGATGTAGATCGTCCGGTCGGACGCCGGGAGCTCGGGGAAGCGGGGCGTGAAGACGACCGTCAGCAGGAAGCCGAACAGGATCTGCACGCCGGTCTGGGCGACCCTGATCTCCTGCATCAGCTCGCCCCACCGCCGGTCGGCTCGCTCCTCCGGCGTCTCGTGACGCCCGCGGATGAGACCGTCACCCTCGGTCCGGTCCTGTCGGCCGCCCTGATGCTCCTGGTCTGGTCGCGTGGACACGGAACCTCCCGTTGTCGCTCTCCTCGCGGGTTACCGCCCGCGGCGACTTCAACCCCCGTGCCGGGCTCGATCCGGGAGGGCCCGGGCCTCGCGGGACGTCCGCGCGCGAGGGATGCTGGAAGCGTGGCAGGACGACCGGACCGCCTGGCCGCGAGGAGATGAGCGACGTGTACGACATGCACATCGACACCGACGTCACCGTGCAGCTGAGCGACTGCGGCAGGGAGGACGCCCAAGCCGTCTTCGACGTCCTCGACCACGTCTACCAGCTCGAGGACATGACCGCGCCTGGCCCGCGGGCGGCCACGGCTCCCACCCCGACCGTCTGGATGGCCACCTTCGACACGGCCGCGGGCCGTCACGAGGAGACCCGCCCCGCGCACCTGACCGGGATGGTCGGAGCGCTGCTCACCGGCGGGTACCACGCGGTCGACGAGGTCGAGAAGACTCTCGCCGCCAGCTTCGACATCCAGTCGCTGCAGTCCGTCTCCGGCGACCAGGAGACCGAGGCCCGGCTGTTGCTCGCCTCCCGCTGACAGCCGGCCTCGCCGGCGCTCGGACACCCCGGGCGGAGCGGACGGGCGCCGTCCGGGGCATCTGTGTGCCTGAGCGGCGGGGCTTCACGTTCGCGACCGTTCCGCGGCTCGCGGTACCGGGCAAGGTCGAACCCGGCGCCCTCTACCGTCCGTAGTGTGAGACGTACGAGCGGTGAAACCGGGGTGAGGTGCCTCACAGCGGGCACTTCGGATTCCACGGAACACCCCCTGATGGTTTATCGTTCATCAATGTGTGACTGTGAAGGGGTCCGGTCCCCAGGTCCCCCCCTTGAGGTGACCGCTCTTCGTCGTCGCGGCAATCGGCCCCGGTTGGAATCCCCCGTCCAACCGGGGCTTTGTCGTTCCCGGAGGCGCGGGCCGCGCCCGAGCGGCGCACACTCCGGCGCGTTCGACCCCTTCGAGTGACCCTCCGCATGCCCCGCCCCCGCCGGGGCAGTGATCGCCGCGAGCCGTGACGATCACCCGTGGCGGCCCGCTGACCAGGCACGTCACCAGGGGGATCGCATGCCGCGCTGGACCGCGCACGCTCGTCGCACGGCCGGGACGGCGGCCGCCGCGCTCCTGCTCGCGGGCTGTGTCGCCACCGCGCCCGGCCCCGCCGTCCCGCTGACGCCCCGGGCGCAGGACGAACTGCTCCGTACCGCCGAGCGCGCCCTCGTCGACCGATGCCTCGACGCCCGCGGTCTCACCCTCGCCGCCCCACCCCGCACCCCCGAGGCCGACCGCCGCCTCCAGGCCGCCCTCTTCGGCACCGGCCCCCACGAGCTGTCCCTCACCCTGGCCACCGGGCACACCGTCAGCGCCCATACCGACGGCTGCCTCGCCGCCGCCCGGCAGACCCTCTACGGCGACCAGACGCGCTGGTTCCGCGCCCAGGTGACCGTCGACAACCTGCGCGCCGAGGCCCAGGCCCGGATGAAGGACGACCCCGCCCATCGGGCCGCCCTGGAGCGCTGGAACCGGTGCGCCGCCCCGCCCGCCCGCGCCCGCGCCGAGCGCCCCGATCCCGCCCTCGCCGCCCGGTGCGAGCGGGAGAGCGGACTCGCCGACGTACGGGCCCGGCTGGAACCCGCCGAGCTGGCGGAGGTACGCGCCCTGCGGGCCGACCAGCTCACCACCTACCGGCAGCTGCGCACCCGCGCGCTGCGGCGGGCAGCGGAACTGTCCGCACCCTCCACCGCACAGGAAGGCAACGACGCCTCATGAAGCGCATCCTCACCACCGCCGCGGCCCTGCTCGCCCTCACCGGCGGGCTCGCCCTGACCGCCCCGGCCCGGGCGGCCGACTGCCCGAGCGGCCACTTCTGCACCTGGCAGGACGCCGACTTCCATGGTCAGCGTGCCAACTGGAGCGGCGACGACGGCTGGTGGGAGAGCTGGATCGCCGACACCGACTCCTCCTGGGCCAACCACGGCATCTCGGGCCCGGGCATCAAGGACCACGTCCGCGTCTACGAGAGCGCCCATCAGGGCGGAGCCATGACCATCTGTCTGACCCCCGGCCAGGAGGTCCACTACAACGGGGTCGCCAACGACCGGGGCGACTCCCACACCTGGGCGATGAGCTGCTGAACCCGCCCGCCGCCACGCTGCCACGCCCCGCACCCCACAGGGCGCGGGGCGTCGGCGTCGGTGTCAGCCCTCGGTGCCGAGCCAGAGGTCGGGGCCGAAGACCTCGTAGTGGACGGCCGCGGCGGCGACGCCGCCGGCCAGCAGGTCACCGCGCACCTGCCGCATGAAGGGCAGCGGGCCGCAGAGGTACGCGGTCACGTCCGCGGGCAGGTCGAGCGCGGTGACGTCGGCGCGGCCGAGGCCGGCGTC
Source organism: Streptomyces vilmorinianum (assembly GCF_005517195.1). Classification (NCBI taxonomy): domain Bacteria; kingdom Bacillati; phylum Actinomycetota; class Actinomycetes; order Kitasatosporales; family Streptomycetaceae; genus Streptomyces; species Streptomyces vilmorinianum. The sequence continues at coordinate 4,037,317 of NZ_CP040244.1, read as the reverse complement.
CGCCGCGCCGGGCTCCTCGTACCAGAGGTTCAGGGAGCCCTGCGGCAGCGCCTCGACGAGGCGGCGCAGCTCCTCGCGGTGCGCGTGCTCCGCGGGGGAACGGTCGGCGTGGACGACGATCACCCGGCGCCGCGAGCCCGTGGCGGCGAGATGGCCGAGCATGGCCAGCATCGGCGTGCTGCCGATCCCCGCGGAGGCGAGCAGCAGCGGCCCGTCGCCCTCGGGCAGGACGAGATCGCCGAACGGCGCGGACACCTCCAGGACGTCGCCCACGCGCGCGTGCTCGTGCAGCCAGGTGGACACCTCACCCGCGGGGTCGCCGTCGACCCGCTTCACCGTGATCCGCCACTGCGCAGTCCCGGGCGCCGTGGAGAGGCTGTACTGGCGGATCTGCCGGGCGCCGTCGGGCAGTTCGACCCGCACGCTCACGTACTGCCCCGGCCGGAACGTCCCCGTCGGGCGCCCGTCGGTGTGCCGCAGGGCGAAGGAGACCGTGTCGGCCGTCTCCTGGTGCCGCTCCACGATCTCCATCGGTCGGACGACCTCGCCCTCCGCGACGCCCTTCTCCTGGTACAGGCCGGCCTCCAGCGCGATGAGCGCGTTGGCCATCAGCCAGTAGACCTCGTCCCAGGCCTGGGCCACCTCGGGCGTGACGGCCTCGCCCAGCACGTCGACGATCGCGGCGAAGAGATGCTCGTGGACGATCTTGTACTGCTCGGCCGTCACGCCCAGCGAGGCGTGCTTGTGCGCGATCCGGGAGAGCATGACGTCCGGCCGGGTGTCCGGGCTCTCGAGGAGCGCGCCGGCGAAGGCGGCTATCGAGCCGGCGAGCGCGCGCCGCTGGTCGCCGCTGGCCTGGTTGCCGCGGTTGAAGAGGTCCCGCAGCAGCTCGGGGCGGGCTGCGAACATCCCCGCGTAGAAGCGCTCGGTGATGTCGCCGAGCGCGTCTCCGACGACGGGAAGGGTGGCACGGACGACCGGAGTGGCCTGCTCGGACAGCATCGAAGCTCCTAATGTGGTAGATGATCTACGTATTTAAAGGGGTGGTGAAGCGCGGAGGGGCCATCTCCGGGGGTGGCGGCCTAGTCGCCGTGGCGGGGGCCCAGCGAGAGGAGCACCGGGCCGGTGGGGGACTCGACCAGATCCGCCACGGTCAGCGGATCGAGTGTGCGGTAGAACGCCTCCTGCGCCTCGCGGAGGGCTCCGCGCAGTCGGCAGGCGGCACGCAGCGGGCACGGGTTCTCGCCCTCGCAGGCGACGACCTCCTCCTCGCCCTCCAGCGTCCGCACCAGCCAGCCCACCGAAGCGCGCCGGCCGGTCTCGGTGAGGGCGAGACCGCCGCCCCGCCCGCGTCGCGCCTCCACGACGCCGAGGTGCTGCAGCCGGGTGACCACCTTCGCCATATGGGCGTAGGGCACGGCCATGACCTCGGCCACCTCGCGTGTGGTGGCGGAGGACTCCTGCCCGGGGACCGCCAGGCGCATCACGGCACGCAGCGCCAGGTCGGTGAATTTCGTCAGCCGCACGCAAGGACCGTATCAAATACGAATGTGAGACACCTATTAGGGGTGGCGGTTCCGGTCAGGGGGATCGGGTCGAGGCGTGGCGGCGCCAGAGCCACAGCCCGCCGACGACCACGGGGGCGACGAGGAGCAGGATGCCGATCACCGGCCACTTGTCGCCGACGATCCGCAGATCCGCGACGACGACGACAGCCACCCCCGCCGCCGGTACCAGGATCGACACCAGGGCGCGCAGCCCGGCGAGCAGCATTCCGGGTCGGATACGGGAGCCACGGGCCGCGAGCTCGTTGCGGCTGCCGACGTAATGGACGGTCGTCCGGTCCATCAGGCGGGTGGTGGCGCGGTCGTACGAGAGCGCCATGTACGGCAGCCACACCAGCGGCGCGACGAGACCGACCAGGAAGACCAGGCCCACCAGCGCCCACTGGCCGATCCGGACGAGGAGGCCCGGGCCGTCTTCGGGGGGCGTGACGATGCCGAGGAGACGGGCCATCCGCAGCGTGAGGTCCCGCATCGCGGCGATCCGGCCGGGCCGCCGTCGCGTGCCGTCCTCGGGCGCGGGGCGGGAAAGCGCCGGTTTGGTGGGTGTCGGCGCGGAGGGCGCCGGTTCGGTGGGTGCCGGCGGGGAAGGCGCCGGCGGGGACGGTGGTGGGTGGGCGGCCAGCGCCGCCCGGGCCGCTGCCGTGTCCGCGTACACGCCCTGCAGGACCAGCAGTTCGGCGGCGCGTTCGGGATCGGTGGTGTCCCGGCCTTCCAGGCCGGCCAGTTCGAGTACCGTCCGCACCTGGAGCAGCAGCGCCCCGCAGAACGCGACCGGGACGAGCACGATGAACGGCCCGCCCACGAACGCCCCTTCGGCCGACACCGCGCGTCGGCCCCGCCTCACGACCATGGCGCGGAGCTCGGCGGGGGACGCGTCCGGATGCTTGCCGCGCAGTCGTTCCACGGTCCGGCCGGCCGACGGGCCCATGTGCCGTAGGGCGAACCATGCGAGCAGCTCCGGCAGCCGGCCCGGCTCGGCCCGCGCCTCCCGCAGCAGCGAGCGGGAGAGCGCGGTGGTCGTCGCGTCCGCGGTCGCGTCTCCGTCCGCGGCCCCGTCCCCGTTCGTCAGGACAGGACCTTCGCCTTCGCCTTCTGGAACTCCTCCTCCGTGATGGCGCCCTTGTCCTTGAGATCGGCGAGCCGCGCGAGTTCGTCGACGCCGCTGCCCTTGCCTTCGCCGGGGGCCGTGCCCGCCGCCTGGCGGATGTACGACTGGAACGCGGCCTCGCTCTCCCTGGCCTGCTTGAGGTCCCGCTGACTCATGCTCTTGCCGCGGGCGATCACATAGATCAGCACGCCGAGGTAGGGGAGCACGATGCACAGGATCAGCCAGCCGGCCTTGGCCCAGCCGTTCAGCTCATGGTCCCGGAAGATGTCGGTGATGCACCTGAACAGCAGGAACAGCCACATGATCCAGATGAAGAACCAGAGCATGGTCCAGAAGACGTTGAGGAGAGGGTAGTCGTCCATTCCTGCACTCCGTTCCCGCACCGGCCGCTCTCGGCCTCGCGTACAAGCGAGTGTTGCCGAACCCCCGCCCGTCCGCATGTCGAGATCAGGCGCCGCGCGCCCGGAGCGCCGCCAGCGCGCGGTCGGCGTGCGCGCTCATCCGCAGTTCGCTGCGGACGACCTCCAGGATCCGGCGGTCCTGGTCGATGACGAACGTGACGCGCTTCGTCGGCGCGAGCGAGAATCCGCGCGTCACCCCGAACAGATCGCGTATCGCACCCTCCGGGTCGGACAGCAGCGGATACCCGAGCGAGTGGCGGTCGGCGAACTCCTGCTGACGCTCCACCACATCGGAGCTGATGCCGACCGGGCGGGCCCCTGCCGCCCGGAACTCGCCTGCCAGATCGCGGAAGTGACAGGCCTCGGCGGTGCAGCCGGGGGTGAGGGCCGCCGGGTAGAAGAACAGCACGACCGGGCCGTCCGCGAGGAGCCCGGTGAGCGAGCGGGGCGTCCCCGTCTCGTCCGGAAGAGTGAAGTCCTCGACGATGTCACCGACGTTCATCGGCTTGCCCCTTTGTCCCCGACCGGCCCCTCCGGTCGCCGACGGGTGACGTTACCGCAGAGTAAGGAAACCCGTCACCAGTCGCGGGCGGCGGCCAGGAGCCGATCGCGTACGCGTGTCACGTGCGGGTTCTCGGCGGTGCCGGGCCGCTGGGCCAGATAGGACGTGTTGATCGGCGGGTCCTCCGGTTCCAGCAGCGCCACCAGGCGGCCCGTGTCGAGCTCCGCCCGGCACAGGTAGGCCGGCAGGACGCTGAAGCCGGCTCCCGCGACCACCGTGGCCACGACGCCCCGGAGATCGGGCACGGTGACGGCCGCCTCGCCCGTCAGGCGCCGGCCGAAGACATGGCGCCAGTACCGTCGAGCGATCGGCAGATCCTCGGCGTACATCACCATCGGCACGCCGTGCAGCGCGGCAGGCCCGTCCTCGGCCACGGCGTCCGGACCGATCCGCCGCGCCCAGCCGGGAGAGGCGACGAGGACGAACTCCTCGTCCGTCAGCGGCACCGCGGTCAGGGTCCGCCCGCGCGGTCGGACCGTGGAGATCACGAGATCGTGGTGCCCGGCCCGCAGTCCGTCGAGGAGGTCGTCGGTGAGCCCCGGCGTCACCTGGAGCCGTACGCCCTCCTCGACCAGGGGAGCCAGCGCGGGCAGGGCCGTCACGCACAGGAACTCGGCGGGGCCCGCGAGGTGGACCGGCTGGGGCGCCGGAACGGCCCCCGGGCCGTGGTCGGCGACCGCGGCGAGCGCGTCGATCGGCGCCGCCACCTGCGCGGCCAGCTCGTCGGCGTACGGCGTGGGGGCCACCCCGCGCGGCTGCCGCTCGAACAGTTCGCGGTCGAGGCGGCGTTCGAGCGCGCGGATCTGGGTCGTGACGGTCGGCTGGGACAGGCTCAGCAGCCGCGCGGCGGCGGTGAAGGAGCCGGTGCGGTGGACGGCCAGGAAGGTGCGCAGCAGGGAGAGGTCCAGTGGTCCGCGGGGCGCCGCCCCCGGCCGGTTCCGCTCGCCGAACCCGGCTCCGGCCTCGGGGCCGAGCCCCTTGCCATCGGACCTTCTATCTCTCACGCCGTCAAGCATAGGCGGGCGGATGGCTCCCCGGCGCGCGCCGCCGGCGCGGTGCCTCAGGCCCGCTGCCGCGCGGCCCGGCGCCGGTCCAGGATCGCGAGCACCTGTTCGCCCCAGCGCAGGTTCTCCTCCTCGAGCGACCGGCCGCGCATCAGGGTCAGATACGGGCCGATCCGCTCCGCCTCGCGCAGGTACGTGGCCTCGTCCCGGCCGTCGAGCATCCACTCACGCAGCCGCTCCCAGCGCGCCAGCTTGCCCCGTGCCCACTCCATCCGCTCCTGGACGAACCCCCGTACCGCGTCGGTGTCGCCCGCGTCGCAGGCCTGCACCTGCACCATCAGCTCGTCCCGGATGGCGCTCGGCCGCGGCGGCTGGGCCGTGAAGGCCATGAGGTCCTCACGGCCCGCGTCGGTGAGCGAGAACATCCGCTTGTTGGGTCGCCGTTCCTGCTCCACGACACGGGCGGCGATCAGTCCGGCGTCGGAGAGCCGGTCGAGCTCCCGGTAGAGCTGCTGCGGCGTGGCGGCCCAGAGGTTGGACACGGACACGTCGAAGATCTTGGCCAGGTCGTATCCGGACGCCTCGCCCTCCAGGAGAGCTGCGAGGACCGCGTGCTTGAGGGACATCCGGACACGCTAGCAGTCCCGTTGACTAGTTTCTTCCGCACCTATTTAACGAGTGGGGCTCCGGACGGCCGCGCCGGAAGCGCGGGCGGGGTCCAGTCGGCGTGCCGCAGGATCATGCGCACGGTCGCGCCCGACGGGGCGAGGCGCAGGGCCGTGTTGCGCACGGCCACGGCGGCCCGGCCGGAGAGCTGCTGGCCCATGCGGCCGGCCTTGCGGGCGGCGAGCGCGACCGCCTGCGCGCGAGGGCGCCGCTGTGCGTCGTAGGAACCCAGGGCGGTGTCGGTGTCGGGCTCGCGCGCCAGTGCGGCGGCGAGGACGACGGCGTCCTCCAGGGCCTGACAGGCGCCCTGGCCCAGGTTCGGGGTCATCGCGTGGGCGGCGTCGCCCAGGAGGGCGACGCGGCCGGCGACGAAGGACGGGAGCGGGGTGGCCAGTTCGTGGATGTCGTGGTGGAGGACGTCTTCGGCGTGCGTCGTGTCGAGCAGGGCCGGGATGGGGTCGTGCCAGCCGGAGAAGCGCCTGCGGACCTCGCCGAGCGGGTCGGTGTGCCGTATCCCTGCGGGGGAGTTGAGGACGGCGTGCCACTCCGCGCGCCCGTCGGCGAAGGCGATGTGCCCGAACTCGGCGCCGTGTCCCCAGGTGATCTCGAAGTCCGTGGGCAGGTCCAAGGGCCGCCGCGTGAGGGCGCGCAGGACGGTCGAGCCGCTGTGGACGGGGCCGGGGTGACCGGGGAAGAGAGCGGCCCGGGTGCGGCTGTGGACGCCGTCGGCGGCCACCACCAGGTCGGCGTCGAGGTGTGTGCCGCCGTGCGTCGAGGCCGAGGCGTCCGCCCGCGTACGGATGTGGACGCGGACGCGACCGGGCGCCGAGCGGTCGAGTCCGGTCACCTCGGCGCCGACGATCAGGGCTTCGGTCGGCAGCGCGGCGCGCAGCAGGCGGTGCAGCGTGGCCCGCGGTATGCCGACGATGGGTGTGCCGAGGGCCCGTTCGAGGGCGGTGCCGTCCATGCGGGCGAGCCAGGATCCGTCCGGAGTGCGGGTTCCGCCGGTGTACTGGCCGCGCGCGGCGGCCCGGACGGCGGGGCCGACTCCGAGGGCGTCGAGGGCGCGCAGCCCGTTGGCGGCGAGCGAGATTCCGGCGCCCGCGTCGTCGCGTACGGGCGCGCGGTCCACGACGGTCACCTCCCAGCCGGTGTGCCGCAGCCCGAGGGCCGCGGCGAGCCCACCGATGCCCGCCCCGACGACGACGGCGCTGTTCCCCATGGCGACCCGACCTCTCTCCCGCGCTGCCTTCTACATCTGTAGAAGCGTAGCGCGCGTCTTCTACGGGTGTAGAAAGAGGGGGTGACCTCCGACCGACGCGGCCCCGACCGCCGCACCCTCCTCGCCGATGCCGCGCTCGGCGTCCTCGCCGACGCGGGGATGCGCGGGCTGACCCATCGCGCGGTCGATGCCGCCGCCGGACTCCCGGCCGGCACCACCTCCGCGTACTACCGCACCCGTTCGGCCCTGCTGACCGCACTGGTCCGCCGTCTGGTCGAACTCGACCAGGCCGAGTTGCGGGCGGCGGGGGAGCGGACCCCGGAGGTGCGCTCCGCGGCCGAACTCACCCACGGACTCGTCGCGCTCACCGCCGCGCGCCTGACCGGCGAGGGGCGGCGTCGTTCCCTCGCCCGCTACGCCTGCGCCGTCGAGAGCGTGCGAGACGCCGAACTCCGCGAAATCCTGGTCCCACGTGAGAACCCGGCGCGCGACGCGGTCCGCCGCTTCCTCGCCGCCCAGGGCGTGGCGGATCCCGAGGGGCGCACGCTCACCCTCCTCGCGTGCGTGGACGGCCTCGTGCTCGACCGTGTGGTCAGAGGCGGGGACGTCTTCGTGGAGGAGGTGGCGGGTCTTGTCGCGGCGGCCCTGCGGCCCGCAGGGCCGGACGGTCGTTGACCGCAGCCGTACGGCTGCCTGTCGGCCCGGAGCCAGGATGGGAGCAGAATCCGATGGACACCACGGCGTTCGTCTACACCACCTATATCCGCACCACCCCCGACGAGGTCTGGCAGGCGCTGACCGACCCGGGCTTCACCCGGCGCTACTGGGGCGTGGCCTTCGAGTCGACGTGGACCGCGGGAGCGCCGATGGTCTGGGAGGAGGGTGGCCGCACGACGCGCGACCCCGAGCAGGTGGTCCTCGCGGCCGAGCCGGGGCGGCGGCTCTCGTACACCTGGCACACCTTCACGCCGGAGTGGGCCGAGGCGGTCGGCATCGGCGACGAGGTGTACGTGAAGCTCGCGAAGGAGCGCCGCTCGAAGGCGACGTTCACGATCGAGCCGGCCGGGGACATGGTCAAGCTCACCCTCGTGCACGACGACCTGGAGCCCGACGGCATGATGCGCGAGATGATCGGCGAAGGCTGGCCGGCGCTGCTCTCCAGCCTCAAGTCCCTCCTGGAGACCGGCGAGGAGCTGCCGGAGCCGCCGCGCTGAGCGCGGGCCCTCCCGGCGGGGCGACGCGGCTCCGGGCGGCGGGACAGTGGCCAGAAATCGCACAGCTGTCTGGCTGGAAAGGGTCCGTCCCGTCCGCCGCGCCGCGCTAACGTGCGCCCATGACCGCCATCTTGACCATTCTGACCGCGGGATACGTCGGCCCGCGCACCGCGTCCACCGTCAGTCTTCTCCGTGACGGGGACACCGTGGTCGTCGTCGACCCGGGCATGGTCGCCGACCGCAAGCTGATCCTCGGGCCGCTCGCCGACGCCGGGGTGGCGCCCGAGCAGGTCACCGACGTGGTGTTCAGTCACCACCACCCCGACCACACCCTGAACGCCGCCCTCTTCCCGGCCGCCCGCTACCACGACCACTGGGCCATCTACGAGGACGACCTCTGGACCGACCGCCCGGCCGACGGCTTCGTGATCTCGCCGTCCATCCGGCTCGCGGCCACGCCCGGGCACACCCCGGAGGACATCAGCACCCTCGCCGACACCGCGGACGGCCTGGTCGTGCTCACCCATCTGTGGTGGTCCGCCGACGGCCCCGTCGAGGACCCCTACGCGACCGACCCGGCCGCCCTGCACGCCTCGCGGCGGACGATCCTCGATCTCTCGCCGGCCCTGATCGTCCCCGGCCACGGCGAGGCCTTCGCGCCCACGGCCGACACCCCGCGCTGACCCCGCCCGTCCTCGCTCCGACCGGGAGCGCGAGCGCGTGCCCCCGGATTGGTGCGTTCGAGTCGTCTCCGGGCCCTCTCCCGCGCCACGCCCGGCCACGTGATCATCATTTCTTCTCTTGATCCGTTTTGATGCTCCGGACCGGAACGGACCAGCAGGGGAGGGCGACTCACATGGCGTCACGCAGGAACCTCAAAGGGTGGGGCGTGCTGACCCTGGCCGCCGGAGCCGTACTCGTCACCACGGCCGCGCAGCCCCCGGCCTCCCCGCGGCCCGGGCAGGCCGCCGCGCAGGCCGTGGACGAGGCGATCGTGTCGCTGAGCGGCTGCGCGTCGGCCGGGGGCCTGTGCGCGACGGCCCGGCACACCGTGGTGCTGTCCGGCGGACCGGCCCTGACGGGACGGCCGTTCGCGCTCGACGCCACACGCGCCCCCGGACCGATCGCCATCGCGCTCAGGACACCGGGCCGGCTGACCGACGTCACCGTGACCGACCGGCGCGGGCGCCGAGTCGCCGGGCGCCCGAGCGCGGACGGAACCCGCTGGACCAGCACGGCCCCGCTCCTCGCCGACGGCCACTACACCGCACACCTCACCGTCGAGCGGGCGCGCCCGGGAGGGCACGCGCGGCGCGCCGCCCGCCTGGAGTTCCGTACCGGCATGGCACCGGAGGGGGAACGGCTCAGCGTCGCGTTCGGCCCGTCGTCCGGACGGACGTACGGCGTCGGGCAGCCGGTCACCGCCGAACTGAGCCACCCGGTGCCGGCGGCCGACCCCGAGGCCCGCAGAGTCGTCGAACGCGCCCTCGACGTCCGGTCCGAACCGCGCGTCGTGGGAGCCTGGCACTGGGTCCGCCCCACCACGCTCCACTACCGGCCCCGTGCCTACTGGCCCGCCCACACCACCGTCCGGGTCCGCAGCGGCCTCGACGGAGTCCGCGTCACCGACCGGCTCCACGGCGGCCCGTCGAACCCGCTGACCTTCACCACCGGCGACCGCGTCGAGGCCGTCACCGATGTGGCCACCCTGCGGATGACCGTCAAGCGCGACGGCCGGATCCTCCGCACCATCCCCGTGACCACGGGCAAGGCCGGCTTCCGGACGCGCGGCGGCATCAAGGTCGTGCTGGGCAAGGAGCCGACGGTCCGCATGCGCGGCGACTCCATCGGCATCCCCCGCCGCAGCCGCGACTACTACGACCTCAAGGTCCGCTGGGCGACCCGCGTCACCTGGAGCGGCGAATATCTGCACGCCGCCCCCTGGTCGACGGACGCGCAGGGCAGCGAGAACGTCAGCCACGGCTGCACCGGCATGAGCACCGAGGACGCCGCCTGGCTCTTCCGTACCGTCCGCGAGGGAGACCTCGTCGAGGTGATCAACGGATACGGCGCGCCGATGACCCCCTTCGGCAACGGCTACGGCGACTGGAACCTGACCTGGTCGCGGTGGCAGCAGGGCAGCGCCTTCGGGACCGAGGCGGGCCGCCCCGGCCGCGCCTCGGGCGCCCTGCGGCCCGACCTGTGACCACGCGGCGCTGGGCCGAATGACCGCTCAGGGGGCCGTCGTCGTAGCCCTCGATGATACTGGCGCTCTGCTCGCCACCCACCCCGGAGGAGCCGTGATGCGGGACGTCACCAGGGTCGAGATCGAAGGCGCCGTGCTCTACGTGGAGGCGGAGAGACTCGCCCCCGCCAGTGAGCTCGAGGGCCTGGGCGACCGCCTCCCGGATCTGTCCGGGGTCACCAGCGCCCTGTCCTCCTTCGCCGGCCAGCTCAGCCACGCGCTGCACCAGGCGGCCCCCGACCGGGCGACCGTGGAGTTCGGCTGCGAACTCGGCCTGGACGCGGGCGGGCTGACCGCGCTCATCGTCAGGGGCAGCAGCAGCGCCAACCTGCGGGTGACCCTCGAATGGACGAAGTCCCCGTGACCGTCCGGCCCGTCAGCCCTCCCCGGACCCGCCCGGCGTGACCAGACCCGTCTCGTCCCGGCCCGCCGGGCGGCGCGTCTGACGATCTCGGAGGCGCCGCGCAGCGAGTGAGAGCCGCCCGGTCACCTTCCAGGCCCCGCGGGGTTCCGGCCCCCGCGGGGCCGGTCGGTCACGCCGCGGCCGCCTGGGGCCGCGTCACCCGGCACACCAGGGCGTCGTTCTCGATGTCCGCCACGATCGTGTCGCCGGGGTCGGCCTCACCGCCCAGGAGCAGGTCCGCGATCCGGTTGTCCAGCTCGGCCTGGATGGTGCGGCGCAGCGGCCGGGCGCCGAACTCCGGCTGATGCCCGTGCGCGACGAGCAGCTTCTTCGCCGCGTCGGTCACCCGGAGCTCCAGCCCCTGGGAACGCACCCGGCGCTCGCTCCGACGCAACAGCAGATCGAGGATCCGGCCCAGATCGTCCTCGT